>NZ_JBHTUV010000001.1:149085-307770 GCF_042793475.1 Microbacterium sp. NPDC056569 | reverse complement strand
AACCCTTGTTTTTTTACGGTGGGGGGGGGTGGTTTTTTTTTATAACACACAGATTTCCGGGGGTGTTCCTGTGTCGTGGGGGGGGGGCGGGCGGGGGCCCCCGGGCCGGCCGCTGGTGTCGGGCGCCCGATCAGTCCTCGGGGAAGAGGGTGATCGCGAGGGTGCCCTTGTAGGTGCCGGGTGCGGTGTCCACCGGCACCTCGAGCGAGAGGTCGGCGCCCAGTTCCGTGGAACCGAACCGTCCCTCCCCGGTCGCCTCGCCGAGCAGGTGCGGGTCGGCCAGACCCTCCCCGCCGGCGAGGAGAGGTGCGACCGCGGCCCCCGCCGTGACGCCGCTGCGCGGTGTCACGAGCTTGGGGTTCCAGCCGAGGTGCCCCGCATCCAGCACAGTCGTGCCCGCCGTGAAGTCGGTCGACTGGCCGGAGACCGACCAGCCGCCGCTGCCGGCCTGTCCGGCGTTCCGCGAGTCCGTGACGGTCACCGCGGGGAGCGCGCCCGTGAAGCGCAGGCGGTCGCCGGCGTTGCCGGCCTCGGAGAGGACGACGCCGTCGCCGTAATCCGCGACCGTCAGTGACAGCGAGCCGGGCTCGGTGGGCTCCGGCACGGTGGCCTCGATCGGGATGCCGGTGCCCTCGTCGCCCGGCTCGACGACCAGGGTCACGAGCGAGCGGGCGGGGAGGACGAGGTCGGTCTTCCCGTCGACGGTGGTGGCGATCCCTTCGACCGCGGCCAGCTGGTGGGTCTGATCGTTCAGGTAGGCCGTCGGCTGCGCGTCCAGGTCGATGTCGGTGGTGACGGGTGCGGTGCTGCTGTTGAGGAGCTGCACCACCCGCGAGCCGTCGGCGTTGTCGAACGCCGCCACCTTGAGTCCCGCAATGGCGTGCACGGCGTCGAACCGCACGGCGTCCGGCCGCACGAAACGGCTGAAGGCGGCCATGCCGTACAGGCGCGAAGACACCTGGTAGGTGTCGTTGTCGACGTCGACCACCATGAGCGAGACGGAGCCGCCCTGGCTCACGCCGAGCCACCAGAGGTAGCCGGTGACGTTGGCCTTCGTGAGCGAGTCCATCATGTGGTCGGCCATCTGGATTCCGTCCGTCTGCAGCGGGCTCGCGCTGTCCCAGTTCGCGTTGAACGTCCCGCTGGACGACGAGGCCCATTCCGACATCCACAGCGACCCGTCCGTCTCGTACGGCGAGTCCGAACGGCTCGCGTACGAGTGCGCGGTGAGGGTGTCGACCCACTTGCTGGCTTCCGAGTCGCCCCGGATCGCCGCGTGATAGTTCTTGCCCTGATTCCAGCCGAACGACTCGCAGCAGAGCACGTCGTACCCGGCGGCATCCGCGATGGGACCGAACTTCTTGGTGAACTCGACGGCTTGCGTCGGAGTGAACCGCATCGACTCGTAGCTCGACGTGTAGTCCGGCTCGTTCGTGAAGGCCAGGCCGTCGATCTCGACGCCTTCCTGCTTGTAGAAGTCCGCCCAGGCCACGAGGTAGTCGGCGTACGCCGTGGTCCAGTCGCCGCTGGCGCAGCTGGTGCCCGACAGGCCGCACAGCACGCCGCCGGAAGCCGCGTTGCCGTTGCTCTTCATGTACCCGGGTGCCGTCCACGCGTTGCCGTAGATGTACTCCACGCCGGCCGCCTCAGCGGCCTGCGCGAACCACACCTGCCCGTTGTCGTAGCCGTCCCACTGGTAGTCCGGCGCCGCCGTCGGGCCGCCCGGGTCGGTCGGCTGGATGGAGAGCATCCAGTCGTACGGCGGCGTCGACTGCCCACCGATGCCGAGGCGCAGGATGGACGGGTCCACGCCTGAGTCGCCGAGGAGCAGTTCGACGGCCTCCGCCTTCTTCTCGTCGGAGAGGAGGTTGAGGCGGTGGGTCCGCTGGAAGGCGGCCGAGTAGCCGAAGCCGTCGATCGTCTGCTGGACGCTCTCCGGCTGCAGGTCGATCCCGGTGGTGACGACGGCCGAGGCAGCGGGGGCGGCGGCGAAGCCGGCGCCCACCAGGCCTGCGGCCGCGAGTAACGACACTGTCTTTCTCACAGTTCTCCCTTGAATCTGCTCGGCGGATGTAAACGTTATCGCACCGATGTAAACGTTAACGTAGGGGTGGAGTCCCGGGTGGTCAAGGGTCGATGCGCGGTGAGAAACGGATGCCGGAGCATCGCGTCGCGTGCTGGACGAGGCATCCGTTGTGGTATAGGTTGTCTTCAGCAACATTTCTCGCAAAGGAGCGTCATGCCCACCCCCACCCGTGCCGACAAGTTCTCGTTCGGCCTCTGGACCATCGGCTACAACGGCACCGACCCCTTCGGCGGGCCGACCCGCAACCACCTCGACGTCGTGCACGCCGTCGAGAAGCTCGCCGAGCTCGGCGCGTATGGTCTCACCTTCCACGACGACGACCTGTTCGCGTTCGGATCGACGGATGCGGAGCGCCAGACGCAGATCGACCGGCTCAAGGGAGCGCTCGACGACACCGGCCTCATCGTGCCGATGGTCACCACGAACCTGTTCTCGGCCCCCGTCTTCAAGGACGGCGGCTTCACGTCGAACGACCGCGACGTGCGTCGGTTCGCGCTGCGCAAGGTGTTCCGCCAGCTCGACCTCGGCGCCGAGCTCGGAGCGAAGACGTTCGTCATGTGGGGCGGGCGCGAGGGTGCCGAGTACGACTCCGCCAAGGACATCCGCGCCGCGCTCGAGCGCTACCGCGAGGCCGTGAACCTCCTCGGCGACTACGTCACCGACAAGGGCTACGACATCCGCTTCGCCATCGAGCCGAAGCCCAACGAGCCCCGCGGCGACATCCTGCTTCCGACGCTCGGTCACGCGATCGCCTTCATCGACTCGCTCGAGCGCCCCGAGCTCGTCGGCCTCAACCCCGAGGTCGGCCACGAGCAGATGGCGGGCCTCAACTTCGCCGCCGGCATCGCGCAGGCGCTGTACCACGGCAAGCTCTTCCACATCGACCTCAACGGCCAGCGCGGCATCAAGTACGACCAGGACCTCGTCTTCGGCCACGGCGACCTGCACAACGCGTTCGCGCTCGTCGACCTGCTCGAGAACGGCGGCCCCGGCGGCGTGCCGGCCTATGACGGCCCGCGCCACTTCGACTACAAGCCCTCGCGCACCGAGGACGAGACCGGCGTGTGGGACTCGGCCGCCGCGAACATGCGCACGTACCTCCTGCTCAAGGAGCGCGCCGCGGCCTTCCGCGCCGACCCCGAGGTGCAGGAGGCGCTGGCCGCCGCCAAGGTCGACGAGCTCTCGGTGCCGACGCTCAACGAGGGCGAGTCGTACGACGACTTCCTCGCCGACCGCTCGGCGTACGAGGACTTCGACGCCGACGCGTACTTGGGCGGCAAGGGCTTCGGCTTCGTCCGCCTCCAGCAGCTCGCGACCGAGCACCTGCTCGCCGCCCGCGGCTGACCCGCCGGTCCCTGACACCATCCCCGCTCCCGCGAGACTCCATCGGGGCGCCGAGACTGCATGCAATCGCTGCGGTCTCGGCGCTCCACTGAAGTCTCGCGGGAGAGGAAACGCGTGAAGGAGCGCACATGAGCCTCGTCATGGGAGTCGACACGTCGACGCAGTCGTGCAAGGTCGTGATCACGGATGCTGCGACCCGGGCCGTCGTGCGGCAGGGGCGCGCGTCGCACCCCGACGGCACGTCCGTCGATCCCGAGGCGTGGTGGACCGCGCTGCAGGCGGCCATCGCCGATGCGGGCGGACTCGACGACGTCGAGGCGTGGGCGATCGGCGGGCAGCAGCACGGCATGGTCGCGCTCGACGCCGAGGGTCGGGTGATCCGCGATGCGCTGCTGTGGAACGACACCCGCTCGGCGCAGGCCGCGGCCGACCTCACCGCCGAGTTCGGCGCCGACGAGCTCGCGCGCCGGACGGGCCTGGTGCCGGTGGCATCCTTCACGATCACCAAGCTCCGCTGGCTGCGCGACCACGAGCCCGACAACGCGGCGCGGGTCGCCGCGGTCGCCCTCCCGCACGACTGGCTGACCTGGCGGCTGCGCGGCTTCGGGCCCGAGGGCGAGTCGCCGCGTGGACCTGTGCTCGACGAGCTCGTCACCGATCGCTCCGACGCCTCGGGGACCGGCTACTGGAACCCCGCCACCGGCGACTACGACCGCGACCTCCTCGTCGCGGCGCTCGGCCACGACGCCGTGCTCCCGCGCGTGCTGGGGCCAGATGAGTGGGTGACGGATGCTGCGGGCCGACGTGTCGGCGGCGGCGCCGGCGACAACGCGGGCGCAGCGCTGGGGCTCGGGGCGGGTCCCGGAGACGTCGTCGTGTCGATCGGCACGAGCGGAACCGTGTTCGCGGTGAGCGAGGAGCGCACGATCGACCCCACCGGCACCGTCGCCGGGTTCGCGGACTGCACGGGCCGGTTCCTGCCGCTCGTCGCGACGCTCAACGCCGCACGCGTGCTCGACGCCATCGGGCGGGTGCTGGGCGTCGACCACGGCGAGCTGTCGCGGCTGGCGCTGGCCGCCGAGCCTGGCGCCGCCGGTCTCGCGCTGGTGCCCTACTTCGAGGGCGAGCGCACCCCGAACCTCCCCGACGCGACCGCGTCGCTCACCGGCATGACGCTCGCCTCGACGACGCGCGAGAACCTCGCGCGCGCCGCGGTCGAGGGCATGCTGTCGGGGCTCGCCGCGGGACTCGAGGCGCTGCGCGGCCTCGGCGTGCCGCTCGAGCGCGCGCTGCTCGTCGGCGGCGGCGCGCAGTCCCAGGCGGTGCGCGAGATCGCGCCCGTCGTGCTGGGGCTGCCGGTCGAGGTGCCCGAGCCGGGCGAGTACGTGGCTCTCGGCGCTGCCCGGCAGGCGGCATCCGTTCTCGCGACCTGACCCGCGGCAGACCCGCGGGCCGAGTCCCGGACACGACGCGGCTACGGCGGTACCATTCCCGCATGGCGGACACGGTCGCCGCGCTCGAGCGGGCGCGGACGGCATATCGGTCCGGTGACTGGGAGACGGCGCGGGAGGCGTTCGAGGGGGCCCGCCGCGATGTCGCGGCCACCGGTGCCGACCTGCGCGCGCTCGCCTCGTGCGAGTGGTGGCTCGGGCGGCAGGAAGCCTGCCTCGAGCACCTCGAGCGCGCCTTCCGCGTGCTGGCCGACGAGGGCGACGAGATGGGCGCGGCCGAGGTGGCCATGGTGTCCTCGCTGGTGCTGCTGACGCGCGGCCAGCACACCGTCGGGCGCGCCTGGAACCGGCGCGCGCGCCGGATCCTGGCGGAGCTGCCCGACGGGCGGGGACACGCGTACGACGTCTACCTCACGGCGTGCATGGACCTCGACGACACCGGACTGCTGTGGCCTGCCGAGAGCGTGTCGCGCATGCGGGAGCTCGCGGCAGCGCTCCGCCAGCCGGCCGTGTCGGCACTGAGCGCGGTTGTGGCGGGGATGGCCGCGATCCGGGCAGGGGCCACCGCAGAGGGATTCGCGCAACTCGACGAGGCGATGCTGTGCGTGGTCTCGGACGAGCTCGAGGCGGAGTGGGCGGGCGACGTCCTGTGCACCACGATCCATGTGTGCCACGAGCTCGCCGACTTCCGCCGGATGGCTGACTGGACCCGCGCCACCGAAGCGTGGTGCGCGTCACGGGGCGCGGACGTCGTCTACGCCGGCGTATGCCGCGTGCACCGCCTCGAACTGCAGTCGGCGAGCGGGGAGTGGGATGCTGCCGAGGCGGCGCTGCAGCGCGCGTGCGACGATCTCGCTTCCGACCATCCATGGGTTGCCGGCGAAGGATGGAACCAGCTGGGCGAGATCCGCCGGCTGCGCGGCGACGCCGCCGGAGCGCGGGAGGCTTACCGGCGCGCCAGCGAGGCCGGCATCGACCCGGTGCCGGGCGAGGCGCTGCTGGTGCTCGCGGAGGGCGACACCGAGCGCGCCGCGGCGATGATCACGGCCTCGCTCGGGCTTCGCGACCGGATGGCCCGTGCGCGCCTGCTGCGCCCCGGTGTCGAGATCGCCCTCGCGACCGGCCGGACCCAGGACGCGCGGCGACTGCTCGAGGAGCTCGACGCGGACGCCCGGGACTTCGGCAGCGACGGGTTCCGCGCCTGGGCGGCGCACGCGCACGGCATGACCGCGGTGTACGCCGGCGACGTCGAAGGTGCGATCGGCCGGCTGCACGCCGCCCTCGACCTCTTCCGGACGCTGCGGCAGCCGTGGGAGCAGGCGAGCGTCCTGAGCTGGCTCGCCACCGCGCACGAGCTGCGCGGCGACGCGGCGCTCGCCGGCCGGCTGCGCGAAGACGCCGGCGTGATCCTCGGACGGCTCGGCGCTCCGCCGGTGGTCGTGCGGGCGGCGACGGCCCCGGGTGCGGAGAGCGGACCGTTGACCTCCCGCGAGCGCGAGATCGTGGAGCTCGTCGCGCGGGGCAAGGCCAACAAGCAGATCGCGGACGAGCTCTTCATCAGCGAGAAGACCGTGAGCAGGCACCTCGCGAACGTCTACGTGAAGCTCGGCGTCGGCTCGCGCACCGCGGCGGCCGCGTGGTGGCACGAACATTCCGGCAGGCGCGCGCGGTGACGGCAGGTTGCCCGGCGCACGGCTCCTGCATCGAATGGTGCAGTGGCGTGCGCGGAATCTGCGCGGTTCTGCGGACGCGACGGCCGGCTCCCGGTCCGTAGCGTCGTGTCCAGGCAATCGACGGACCACTCATGAAGGAGACGACGATGTCCACGACGATCACCGCCACCGCGATCGAGACCACCGCTCACACCGAGGACCCCACGGCCGCGTTCGCCGATCGGATCATGGACGCCACGCTCGGCTGGTTCGATCTCATGGCCGTGCACCTCGGCTCGCAGCTCGGCTGGTACGCCGAGCTCGCGCGGACCGATGGCCTCACGGCAGACGAGCTCGCCGGCCGCACGCACACGGACGCCCGCTACGCCCGCGAGTGGCTCGAGCAGCAGGCCGCGAGCGGCATCCTGCTCGCGGACGAGGACGAGGACGAGGATGCCGCGACCCGGCGATTCCGGCTCGCGCCGGGCGTCGCCGAAGTCCTGCTCGACCGCGGCAGCCGGCAGTACCTCGAGCCCCTGGCACGGATGGGCGCGGCATCGGGGATGCAGATCGACGCCCTCCTCGAGGCGTACCGCACGGGCGGCGGAGTCAGCTGGGAGCAGCTCGGCCGGCACGCCCGCGAGGCGCAGGCGGACATGAACCGGCCGTGGTTCGACGACCTGCCCTCGCTCTTCCAGGGCATCGAGCGGCTCGACACCGTCCTGCGGCGTCCCGACGCGCGGATCGCCGACCTCGGCTTCGGAGGCGGCTGGTCGACGATCGCGCTGGCCAAGGCGTACCCGCACCTTCGCGCCGTCGGCTTCGATATCGACGAGGCCTCGGTCGAGGCGGCCCGGCGCAACGCCGTCGAGGCCGGCGTCGCCGATCGCGTCGACTTCCTGCTGTGCGATGCAGCGCTCGTCGCCGAGCACGGCCCGTTCGATGCGGTCTTCGCGTTCGAGTGCCTGCACGACATGCCTCATCCCGTGGAGGTCCTCGCGGCGGCCCGCGGCGCGGTGGGCGACGACGGGATGGTCGTGATCATGGACGAGGCTGCCGAAGAGCGCTTCGCCGCGAACGCGAGCGACCTCGAGCGGCTGCTCTACGGGTTCAGCCTCTTCGTGTGCCTGCCCGACGGCAGGTCGCACACGCCGAGCGCCGGCACGGGCACCGTGATGCGTCCCTCGACGCTGCGCGCCTACGCGCGGTCGGCCGGGTGGAGCGACATCCGCGTCCTCGTCCCCGAGTTCGGCCTCTGGCGCTTCTACGAGATCGTCTGACCCGAGTCCCCTGATGTTCGTTCGTCACAGATGTACGCCGATCCGCCCCGGACGCGTACATCTGTGACGAACGAACGAAGGGGGCAGCGCTGACGCGACGCTGCGACCGCGGGGCGGCACAATGGGCGCATGGATGCCGACGCCGACGGAGCCGCCCAGCTCGACGCGCTCGCCGCAGAGCTGTACGCCGTGCCTCCGGCGGAGTTCACGGCCGCTCGCAACGCGCGCGCAGGACTTGCGGCGCCGGCGCTCGCCAAGCGGCTCAAGGCCCTGCGCAAGCCCACCGTCTCCGCCTGGGCGGTGAACCTCCTCGCGCGGGACGGGCAGCTGGCCGACGCGGTCGAGCTGGCGGCGGCCCTGCGCGAAGCGCAGGACGACCTCGACGCGGCTGAACTGTCGCGCCTCGGCCGACAGCGCCGCCAGCTGGTCGCCGCCCTTGCCAAGCAGGCGATCGGCCTCGCCGAAGAGGCCGGCAGCACGCTGAGCGCCGCCGCGCGCGACGACGTCGAGAAGACCATCAATGCGGCGGTGATGGATGCTGCGGCCGCGGCCGCCGTCCTCACGGCCCGGCTCGTCAAGCCGCTCGAGGCCGGAGACATCGACCCCTCGACGCTGGCCGACTCGGTCGGAGGGTCCCTTCCGGGAGCCGTGGCGCCGCCGCCGCGCGACGACCTGGCCGACCGGCGCGCGCGCAAGGCCGCCGAGAAGGCGGCGCGGGAGGCCGAGCGACTCGCGAACGAGGCCGAGCGCGAGCTCGCCCGTGTCGACGCGCGCCGCGCGAAGGCGCAGGAGCGGGTCGACCACGTGCGGGAGCGCATCGACGACCTGCGTCGCGACCTCGCCGCCCTCGAGGGCGACGAGCGCGCCGCCGTCGAGAAGCTCGACACCGTGGAGCAGGAGCGCTCCGAAGCCGCCGCCAAGTCCCGCGACGCCGCCCAGGCATCCGAGCGCGCGCAGCGCGCCCTCGACGACGCGTGAGTCCCCGTGGTCGAGGGCACGCAGGGGCGCAGCATCCGCTCCTCTCAGGACTCTCGTAGAACCGCCGCCTAGCGTGAACGGCATGGCGACTCCCGCACCACTGGTGCCCGCGACGGCGTCCGACGAGGGTGAGATCACCGTCTCCCCGAGCGAGCTGAGGGAGCTGAGGGACGAGCTGCAGCGCTTCATGATGGAGTACCGTTTCGGCCTGCAGGAGGTCGAGACGAAGATCGGCATCCTGCGCGACGAGTTCCTGCTGACGCACGACTACAACCCCATCGAGCACGTCTCGAGCCGCGTCAAGTCGCCCGACAGCCTCGTCGAGAAGGTGCAGCGCAAGGGCATCGACGGGGACTTCGCGTCGATCCGCCGGAACATCACCGACATCGCGGGCATCCGCATCACGTGCAGCTTCACCGCCGACGTGTACCGCCTCTTCGACCTGCTGACCGCCCAAGACGACGTGCGCGTGCTCCAGGTGAAGGACTACATCGCGGCGCCGAAGTCCAACGGATACAAGAGCCTGCACGCCATCCTCGAGGTGCCCGTGTTCCTCTCGACCGGGCGCATCGAGGTGCCCGTCGAGGTGCAGTTCCGCACCATCGCGATGGACTTCTGGGCGAGCCTCGAGCACAAGATCTACTACAAGTACGCCACGCGCGTGCCCGACGAGCTGCTCGAGAGCCTCAGGGACGCGGCCGAGACCGCCGCCGAGCTCGACGCCCGCATGGAGCGCCTCCACCGGCAGATCCGGGGCGGCAGCGCGGGCCAGACGGCGCCCGTGGCGGTGCGGGAGATCACCGCGGTCCCCGCTCCCGCGGAGACGGCTCCGGGTGCTGCCACCCCGCGTGGTCCCGACACCGGCGTCCACCCGGTCTGACGCCACACCCCCTGTTCGTTCGTCACAGATGTACGCCGAGCGGCCCGTTCCGCGTACATACGTGACGAACGAACGAGGTTCTTGAGCCCGGTCTGGAGGAGGCGGGTCAGCTCGCGAGGACGGCGGCGGCGCTCTCGAGGTAGTCGTCGACGGTGCGGGGCCCGAAGACCGCGCTGTTGGCGATGTACCCCTGCGCGAGAGCGGCGATCGAGCGCGCGGTCGCTGCGGCGAGGGCCGCGGCATCCGTCTCGTCCGTCGTTCGTGAGCGCGCCCACGGTCCGATCGCGAGGGCGAGTGAGGCTCGCAGGCGTCCGGCGGTGCGCAGCATCTCGTCGTGGACGCCGGGCTCGACCATCGCCTCGCCCCAGAACTGCAGGATGAGCGAGGGCGACAGCCCCACTTCCGCGAACATCGAGAGCATGCCCTGAAGCGCCTGCCGCGGCGTCACCATCTGGCCACGCTGCCCGGCGTCTTCGAGGGCGTCGATGCGGGGGAGCAGGTAGCGACCCACGACGTACCGGGCGAGTTCGGCCTTGTTCGTGAAGTGCGAGTAGATCGCACCGGTCGACAGGCCCGACTCGGCGACGATGTCGGCGATGGACGTGTCGCGCACTCCGTTCCGCTCCAGCACGCGCAGCGCTGCCTGGGCGATCTTCTCGCGGCGGGCCTCGCGGTACTCCTCCGACACCTTGGGCATGGAAACAGAATACCGATTCTGTTATTCTCGCAAAGAGAATCACCATTCTTTTTAGGAGGACGCGATGAACGCTCACCGTGACGCAGCATCGGTGGATGCCGCGCCCGCACGCCCCACGAAGTGGGGTGTCGCCGCGCTGTTCGGACTGCTCGGCTCGTTGATCGTCGCCGTCATCGTGATGGCGTTCGTGTGGCCCGCAGCCACCTCGCAGCCGCAGAACCTGCCGGTCGGCATCTCAGGACCCGCCGAGGCCGTGACCGCCGTCGAGGACAAGCTCGCCGAACAGGACCCCGCGCCGTTCGACCTCCACGAGGTCGATTCGCGCGACGACGCGGTGTCGCAGATCGAGTCCCGTGCGCTGTACGGCGCGATCCTGCTGGGCGACGAGCCCGAGGTGCTCATCGCGACGGCGGCGAGCCCCGTCGCCGCGCAGGCGCTGCGCGCCGTCGCCACGCAGCTGCAGTCGCAGATCGACACGGCCGCCAAGACCGCGCTGACCGACCAGCTCACCGCGATCGTCGGAGCGCTGAAGTCGGGGCAGATGCCGCAGCTGCCCGACGGCGCCGCGGGCGCTGCGCCGGTGATCCCCACGGTCACCGTCACGGACGTCGTGCCGCTGGCCGACGGCGACAGCACGGGCGCCGGGCTCGGGGCATCCGTCTTCCCGATGGTGCTGGGTGGCATGCTCGGCGGCATCCTGCTGACGCTGCTCGTGCAGGGGGTCGTGCGCCGCCTGGTGGGGCTGGTCGTCTTCGGCCTCGCCGCCGGCGCCCTGATCGCGCTCGTGATGCAGACCTGGTTCGGCATCCTCACCGGGGACTGGCTGCTCAACGCGGCCGTGCTGGGCCTGGGTGTGACGGCGACATCGGCGCTCATCGTCGGGCTCGCCGCGCTGATGGGCCCTCCCGGCATCGCCGTCGGCGCGGTCATCACGATGTTCATCGCCAACCCGATCGCGGGTGCCGCGCTGCCGCCGCAGTTCCTTCCCGAGCCGTGGGGCGCCGTGGGCCAGTTCTTCGTCCCGGGGGCATCGGCGAACCTGCTGCGATCGGTGATGTACTTCCCGGACGCCTCGACCTGGGCGCAATGGACCATCCTGATCGCCTGGCTCATCGGCGGCGTGATCTTCGCGCTCATCGGCCACCAGCGCAACCGGGCCGAGCTCACACCGCCCGAGCGGCAGCTGGAACACTGAGCAGCCTGCGGGCGCGCCATCGCTGATCCGGCGCCACCCGGGAAGGGGGCGCGCCGGATCGTGCGTGCGGGGCGCGACGCGATAACGTCGCAGCAATGGGGACCTCGACGCGTCGCGCGCGCCGCCACCGCTTCGTCATCGCCTTCATGGCGGCGACGCTGGCAGTCGTGGGCGGAGTGGTGGCCGCGGAGGAGCTGCGGATCGTCGGGGACGCGCTGGAGCGTCCGGGCATCGACGAGTTCTACGTCCAGCCCGACGACGCCGCCGGCGGCGAACCCGGCGCGCTGGTGAAGGCCGATGCGCTCCTCGGCGCCCCGCTCGCGAGCCGGGCCTGGCGCATCATGTACCGCACCACGGACGTGCACGGCGAGCCCGCGGTCGCGACCGGCGTGCTGGTCGTGCCGCTGGTGCCCGCACCGCCCGGTGGGCGCACCGTGGTGTCGTGGGGTCACCCCACGACCGGGGCCGCGCGCGACTGCGCCCCGTCGTACGGGTTCGACCCCTTCGTCGGCATCGAGGGGCTGCGGTTCCTGCTGAACCGCGGCTACGCCGTCGTCGCGACCGACTACGTCGGCATGGGCACGTCCGGCACAGACTCGTACCTCGTCGGGGTGACCGGCGGCAACGCGGTGCTCGATGCCGTGCGCGCCGCCCGGGCGATCGTCGAGACCCGCGCGAGCGAGAGGGTCGTGCTCTGGGGGCATTCGCAGGGCGGCCAGGCCGTGCTGTTCGCCGCGCAGCAGGCGGCCGATTACGCGCCGGAGCTCAACGTCGTGGCCGTCGCCGCCGCCGCGCCCGCCGCCGATCTCCCCGGGCTCATGAGTGCCCATCTCGACGACATCTCGGGCGTCACGATCGGCTCGTACGCCTTCACCGCGTACGCGGACGTGTACCCGCAGGCTCCCGTCGACGGCATCCTCACCCCTGCCGCCCGCGAGATCGTCCCGCGGATGAACGAGCTGTGCCTGCTGTCGAACATCTCGACGCTGCACGAGATCGGCCAGCCGCTCGTCGGCGACTTCACGATGAGCGACCCCACGACCACCGAGCCCTGGGCGAGCCTGCTCGAGCAGAACTCCGCGGGGGCGGAGGCGTTCGACGCGCCGCTGTTCCTGGCGCAGGGGCTCTCGGATGAGCTCGTGGTGCCGTCCGACACCACCGCGTTCGCGCAGCACGAGGCCGAGCTGGGCATGGACGTGACCTACCACGAGATCCCGTTCGCGGACCACGGCACCGTGGCCTACCTGGCGCTGCCGGCGATGCTCCGCTGGCTCGCCGAGGTCTCCGCCAGGTGACCTCGGCTGGCTAGTCTGTTCGCGTGGACGGTCTCACACCCGCGACGCTCCTGCTGATCCCGCTGATGGCCGTGCTCGCGCCGCTGCTGGCGCGAGGGCTCGGCCACTGGGTGCGCGTGCCGGTCGTGGTGTTCGAGCTGGTGCTCGGCATCCTGATCGGCCCGGCCGTGCTGGGGTGGACCGGACCCAGCGACTTCGTCGACCTGCTGGCGAACTTCGGCCTGGCGATGCTGTTCTTCGTCGCCGGCACCGAGATCGAGTTCGGGTCGTTCCGCGGCCGCCTCGGACGGCGTGCGTCGCTCGGGTGGATCATCAGCCTCGCCGCCGGCGTCGCGGCCGGCTGGCTGCTCGCCCCGGGCGAGGCCGCGATCGTGATCGGCATCGCCCTGTGCTCGACGGCGCTCGGCACGCTGCTGCCGATCCTGCGCGATGCCCACGAACTGCGCACGCCGTTCGGCCTGGCCGTCGGCGCCATCGGCGCCATCGGCGAATTCGGGCCGCTCATCGCGATCTCGGTCTTCCTCGGCGGGCGTGAACCAGGCCTCTCCACGATCGTGCTCGTGCTGTTCGCCGTGTTCGCCGCGCTCGCGATCTGGCTCGCGTTCCGGGTGCCGCGCGGTGCGATGCACTCGTTCGTGAGCTCGACACTTCACACCTCGGGGCAGTTCGCGATCCGCGTGGTGTTCGTGATCCTCGCCGCCCTCGTCGCGCTCAGCGTCGTGCTCGACCTCGACATGCTGCTCGGCGCCTTCACCGCCGGCATCATCTGGCGCCTGCTCATGCGGGATGCCTCCGAGCATGACCGTCACGCCGTGGAGAGCAAGATCGAGGGTGTCGCGTTCGGCTTCCTCGTGCCGATCTTCTTCATCTACACCGGCATCACGTTCGACCTGCAAGGGCTGCTCGACGACCCGGTGCTGTTCTGGCTCGTCCCCGTCGTGCTCGTCGCGCTGTTCGTCGTCCGCGGGCTGCCGTCGACGCTCGCCGCGCCCGAGGGGTCGTCCCGCCGCGAGCGCCTGTCGATCGCGCTCCTGGGCGCGACCGGCCTCCCGATCATCGTCGCCGTGACGCAGATCGGCGTGGACGAGAAGATCCTCGACACGACCCAGCAGACCGTGCTCGTCGCGGGCGGCATGCTGTCGGTGCTGGTCTTCCCCCTCATCGGCATGGCGCTGCGCGGCGAGCGGCTGAAGGCGAACCCGTCGCTCCAGGACGACATGGCGTGAGCACCCTCGATCTTCTCGACGCGGCACGGTCCCGCCTCGCCGACGCCCCCCGCGAGGCTCTCGGCGAACTCGTCGTGCCCAAGCGCTTCCTGGGTGTCGCGCGCGCCCCGCGCATCGAGCGGCGCGGCGGCGCGTGGCATCTCGGCGTGCTCCTCCTCGCCGACGACGCCGTCTTCGCGACCGGCGACATCCTCCGGGCCCGCCAGGAGGCGCGTCGTGGCTACACTGCCGAAGCGCAGCGGCACCGCGCCGAGCTCGCCGCCGCCGCACGCCGCGGCGGCTTCGCGGAGGGCGAGACCGTGCACATCGGATGGCGGATGCTGGAGCCCGGCGCCGTCGACAGGGGCGAGGCATCCGCCCCGCTGTTCTCCGCCGAGGGCGTGCCCAGTGTGAGGTGGAGCGCCGCGGGGGGACTCATCCCGCTCGAGGCCTACCTCTCGGAGCGGATCGCACTGCTGCTCGACCCGCCGCGCGGGGCGTGAGACCGGCCGTTATCCGCCGCGGGATCCGGTGTCAAGAGCCCTCGCCCAGCGGCGACGCGCGCTCTACCGTGTGAGCATGACCGCCAAGGACCTCGCCCGGCAGATCATCGTCATCAGCGCGTTCTGCTTCATGATCGTGGCCGCGATGGTCGGCACCGGGCTGTTCGGCGGCACACCGGTGCAGGACCTGCAGGACGGCGCGCTCGACCAGGACGGCTCGTACCTCGCCCCGGCGCGGCCGGCGTTCTCGATCTGGACCGCGATCTACGTCGGCCTGCTCGCGTACACGATCTGGCAGGCGCTGCCCCGTCAGCGCGGCAGCGAGCGCCAGCGGACACTCGGCTACCTCATCGCGGGCACGATGGCGCTCAACGGGCTGTGGCTCGTGACGGCGCAGTTCGGCTCGCTCGCCCTCACGGTGCTCGCGATCATCGTCCTGCTCGCCCTCCTCGGCGTCACGTTCAGCCGCACGGTCATCGAGCCCGCCGACGGCTGGGCCGACCGGCTGCTCGTGGACGGCGTCACGGGGCTGCACCTGGGCTGGGTGACGCTCGCCACCGTCGCGAACATCGCGGCGTGGCTGACGTCGATCGGCTCGCCGGAGTGGGCGGCCTCCGCGGATCTGTGGGGCGTCGTCGCGCTGGTCCTCGTCGCCGTCGTCGGACTGGGGATCGAGATCGCGAGCCACTGGCGCCTCGCACCCGCACTCGCCATCGCGTGGGGGCTGATCTGGCTCGGAGTCGGCCGCCTCGAGGGCGAGCCGCACAGCACCGCCATCGGCGTGACGGCGATCGTCGTCGCCGCCGTGATCCTCGGTACGGCGCTGATCGGCACCGTGGCACGCGAGCTGACCGCGGTGCGCAACGCCGAGGTGTGACTCAGGCGGCCGCGAAGCGCTCGGCGAACGCGCGCAGCAGGCGTGCCGGCTCCGTGACGGATGCTGCCAGCACCCGCCCGGCGATCGCGTGGTAGTCCGCCGAATCGAAGTAGCCGTCGTCGCGGTATACGGCCATGCGCTCGGTGAACGCCTTCGTCGTCGGCTCGGGGTGGAACTGGGTCGCATACAGCCGGTCGCCCACGCGATACGCCTGGACGGGGCATCCGTCGTTGCGCGCCAGCAGGACCGCCCCCGGCGGGAGGCTCTCCGTGCCCTCCTTGTGGGCGGTGAGCGCCGTGAAGCGGTCCGCGAGTGCGCCGAACAGCGGGTCGCCCGAGGCTTGCTTGGTGAGCTGGACCGCGACCGGACCCGTGTCTTCGGGGAACGCGCGGCTCACCGCGCCGCCGAGGGCCCGGGTCGCGATGCCGATGCCGTAGCAGGTGAAGAGAGCTGCCGGCCCGTCGCCGGACGCGGTGCGCTCGGCGATGCGCGCCAGGTCGGCCTCGAGGCGCCGCTGCGCGTCCGTCTTGGTCGATTCGGGGTCCGTGACGTTGAACGGGCTCCCGCCCACCAGGAACCCGGCGTAGCGCTCGAACACGTCGTCGGGGAGCGGCTCGCGCACCAGGTCGTGATGGTCGAGACGGGCCTCCTCGAGGTGCGTCGCGGAGCGGAACGACTCATACTCGGCGGCGGCCGCGCCCAGCTGCGGGCGCACGCACACATAGAGCAGCGGCGCGGACGTCATGCACGCAGTCTAGGTCGCCGTCCGGCGAAGCTGGGAGACGCCCGAAACCGTGGGTATCGACCCGGCATCCGTGTATCAAACCCGCACTATCGCGCTCGGGCATGGTGTGGACAGAATGGGCGCTATGACGCAACCGGGCGCCGAGCCATCCGTCGACTCCGTGGAGCCGGCGCGATGGGAGCGTGCCGCCGCACTTTTCGTGCGGTGGCGCGAGGGTGACAGCCGCGCGATGGACGAACTCGTCCGCCTGATGACGCCGCCGCTATGGCACGTCGTGAGGGCGTACGGACTCGACCATGCCCTCGCGCAGGACGTCGTTCAGACGACCTGGCTGACGCTCGTACGCCGTCACGAGACCATCAACGACCCCCTCGCGGTGTCGGGGTGGCTCACGATGTGCGCACGCCGTGAGGCGTGGCGGGTCGGAAAACAGCATCGGCGAGCCGATGCGACGGAGTCCGAGTCGCTCGAACCGCACCTTCCGGTCCACGAATCCGCCGAGCACACGGCCGCGCAGGACGACGAGACTCGTCGCCTCTGGACAGCGGTCGGAACGCTCAACGAACGATGCCAGCGCCTGCTGCGGATCGTCGCGTTCGAGGACCGCCCCGACTATGCCCGCATCGCGGAAGATCTCGCGATGCCCATCGGATCCATCGGACCGACCCGCCAGCGCTGCCTCGCAAAGCTACGCGCCGTCCTCGAGGGCGACGGATGGAGAGGTGACGACGATGGAAATTGAGGACTTCGCGGCCGACGCCGCGCTCTTCGCACGGATGCGCCGCATGTGGGAGGACGTCGACCCCGTGCCGGCCGATCTGGTCGACCAGATGGTCGCCGCGGTGGCCGTCCAGGATCTGTCGCGCGAGTACGCGCTGCTGACGCTCGTCGAGGGGACGCTCGCCCCGGTGCGCGGCGAGACCGACACGGCGACGCTGCAGTTCAGCGACGGCACGACCAGCGTGCTTCTTCACGTGACCGCCACCGAAGGTGGCGATCGCCGTGTGGACGGATGGGTGGATGGGACGGCCCTCGCCATCCGCCTCATCCAGGGCGACCGGGAGTGGTCGGCCGAACCGGGCGAGCACGGACGCTTCGCCTTCGACGAGGTCACGCCCGGTGTGGCGCGGCTTCGCCTGGTGGTACGCGACGCCGACGGGGCGCTGCGCGACTTCCAGACCCCGCAGTTCGAAGTCTGACAGGCAGTTCGAAGACGGATGCCGCGGCCTGGGGGCCGCGGCTCCCACGTGTGTGAGGAGAAGACATGGTGGATGACGACAGCGAACGGCCGCGGCGCCCCTGGCGCGAGCGGGAGGCCGCGGACGAACCCCGGGGTGTGCCGCTCGATCCCACTCGCGACCCGGTGCCCGGTGTTCAAGCTTTCAGCACGGTATACGCGCCGGGGCATCTGATCATCACGGGTCGCGTGGACGCCGCGATCCAGGATCTGACGAACGCGGGAGCCGAACTCGGCTGGGACGTCGCGCCCGAGGAGGTCAGCACGCGGGCCGGCGCCGAGTTGACGCGCGCACGGATCTTCCCGGCGCCCAAGGAGGGACGCGACGACGAACCGGTCCCGCCGGTGGATGCGTGGCGTCTCCTGCAGCATGCGCGCGCGCTGGCGGTGAGGGACGGCAACCGGAACGAGCAGTCGCTGGATGCGGCGAAGGCCTCCGCGCGCGGGATCTCACGAGCCGCGGACCCCCGGCGCTTCACCCTGCCGCCCGATCATCCGCTGCGCCAGGTGGGTCTCGATCACGTGCTGTCGATCGATCCGATCGGCATCAACCCGCACACGAAGACCAACCCGCACACCAAGACGAACCCGCACACGAAGACGAATCCGCACACCAAGACCAACCCGAGTGGCACCGACGGCTACGCGGATCCCGGCACGGGCGGGCTGCAGATGGTCTCGTACATCGGCCCGCACCCTGATCGTGATCGCGGACCGGACCCCGACCCGGGGAAGGGCCGGCGCCCTATCGTCGCGATCGTCGACACCGGTTGCGGCAACCATGCCTGGCTCCCGCCCGAACCGGGCGCGGGGGTCGCGCCCACAGGTCGGCCCATCGTCCGACGGCGGGTGCCGACCGTCATCGGACGGACCATCCTCGGCGTCGAGAACCCGGCGACCGATCCCGAGGTGGACGGAGACCAGGCCGGTGCGCTGGACGGATTCCTCGACGGCGGTGCCGGGCACGGGACGTTCGTGGCCGGGATCGTGCGCCAGGTCGCGCCCGCCGCCGAGATCATCTCCATCCGCGTCGCCGACAGCAACGGAACCGTGCTGGAAAGCGAGCTGATCGAGGCGATCGAGGAACTGGCCGACTGGATCGAGGATGACGGGAAGGGCGGCGAGCGCCACGTCGATGTGCTGAACCTCTCGCTCGGCTACTACCACGAGACGCCCGAGGACGGCCTCTACAGCACCCGCCTCTATGCGGCGCTGCGCCGACTGCGGAACCACGGGTGCGTCGTCGTCTGCTCGGCCGGCAACGACGCCACCGATCGGCCGGTCTTCCCGGCCGCACTGTGGGCGTGGAAGGGCGACAGCGACCTCGACCTCCACATCGAGGAGGTCGAAGGCGAGCAGGCGCAGCACCTGGCGATCGGCGCGCTCAACCCCAACCTCAGGTCGGTGGCGCTGTACAGCAACATCGGTCCGTGGGTGACGGCGTACGCGCCGGGCACCTCGGTGCTCAGCACCGTGCCACCGCTCAACGGCGGGGTTCAGGCGGGCTCGCGCGACGACCTGTACGGTCGCGTGCGGGAGACGATCGACCCCGACGACATGCGAGGCGGGTACGCGATCTGGAGCGGCACCTCTTTCGCGGCGCCGTATGTGGCGGGCCTGATCGCAGCGAACCTGACTCCCGGACTGATGGCCGGGGAGCCCGGCGGGGTGGCAGCGGCGGAAGCGGCGACGGCGAAGGCGCTGGAGAAGGTGAAGGCGGACGACCTCTCGCCGAAGTCCCGTCCGCAGGCGTGATCGTCCACCGGGTCGCGGCCGATCCCCAGTGGGGATGCCGTGGACGCCCTGAGTTCGCCATCATGAGGGAGTGAGTTCCGACCCCCGCGCCCTCTACCAGCGCGGCGTCCATCTGGCGGACCGCGGGCGATATGTCGATGCGCGGCGCGTGCTGACGAGTGCGGCACGCGCCGCCGCGGCGGCCGGTGATGCGAATCTGCAGGCACGCATCACCGGTACGACGGCGTACCTGCTGGCGCAGCAGGCGGACGGGGTCGAAGCCGAGCGCCTCTGCCGGGAGGCGCTCGCGCTTCCCGGGCTCTCGACGGAGACGGTCGCGATCCTCGAGGGCCAGCTGGGGTCGATCGAACTCGAACGGGGTCACCTCGACTCGGCGGCGGCGTGGCTCTCGCGCAGCGTCGAGGGACTGACCGACGAGCCCGTCCGGGCCGCGAACATGCGGATGAACCGCAGCGTCGTGAACATGAGGCGCGGGCGCCTCGACGATGCGTCCGTCGACCTGATCGCGGCAGAGGCGGCATACCGGGAAGCGGGCCTTCCGCTGGACGCCGACCAGGCGGTCCACAATCGCGCATATGTCCTGATGCTCGCGGGCGATCTCGTCGCCGCGCTGAGACTGATGCAACGGGTGCGAGAGCCGCTGGACGAGGAGTCGGACGTCTGGGCTGCGATCAACGAACTCGATCGCGCCGAGGTGCTCCGCGACGCGGGACTCGTCGGTGAGGCCGAGCGATCCCTCGCGTCGGTCGCGCAGACGTTCGCGCGCCACGGGGTGAGGCAGGACCGCGCGGAGGCGGAGTACCACCTCGCGAGATCACTGCTGAACCACAACCCTGAACGGGCGGCGCAGGTCGCCGCAACCGCGGCACGCCGATTCCGATCGATCGGCAGCGACGGCTGGGCCATGCGTGCGGAGGCCATCAAGCTCCGCGCCCAGCTGGCCGTCGGCCGTGTGGATCGCTCGGGCGCACCCGTGGCGACCCCCCGCGCCCTGCCGCGCCCCGCAGTGGTCGCCGAAGTCGCGGACGCGCTGGAGGCTCACGGACATCGCAGCGACGCGGCACTCCTCCGGATGAGCGAGCTTCTGGCGCGGCTGCGACGCGGAGCGGATCCGCGCGCGGTCGTCGTGCCGCGCACGCCGCGCTGGGCGTCTCTGGAGCTCGGACTCCTGGCGCACGAGGTGCGAGCCGAGCGGGCTCGGGTCGCCGGCGACGAGAGCGGAGCGCGGCGCTACGCGGCCGGCGGGCTGGAACTGCTGATCACGTCCCGCGGCGCGGTGGGCAGTCTCGACCTCTCGGGCTCCAACAGCATGCAGGGCCTTGGCGTGATCACGGCGGGGCTGGCATCTGCGATGCGCTCGGGGCGACCGGCGCTCGTGTTCGAGTGGTCCGAACGCGCCCGGCATCTGAACCAGCAGATGGTGCCGCTGCGCCCCCCGCCGGACCCGGAGCTGGCCGCTGACCTCGCCGAGCTTCGCGTCCTGCGCGTCGACCACGGTGGGACGGACTGGCTGTCCGACCCCCGCGCGGCGCTGCTGCGCGACCGAGCGCGAGAGCGGCAATGGTCGAGGACCCGCGGACGCTCGCTCAACGATCGCGTCCAGCTCGAGGAGCTCCGCGAGGAACTGGGTGTCGACGACGTCGCGCTTTCCTATGTGTTCGACGGCAACCGTCTCGGCGTCGTCGCGGTCGACGCGACGTCTGCGCGTTTCCTCTCGCTGGACTGGCGGCGCGTGGTCGCGGCTCTGCGCGGCCTGCGTGCCGATCTCGACATGGCGGCGTCGGTGCGGACCGGGCCGATGGCGGAGGTGGTGCGGGGCTCCCTCGACGAGCGGCTCGCGGCGCTCTCGCGACTGCTCCTCGATCAGGCCCTGGGACCCGCGGGCGGCCGAAGCCGAGTTCTGATCACGGCTCCAGGAGTGCTCGGGGGACTCCCGTGGACGATGCTGCCCGGGCTCGCGGGTCGCGCGATCACGGTGGCCCCGTCAGCATCGAGCTGGGTGCGGGCGCGTCGCGCGGCGGCGCGTCCGCTGACGAGCGCCGGATTCGCGGCGGGCCCCCGGGTCGCGCGCGGGGACGAGGAGATCAGGGCTGCGGCGGAGGCCTGGCGGACCTCGGCCCGACTGCACGACGGTGACGCGACGGCGGACGCAGTGACGGCGCTCGCTTCGACGGTGGATGTGCTGCACATCGCCGCACACGGGCGGCATTCCGCCGACAACCCGCTGTTCTCCGGGCTCGAGCTCGTCGACGGCACCCTGTTCGGCTATGACATCGACCTCATGACGCGACCGCCGCAGGTCGTCGTGCTGTCGGCGTGCGAAGTGGGGCGCTCTGCGGTGCGGTGGGGCGACGAATCGATCGGCATGACCAGGGTGTGGCTCCACGCCGGCACGGCATGCGTCATCGCCGCGCCGGTCATCGTCGCCGACGACGCCGCGTGCGAACTCCTCGCGGCGATGCACGAGGGGCTCGCTGCGGGCGTCACGCCGTCGGAGGCGCTTGCTGCCGCATCCGCTCGCACCGGCATCGTGGCCCCGTTCCAGGTGCACGGCGCAGGTTTCTGAAGATTTCTCGCGTCTCGTGTATCAGGACGGATGCCGCGTGCTCCCTGTCAGCGGAACGGCTCGCGCGCCCCGACGGGGGGTCGGGGCTGCAGCTGAGAAGACCATTTTGGGGATCGCAGATTCGGGCTGCAGGTCTTCGCCGCCGATTCCTCGAGGGGTGCTGCATGACTGGGGCGGCACCCCTCGTCCCGTTCCCGCGCTGCGACGGCGCTCAGCCGCGCGACGAGTTCGCGGTGCGGCCACGCACGATGCCGACCAGAGCCTCCACCGCGGGGGTCGTGCGTTCGGCGTCCCACGCGAGTGCGACCGTCGACATGGGCCCCTCGCGCAGCGGGCGGTAGTCGACGTCCTTGCGGTGGTGCAGTCGCGCGAGCGACATCGGCACGACCACGATCCCGACACCCGCAGCGGCGGTGGCGATCGCTTCGGCGGTGTCGGCCGGTGGGGCGAACCTCGGCGCGAGGGTGCCGGGAAGGGCGATGCCGAGCACGTCGTCCTGCGGCACGATGAGCACCTCGCCCACGAGGTCGGCCGCGTCGAGCTCCTCGTCTGCCGCGGTCAGGTGCGACTCCTTCGCGCACACGACCACCGGGACCTCGTCGTACAGGGGGATGACGTGGAGGCCTTCCTTGTCGAGCGGCAGCCGCACGATGGCCGCGTCGACCTCGCCGTCGCGCAGCGCGCGCCGCTGATCGGCGACCGGCAGCGGCACGAGTTCGAGGGCGGTCTGCGGCATCCGCTCCTTCCAGATGTCGATCCACTTGCCGGGTGTCGCCCCGGGGATCGCTCCGAGGGCGAACGTCGCCGGCATGTCGGGCGCGGCAGGCGGGGTGGGCGACGGCCCGGGCGACGGCTGCGGCCGCCGGGGCTTTGCGGCTTTCGGCTTCGAAGACGACCCGGATGCTGCGCCCGGGCGCTTGCCCGAAGCGCCGCGTCCTCGTCCGCCTGCGCGCGACCCGCCCTTCGCCATGCTGTTCAGCGTAGCCGGGGCGATATGGTTCGCTCATGGTGGCGATTCTGGCAACGGTCTTCGCGGCGCTGGCGGCGCTGCTGCACGTCTACATCTTCGTGATGGAGAGCGTGCAGTGGACGCAGCCGAAGATCTGGAAGCGATTCGGCGTGGCCGATCAGGCGGCCGCGGACACCACGAAGCCGATGGCCTACAACCAGGGCTTCTACAACCTGTTCCTGGCCATCGGCGTCGTGATCGGCCTGGTGCTGCTCTTCGCGGGAGCGGACACGGCGCCGGTGCACGCAGCGGGGCTGGCGCTCGTGCTGTTCGCACTGGGGTCGATGGTCGCGGCAGCCCTCGTGCTGCTGACGACGGGCCTGCGCTATCTGCGGGCGGCACTCATCCAGGGCACGCTGCCGCTCATCGGGTTCGTGCTCTTCCTGTTCGCTTGACCATGGCGTCGGCCTGACGGCTCAGCACGCACCCCACTGCCCGGCGGCGGCCGCGACGGCTGCGGCCTCCAGTGAGCGCAGCAGCGCCTCCTGAGCGCGATTGGGCGAGTAGACCTCCACGCGCGCATCGCCTTGGGCGACCAGCTCACCGTTGACGAAGCGACCCTCGGGCGTCCAGAGGTACAGCAGGGTCCTGCCGTACTGGTCGTGCACCTCGGCGTCGGGGGCGACCCAGATCGTCGACCCGGGGGGAACGAGCGACGACAGCTTCGCCGTCGCTTCCGCGCCCCAGCAGTCGACTGCGGGAGAGATCTCAGGGGTGTCGATGCCGAGCAGGCGTACGCGGGTGGACTCGAGGTCGCCGACGACGGCGTTGGGTGACACGACGCGGGCACGCAGCGTGTCGCCGTCGTGGACGCTCTCGACGGTCATCTCGAAGGCGTCGGCAGGGATCGCCGGCATGGTGACCGCCGCGTCGGGGGACGCCGGCACGACCTCCGCGGCGCCGTGGCTGCGCCCGACGAACCACCAGAGGGCGGTTCCCGCGATCGCGAGCAGCAGGATGCCGAGGAGGACGCGTCTGACCACGACGCGAGCTTATGCGCCGGCGGCGACGCGACACGGCGCCGGGTCAGCGAGTCAGGCGGCCAGGCGGAGTCCTCGCTTGTCGGTGGCGACGCGCTCGCCGTCGGCGATCGTCTCGTCGTCGCCGATGAGCGATCCGCCGGCCACGCGTGCGTCGTGCCCGACCTGGGTGCGCACGCCGATCTTCGCGCGCGGCCCGATGGCCGCGCGGGGACCGATGTGGGCGTGCGGTGCGATCTCGGCGTCCGGTCCGATGACGGCCCCCGTCTCGACCCACACGCCACGGCCGACGTGCGCGCCTGCGGCGATCTGCACGCCCGGTTCGACATACGCCCCCGCCTCGACGATGGCGCTCGGGTGCACCTTCGCTCCATGCGCGATGAGGCCACGGCCATTGACGTGCTTGCGGTAACGCAGCGTCTCGCCCTGGTCGTTCTCGATGTCGATGTAGTTCTTGCCCACGTTCCCCTCCTGGAGCAGCACATGGTGCTGAGTACAGGAATAACGGTGGGCGGGGGTGATTCATTCCCGCGCATCGGAACGATTCGGCGACAGCGGGCGAAGGCCCCGCGCCCTCCGTGGACGCGGGGCCGCAAAAGGGTGGTGGTCAGCGGGTCACGTACTCGTCGGCCGCCGAGAGAGCCCGGTCGATCACGTCCAGGCCGCGCACCAGCTCGTCCTCGGTGATCACGAGCGGAGGCGCCACGTGCACGCGGTTGAAGTGCGTGAAGGGCCACACGCCTTCTCGCTTGCACGCCGCGGCGACCGCGGCGATGGGCGCAGCATCCGTCCCGCTCGCGTTGAACGGCACCAGCTGCTCGCGGGTCTCGTGGTCCTTGACGAGTTCGATCGCCCAGAAGAGGCCCCTGCCTCGCACGTCGCCGACGGACGGATGCCGCGACGCGAGGTCGCGCAGGCGTGGCTCGACGATGCGCGAACCGAGGTCGCGCACGCGCTCGAGGATGCCGTCG
Organism: Microbacterium sp. NPDC056569; assembly: GCF_042793475.1. Lineage (NCBI taxonomy): Bacteria > Bacillati > Actinomycetota > Actinomycetes > Micrococcales > Microbacteriaceae > Microbacterium > Microbacterium sp. NPDC056569. The sequence continues at coordinate 283,064 of NZ_JBHTUV010000001.1, read as the reverse complement.
CGCTCGAACACCTCGAAGGTCGCGACGCCGGCGGCGCACGCGAGCGGGTGGCCGGAGTACGTGAGCCCGCCGGGGAACGCCACGGTGTCGAAGTGCGACGCGATCCGGTCGGAGATCACGACCCCGCCGAGCGGCACGTAGCCCGAGTTCACGCCCTTCGCGAAGGTGATGAGGTCGGGCTGCACGTCGAACGCCTGGAACGCGAACCACTCGCCCACGCGACCGAAGCCGACCATGACCTCGTCGGCGATGTAGACGATGCCGTAGCGGTCGCACAGCTCGCGCACACCGGCGAGATAGCCGGGCGGCGGCACCAGCACGCCGTTCGTGCCGACGATCGTCTCGATGATGATCGCCGCGATCGTCGACGCGCCCTCGAGCACGATGGTCTGCTCGAGGTGCTCCAGTGCGCGCTGCGTCTCCTCCTCGGCGCTCGACGAGTGGAACGCCGAGCGATACGGGTAGGGGCCGAAGAACTTGGCGGTCGAGCCGTCGGCCGGCTCGTTGGGCCAGCGGCGGGGGTCGCCGGTGAGCGAGATCGCGGTGGTGGTGTTGCCGTGGTAGCTGCGGTACATCGACAGCACTTTGCGGCGGCCGGTCACCAGGCGCGCCATGCGCACCGCGTTCTCGTTCGCGTCGGCGCCGCCGTTCGTGAAGAACACCTTCTCGAACCCGTCCCCGGCGACGTCGGCGATGCGGCGGGCGAGTTCGCCGCGGACGTCGTTGGCCATGGACGGCTGGATCGTCGCGAGACGACCCGCCTGATCCTGGATCGCCCGGACGAGATCCGGATGCTGATGCCCGAGGTTGAGGTTCACCAGCTGCGAGCTGAAGTCGAGATAGGCGTTGCCGTTGTAATCCCAGAAGGTCGCGCCCTCACCGGCCGCGACGGGAAGCGGGTCGATGAGCGCCTGCGCGCTCCACGAATGGAACACGTGGCCGCGGTCGTCCGCGCGGACGCGGGCGTCGGCCTCGGGGTCGGGGAGCGGGCGGGCGGCGCCGGTCGGGTCGGTGTAGACGGCGGTGTCTGCGAGTGTGTCGGTCATGGGAGTCCCTGGATTCCGGATGCTGGGGGTCAGTTGTTCTGGGGGAAGCCGAGGTTGATGCCGCCGTGGCTGGCGGGGTCGAGCCAGCGGGAGGTGATGGCCTTCTCGCGGGTGAAGAAGTCGAACCCGTGCACGCCGTAGGCTTTCGCGTCGCCGAACAGGGACTGCTTCCACCCGCCGAAGGAGTGGTAGGCGACGGGGACGGGGATGGGGACGTTGATGCCGATCATGCCGACCTGCACCTCGTTCTGGAACCGGCGGGCGGCGCCGCCGTCGTTGGTGAAGATCGCGGTGCCGTTGCCGAACTGGCCGGAGTTGATGAGGTCCAGGCCCTCGTCGTAGCTGTTCACGCGGACGATGGAGAGGACCGGTCCGAAGATCTCCTCCTGATACGCCTTGCTGGTGGTGGGGATGTCGTCGATCAGGGTGGGGCCGAAGAAGAACCCGTCCTCATGGCCCTCGACCGTGTAGTTGCGGCCGTCGACGACGATCCTCGCCCCGTCCGCCTCGGCGATGTCGACATAGGACGCCACCTTGTCGCGGTGGATGTCGGTGATCAGCGGCCCCATGTCGGGCTCGACACCGTCGGTACCCGCCCCGTTGCCGATGCGGAGCTTCGCGATGCGGTCGGTGATCTTGGTGATCAGCTCGTCCGCGACCGGCTGCACGGCGAGTACGACCGAGATGGCCATGCAGCGCTCGCCCGCGGCGCCGTAGCCGGCGTTGACAGCCTGGTCGGCGACCAGGTCCAGGTCCGCGTCCGGGAGGACCAGCATGTGGTTCTTCGCGCCGCCGAGCGCCTGCACCCGCTTGCCGTGCTTCGAGGCGGTCTCGTAGATGTACTGCGCGATCGGGGTCGACCCGACGAAGCTGATCGACTGCACGACGGGGGAGGTGAGCAGCCCGTCGACGGCGAGCTTGTCGCCCTGCAGCACCGTGAACACTCCGTCCGGCAGGCCGGCTTCCTTCCACGCCTGCGCGAGCCACAGCGCGGCGGACGGGTCCTTCTCGCTCGGCTTCAGGATCACGGCGTTGCCGGCGGCGATCGCGATCGGCACGAACCACAACGGCACCATCACCGGGAAGTTGAACGGCGAGATCACACCCACCACGCCGAGCGGCTGCTTCAGCGAGTACACGTCGATCCCGGTCGACGCGTTCTCGCTGAACGCGCCCTTGATCAGGTGCGGGAACCCGGTGGCGAGCTCCACGACCTCCTGGCCGCGGAGGATCTCCCCCATCGCGTCCGAGAGGACCTTGCCGTGCTCCGCCGTCACGATCTCCGCCAGTTCCGCCTTCCGCGCATGCAGGATCTCCCGGAAGCTGAACAGCACCGCCTGGCGACGGGCGATCGAGTAGTCCTTCCACACGTCGAACCCCCGGGCGGCGGAAGTGATCGCCTCGTCGATCTCCGCCTCGTCGGCGAGCGCCACGCGCGCCGTCACCTGTCCGGTGGCCGGGTTGTGGATCGGGGCGGTGCGGCCGCTCATCGACGCACGCTCCGCGCCGTCGATCCAATGCGAGACGACCCGCACGTCGGCGTCTGTGGCCGCGGCGGCGACGGTGCTCTCGGCGATGCTCATGGTGCTCCTTCTCGGCGTCGGACAGATCGTGTGGCGATCCCGTAGGCTGGATGCGTCCCAGCCTGTCAGAGAAGAAGAGGCGGCCACGGTGCCCGACCGTCGCGAAGATCAGGCGATCCACACGGATCGTCCGGCAGATCGATCCGCAGATGAGATCCTCCCGACCGTGCGCGAAGTGATCGCGCTCGAAGCGGTCGCGCAGGGTGTTCCCGAGGTGCTCGTCGGCGACGACGCGCTCGATGCGCGCGTCCGCTGGCTGCACGTGTCCGACAGTGCGGGAGTCGCGCGACTGCTGGACGGCGGCGAGATGCTGCTCTCAACCGGCTCGTCATGGCCGGTCGAGCCGGTCGACCTTCGCCGGTTCATCGACGAGCTCGCGGACGCCGGTCTCTCGGGTCTCGTGCTCGAGCTGGGCACGCACTACCGCTACGTCCCCGCGGTGGTCGTCGAAGCCGCTCGAGACCGGGAACTCGCCCTCATCGTGCTCCACCGGGAGCTGAAGTTCGTCACGGTCACCGAGGCCGTGCACAGTCGCATCATCACCGGGCAGACCGACGCTCTCCGCGCCCGCGACGAGGTCCGCGAGCGGTTCACCGCCCTCGTGCTGCGCGGTTCGCCCGCGGACTTCATCGTCCACCAGCTCGCGCAGACGCTCGGCGCGCCGATCGTGCTCGAGAACCTCGGCTACGAGGTCGTGGCCGCCGAGGTGCCGCTCGCGATGGAGGAGGAGCTCTTCACCGAGTGGGAGCTGCGGTCCCGCTCCGCGCACCGGCGCTCCGAGCAGCGCCGCGAGCGGGGCATCCCCGCCGGCGCAGACGACTGGCTGATCGTGCCCGTCGAGGCACGAGGCATCCGTTGGGGCAATCTCATCGCGCTGCCGGGGCCCGAGCACGCCGCCGGGCGGACGGCCGTGCTGGAGCAGGGCGCGATCGCCCTCGCTGTCGGTCGCCTCGCCGACGGTGACGCCGACGAGTGGGCGCGGATCGGCCGGCGTCGCCTCGTCGACGGATTGCTCGCCGGTCGCTTCGCCGGCGTCGGCGGCGCCGCGGCGCGCCTCGAGGCCGCGGGCCTTCCACTGCGCGGTGCGAGGCTCTACGGACTGGTCGTGTCGGGCGCGCAAGTCGCCGTGGAGCGAGCGGATGCTGCCGCCCGCGCGCTGCGCGGGCGCGCGCTGGCCGGCTCGGCGCCGGCGGGTGTCGGGGGGCCCGCCGCCACGATGCTGCTGTCGCTGCCGCCCGACGTCGTGTTCGACGATGCTGCGGTCATCGCCTTCGTGCGTGCTCTCGTCGACGCCGCAGACGTCGAGCGCGTCACGGTGTCGGTCGGCCGCGGCGCCGAGGGCATCGATGCCGCGCTCGCGTCGGTGCACGAGGCGGTCGACCTCGCCGGAGGCCGGCGGCGCCGCCCAGGGCGCGGCCCGCACCTGCGGCGGGCGGAGAACCGCCCGCTCGTGCAGCTCGTGGCCGCGCTGCGCGACGACCATCGCGTGCTCGAGCACGGCGAGCGGATGCTCGCCCCGCTCATCGCCTACGACCTGTCGCGGTCGGGCGACCTGCTGGACGTCCTCGAGGCCATGCTCGCCCACCCCGGCAATCGCACCGCGGCGGCCGGAGCATCCCATCTGTCGCGCTCGGTGTTCTACCAGCGCATCGCGCTCATCGAGGAGCTCCTGGGCGCCGACCTCGACGACGGCGAGACCCAGACCGCGCTGCACCTGGCCCTGCTGGTGCGGAGGTCGGCCGGGCGCTGACGCGTTCAGGTGTCAGAGGACTGCCATGGGTCGACAAGGTCGATGCGAGATGAGCTCCAGCTCAGCCCGCGAAGTAGACCTTGCGGAGCGTCTCGCGCACGGTCCACACGGTGCGCATACCGGCAGTCAGGCGCGCCACGGAACCTGCGCGGAGTTCGATCGGCTCGAGTGCCGGATCGCCGAACGACACGGTCGCCGATCCCGAGAGAACGACGAAGACCTCGTCGGTCTCGACGTCCGTCGACGTGCCGGGCGTGTGCTCCCACACGCCGATCTCGACGCCGCCGATCTCTCCCAGCTCGGCGAATCCGGTGGCCGGCGCGCCCGCGATGACCTGGGCCGTGGACACCGGCTCGAGCTCGACCGCGAGGGACGCGGCATCCGTCACGATCCCGGGGTTCACGAGTCGAATCCCAGGCCCAGTGCGTCCAGCGTCTTCAGCAGGAGGTTGCGCCTGCCCTTGTTGTGGTCGGCGCGGTCGAGCGACCAGCGCGTCGCGTTGATGCCCATCGACGCAGCGGGCTCGGGCGGGAACGGGAGCGGGCGTTTGCGAACCATCTCGAGTTGGGTGCGCTCGTTCTTCACCCCGTCGAGCAGGTCGAGCATGACCTCTCCAGCGAAGCGGGTGGAGCCGACACCGAGCCCCGTGAAACCGGCGGCGTAGGCGACGCGGTTGTCACGCGCGGTGCCGAAGAACGCCGTGAACTGGGTCGAGGTGTCGATCGCGCCGGCCCACTGGTGGGTGAAGCGGAGGCCCTCGAGCTGCGGGAAGGTCGTGAAGAAGTGGCTCGCGAGCTTGGCCCACGTCTCGGGTCGGTTCTCATACTCGGGATTCATCTTCCGGCCGTACCGGTAGATCGCGTCGTAGCCGCCGAACAGGATCCGGTCGTCCTTGGTGATCCGGTAGTAGTGGAACTGGTTGGCCATGTCGCCGATGCCCTGGCGGTCCTGCCAGCCGATCGAGGCGAGCTGGTCGGCGGTGAGAGGCTCGGTCATGAGCACGTAGTCGTAGACGGGCACGGTCATGAGCCGGTTGCGCTTGATCAGCGACGGGAAGACGTTGGTGCCGAGGGCGGCACGCGATGCCTCGACGCGCCCCTCGGCGGTGACCACGACCACGCCCGGACCGCTCGTGTCGAGCGCGGTCACGTGCGAGCGCTCGAAGATCTGGACGCCGCGCTCCTCGCAGACGCGGGCGAGCTCGGCCGCCATCAGCGCCGGGTGGACCATGCCGCACGCGTTCTTCTCCCACACCGCCGCGAGATAGGTGGGGGAGTGGACGGATGCCTGGGCCTCGGCCTGGTCGAGATAGACGACGCCCTCCTCGCCTTCGGCGGCCCACTTCTTCAGCCATTCGACCTGGTGAGGTTCGACGGCAGGAGCCAGCTGGCCGGTCCGCTCGAACTGGAAGTCCATGCCGTAGCGGGCCTGGGACGCCTCGATCGCGTCGAGGTTCTCGCGGCCGAGCCGGTCGAGCGTCGGCATCTCCTTCGGCCAGCGGGCCATGCCGTTCTCGTGTCCGTGGGTGAGGCTGGCCTCGCAGAACCCGCCGTTGCGACCCGACGCGGCCCACCCGGCGCGCTGCGCCTCGACGACCACGACCCTCGCATCGGGGTCGCGCTCGGTGGCGAGGAGCGCCGTCCACAGGCCCGTGTACCCGGCGCCCACGACCACCAGGTCGGCGCGATGCGTCCCGGTCAGCGACGGACGGTCGGGTGCGAGGCGTTCGGGAAGGTCGTCGCGCCAGAACACCGAGTGCTTCGTATCGGCGAGAGAGTGCCGGACGACGGATGCTGCCGGCCGCTGTCGTTCGAAGACGGTCGTGCCCACGGTTATCAACTCCGATGCGGTGTGTGGTGCTCCCATCCTCGCCCGCCTCCCGGATGGGCGCGGGCTTTCCGTGTCGGAAGTTGTCCGGTGGGCCGGACAGGTTGTCGCGTCGCGTCAGCCGGCGACGAGCTCACCGACGAGGGCATCGACGTCCGCGACGCGGGCGTAGGTGCCGTCGAGCGCCGCCATGAAGGCGAGATGCACCTGCGAGCCCGGCACGGTGCGGCCGCCATACGCGAGGTGCGGAGCTGCGCTTGCGTCCTGCGCGACGGCGATGCGGAAGCCGAGATCGGAGGCCGCGCGTACGGTCGCGTCGACGCACATGCTCGACATCATCCCGGCCACGACGATCTCGTCGGCGTCCGCCGCCCGCAGCAGGGACTCGAGCCCTGTGCCGAGGAACGCGTTCGGCTGGTGCTTGACGATGACGTGCTCCTGGCCGTCCGGCGCCACGCGCGGATCGAACTCCACGCCCGGAGTTCCGGGGGCGAAGAACGCGGCATCGGGTCCCTCCCAGATGTGCTGAACGTGCACGACCCGCTCGCCCGTCGTGCGGAACGCGGCCAGCAGTCGCGCGGCGGCATCGGCTGCGGCATCCGGGTCGACGAGTGGGTGCCGACCCCCCGGGAAGTAGTCGCGCTGGATGTCGATGAGCAGGAGCAGTCGGGTCACCGGAACAGCATAGATGCGGGCGCGTCAGGCATCGGCGGCGGCGAAGACGCGCTCGCCCTCGACGAAGGTCTGGAGTGTCCGCGTCGCGCCGATCTCCTCAGCACCCCCGGCGAAGGGATCGCGGTCGAGCACGGCGAGGTCGGCGAGTTTGCCGACCTCGATCGTTCCGGTGATGTGGTCGAGGTGATTCACCCAGGCCGACCCCGCGGTGTAGGCGGTGAGCGATGTCGCGAGGTCGAGGGACTGCTCGGGGAGGAACGCCTCGTAGTCGCCCTCCTCGTGGCCGGGCGCGGCCGTGCGGTTGACGGCGGTGTGGATCGCGGCCATCGGATCCGGCGTCGACACCGACCAGTCGCTGCCGGCGGCGAGCACCGCACCGGCGCGCAGCAAGTCGCCGAACGGGTACTGCCACGCGCTCCGCGGCTCGCCGAGGAACGGGAGCGTCAGCTCGACCATCTGCGGCTCGTAGGTCGCCCACAGCGATTGCATGTTGGCGGCGACGCCGAGGTCGCGGAAGCGTCGCACGTCCTCCGGGTGCACGACCTGGATGTGGGCGATGTGGTGGCGATTGTCGCCGCGGCCGTTGCGCCCGATGGCATGCTCGACCGCGTCGAGGCACTCGCGCACGGCGCGGTCGCCGATCGCGTGGAAGTGCACCTGGAAGCCCTCGGCGTCGAGCAGCGGCACGGCCTCGTTGAGCACCTCCGGCGGGACGAACGAGATGCCGGAATTGTCGGTGAAATGCCCGTGGCCGTCGCAGTACGGCTCGAGCATCGAGGCCGTGAAGTTCTCGGCGACGCCGTCCTGCATCACCTTGACCGAGGTCGCGGCGAAACGACCAGCCCGATAGCGGTCGCGCCGCTCCAGGATCGAGGGGATCTGCTCGAGGCCTCGCGTTCGGTCCCACCAGATCGCGCCCACGACGCGGGCCGTGAGGGTCCCCGCCGCAGCGGCCTGGAGGTAGGCCGGGCCGGGGTCGCCGGCGTCCCCGTACGAACCCACGATCGCGTCCTGCCACGCGGTGATGCCGAAGGAGTGCAGGTACCGCTGCCCCAGCAGGAGAGCCTCGGTGAGCCGATCCAGCGGCTCGTCCGGGAGCAGGCGGTTGACCAGGCCCATGGCGCCCTCGTGCAGCGTGCCCGACGGGTTGCGGTCGGCGTCGCGCTCGATGCGCCCGTCGGCGGGATCGGGGGTATCGCGGTCGATGCCGGCGAGCCGCAGCGCCGCGGAGTTCACCCACGCGCCATGTCCGTCGCGGTTGGGGAAGAATGCCGGGCGGTCCCCGGTGACGACGTCCAGCGCCGCGGCGGTCGGCGTGCCGCCCGGAAAGGCCGACATCTGCCAGCCGCCGCCGAGGATCCATTCATCCGCCTCGTGCGTCCGGGTGTACGCCGCGATCGCGTCGACGTACTCGGCTGCCGTGCTCAGCCCGGCGAGGTCGCAGCGGAGCATGTCGAGCCCGCCCCAGACCGGATGCACGTGCGCGTCCTGGAACCCCGGGATCAGCATCCGACCGCGCAGGTCCACGACCTCGGTCGCGGGGCCGGCGAGGTCGCGCACCTCGTCGCCGCCGACGGCGATGATGCGGCCGCCGGCGACGGCCACCGAGGTCGCCCGGGACCGCACGGTGTTCGCGGTGAAGACGGGCCCGCCGGTGAAGACGAGATCGGCGTGCGGCATCCGGTCAGCCGCCCGTCATCGTGCGGGCGATCTGGGTCGCGGAATCGCCCGCGCGCTTGAGCACCAGGGCGACGAGCGCGAGGGCGACGAGCGTCAGCACGAGCATGATCGTGGACACCGCGGCGATCTCGGGACGCAGGCCGGTGCGCAGCGCGCTCAGCACGTACACCGGCCACGGGGTCGTGCCCGACACCTGCACGAACGCGGCCACGATCGTGTTGTCGAGACTCAGGGTGAACGCGAGCAGGAAGCCCGCGAGCACGGCCGGCATGGCGAGCGCGAGCGTGACCCGGCGGAACGTCGTGAACGGCTTGGCGTAGAGGTCGGCGGATGCCTCCTCCAGCTGTGCGTCCTGGCCCACGAGCCGGGCGCGCACGATGTACGACACCACGGCGGTCGCGAACAGCGACGAACCCACCGACAGGCGCACGATGCCGTCGTTGAACATCGTGATCCCGAGGTCCTGCCCGAGGAACACCATGAACGGTAGGAGCGCGACGGCGTCGACGATCTCGGGAGTCACCGACACCAGGAGCAGCAGACCGAGGAACCACCACACCCACTTGCCCGGATGCCGCGCCATGGCGATGCCGGCGAGCGTGCCGAGCACCGTCGCGATGATCGCGGCGATGAGCGCCGTGAGCAGCGACACCCGGACGGCGTTCTGGATCGCCGGTTTCGTCAGGATCGAGAGGAAGGCGTCGAAGCCGAACCCGTCCCACACCGCCAGGAGGCGGCCGGTGTTGAACGAGTGGACGACGATCACGATGATCGGCAGGAACAGGAACAGCATGACGAGCACGCCCCAGACGCCGAAGGCGACGTCCGACCACGGCTTGCGCACGCGCCGCCGGGGGGCGGTACGCGATCGGCCGTCTCGCGCCTGAGCCTGGAGGATCGTCTCGGTCTCGGTCTGCGTGGTCACGTCGTCACCTCCAGAGTCGCTGCGGGTGCAGCATCCGTCTTCGCGATCTCGGGAACCGGACCGAGGACCAGCCGATTGCGGGAGCGGAACGGCAGGGCGACGAGCCAGATGATCGCCGCGGCTACCGCGATCGCCACCAGGATCAGCAGCATGAGCAGCACCGCCATCGCCGATCCGAGGGCCCAGTTCTGGGCGGTCTGGAACTGTCCGGCGACGAGCTGGCCCACCATGTTGCCCTTCGCACCGCCCAGGACCGTCGCGGTGATGTAGTCGCCCATCAACGGGATGAACACCAGCAGCACGCCGGCCACGATGCCCGGTTGCGACAGCGGCAGGGTGACGCGGAAGAACGTCATGAGCTTGCCGGCGCCCAGGTCCTTGGAGGCCTCGCGCAGCGCCGGACCGACCCGGTCGAACGCCACGAACAGCGGCAGGATCATCAGCGGAAGGTAGTTGTAGACCACGCCGATGATCACCGCGGCGCGCGTGTACAGCACCTCGAGCGGGCCGTCGAGCACCCCGATGCCCTGCAGCAGGGTCGACAGCCATCCCTCGGGGGCGAGGATCACCTGCCAGCCGATCGTCCGGACGAGGAAGTTGGTCCAGAACGGCACGAGGACGAGGGCGATCAGGATGCCGCGGCGCTGGGGCTTGACCTTGAAGGCCATCCAGTACGCCACCGGGGCGCCGATCGCGAAGCAGAGCACCGTGCCGATGATCCCCACCCACAGCGTGTTCGCGAACGTCGCGAAGAACGTCGGAGACACCGCCTCGACGTACCGATCGAGCGACAGGATGTCGTTGGCGTGGGTGCCGAAAACCCCCGGCTTGTAGCCGAAGCTGAACCACACCACCATCGCGACCGGCGCGACGAAGAACAGGAGCAGCCACGCCCACGCCGGGACGGCCAGCGCGGGCCCCACCGCGCCGGTGGCGCGGTTACGCACCGGCGGCAGCCTTCACCTCGTTGTAGATCTCGACGCGCGTGCTCAGCGAGTCGTTGAGCACCTGCTCGTGCATGCTCTCGAGCTGCTCGGGCGTGAAGAAGATCATGTCGAGGCGCTCGACCTCGGCGTCCTCGGCCGCCGCCTGCATGTCCTTGCCGCCCACGTTGTAGCCGACCCACTCGAGGTTCAGCAGCTGGTTCTCGGGGGTCATCGCGAAGTCGATGAAAGCGTGAGCAGCCTCCGGGTGGGCCGCCCCTGTCGCGATGGCCCAGTTGTCCATCCAGAGCTCCGTCTGCGGGCCGGGAAGCACCCACTGCCAGCGGTCGGGCTCTGACGACTCCTGGATGCCGAGGCGGGCGTCGCCGTTCCAGGCCATGAGCAGCGCGTGGGTGCCCTGCGGGATCGTGTTGGCGCCGGCGGCCGAGTCGAACGCCGCGACGTGCGGGGCGATCTTCTCGACGAGGAAGGCGCGCGCCGCCTCGAGCTCGTCGGGGTCGTCGGTGTTCCAGTCCAGGTCGTTGGCCCAGAAGTACGATCCGACGACGCCGGCAGGGTCGTCCGACATCGCGGTCTTGCCGCTCGCCTCGTTCTGCGCCGCATCGAAGTAGTCGGCCCACGTGGTCAGCTCGCGGGTGATCACGGTCTTGTCGTAGACGTAGCCCGTCGTCCCCCACGCCTTGCAGACGGAGTAGTCGTTGCTCGGATCCCACGCGCGGCCCAGGAAGGCCGGGTCCATGTTCGACAGGTTGGGCAGGAGATCCTTATTGAGCTTCTGCAGCAGTCCCTGCTCGATCATCTGCGGGATGAACACTCCCGTGGGCACGACGATGTCGTAGCCCGATGTGCCCTTCGCCGCGACGAGCTTCGCGATGAGCTCCTCGTTCGATCCGTACGAGTCGAGCGTGACCTTCGGTCCGAGCTCGGCGGTGAACGCCTCGACCACCTCGGGCGCGTCGTACTCGGCCCACGTGTAGACCGACAGGCTGTCCTCGAGTGCGCCGCCGGTGGCCTGCGGCGCCGGCGAACCGCTGCCGCCCGGTGCGCAGGCGGCGAGCACCGTGGCACCGCCGGCGAGTGCGGCGAGACTCAGGAAGCGCCGGCGCGAGAGCTCGCGGATGATCACGGGCGCGGCGGCCTCGGGGGCGAGGATGCGGAGCGGGGTACGAGGCTGAGTCATCGGGTACTCCTGGGTTCGGTTCGGAGAGCCGGGCGGCGGATGCTGCGGCTCAGGGCGTGCGTCGGGTCGGCAGGTCCTGCGGGTGGTGCGTCGGGTATGCGGCTGGAGCGTCGGGTCTGCGGGTGATCGGGTGGTGGTCGTGGGATCAGGCGGTCGGAGGAGCGATGTAGCCGCCCTGCTTCGCGGCGTCGTCGTCGGCGGCGGGGAACAGCAGCACGTGGTGCGCCGCCCACGTGCACACGACGGGGTCTCCGACCGAGAGCGGGGGCGCGTCGGGCGTCGGCCGCCGCACGATGAGGCTCTGGTCGGGCCCGAGCCGCACGAGGAACTGCATCGTGTCGCCCAGGTGGGAGACTCCGATCAGCTCGCCGCGGGCCGTGTTCGCGTCGGGGAGCGCCTCGGCGCCTGCGCTCGTCGGCGCGTCCTTATCGATGCGGATGAACTCGGGCCGCACGGCGGCTTCGCCGAGGTTGGTGCTGGTGAGCACCGGTGAGGCGGCGCGCACCAGCGCGTACGGCGAGGTGATCGCCGCGCCCGCCTCGGCGGCGGGGCCGCGGAAGAAGTTCTGCTGCCCGACGAACGCGGCGACGTACGCCGACGCCGGGCGCGCATACACGGTGTCGGCATCGGCCAGCTGTTCGATGCGGCCGGCGCGCATGATCGCGATGCGGTCGCTCATCGACAGTGCCTCGCCCTGGTCGTGCGTCACGAAGACGAACGTGATGCCCAGCCGCGACTGCAGGAGCTTGAGCTCGAGCTGCATCTCCTCGCGCAGCTGCCGATCCAGCGCACCGAGCGGCTCGTCGAGCAGCAGCACCGCGGGGCGGTTCACGAGGGCGCGGGCGAGCGCGATGCGCTGCTGCTGCCCGCCCGACAGCTGCGTGGGCTTGCGATCGCCGAACCGTCGCATCTGCACCATGTCGAGCGCCTGGGTGACGCGCTCGCGCACCTCGGCCTTCGGGGTGCGCCGCTGCTGCAGTCCGTAGGCGACGTTCTCGGCGACCGACAGGTGCGGGAACAGGGCGTAGGCCTGGAACACCGTGTTGACGTCCCGCTTGTACGGCGGCGAGGCGAGCACCGAGCGACCCGAGATGCGGATGTCGCCGGCATCCGGCTGCTCGAAGCCGGCGATCATGCGCAGCGTGGTGGTCTTGCCGCAGCCCGACGGGCCGAGCAGGGAGATGAACTCACCGGGCTGGATCTCGAGCGAGAGGTCGTCGACGGCGAGCTGCTCGCCGTAGTGCTTCGTGATCCCCGACAGCACGACGGACCCGCGCGCGCCCGCTCCGTCGGGGGGAGGCTGATCCGCCGTCGCCTGCGCTGCGGTCGCTGTGCCTGTGGACATCGTCACCTCGTGGTGGTCCTTCTGGTCGCGGGCCGCGCGACGATGCGCGGCCTATCGGGTGTGCAGGTATTCAATATCGCGATGTGGTGACCCGCAACGAACCGGCGACCGAACCGGACGATCATGTTGGTGGGCGGCGGCCCGTGCGACAGATCGTCCGGACCTGTGTAACGCGCAGGAAACCGCGGCGTTTCGACGCGCTCCTGTCTGAGGACGACGGATGCTGCGCCCCACGGCGACAGTTCGTCCGCCGCGCATCGTGACCAAAGCGTGCTGGAAGCCGGTCTCAGCCGTCGCGGAATCCAGGTTCAGCGCTGGCAGGTGGGGCACCAGAACACGATGCGCTCTCGCGTCGGGTCGGCGCCGAGGCTCCCGCCCCGGATGAGCGTGCCGCAGCGGCGGCACGGGCGTCCCTCGCGGCGATACACCCAGGTCGTCCGGCCGGGACGGGCATCGCCGGTGAAGGTCCGGTCGACGCGGTCGCGGTTCGCGCGGATCATGCGGGCTCCGAGATCCACGATGGCCGCAGCATCCGTCTCGCTCGCGGGCGTCGTCGGGAGCACGCCGCGCACGAACAGGATCTCGTTCACGTACTCGTTGCCGAAGCCCGCGACGTTGCGCTGGTCCTGCAGGGCGACGTGCACGGCGCGCGCGTCGGCGGTGAGGTTCTGCGCGGCCGTGGCCGGGTCCCACGCATCGGAGAGAGGATCAGGGCCGAGGTAGCCGACCAGTTCGTCCTCGGCCGTCGTCGGCACGACCCTGATGTCGGCGAGGTCGAACCCGACGGTCTCCCACTGGGTGCCGTCCGGCGCCGTCGCGCCGATGACCGCACGCGCCCGGAATCCCGGTGCCCGCCAGCGCTCGCCGCGGCGGTACACGTGCCATTCGCCCTCCATCTTGAGGTGAGTGTGGAGCGTCCACGGACCGATGCGGTGCAGGAGATGCTTGCCGCGCGCGACGACGCCGTGCACGGTCTCTCCTCGCAGATCGACGGTCGCAGCCTGAGGGACGCGCAGCTCGAACCGCGTCACGGTCGCCCCGGCCAGCGCCGTGTTCAGCCGTCGCGCGGTCGCGAAGACGGTGTCGCCCTCAGGCACGCGCACCCTCGCGCATGGCGTCGCCGGCGGTGAGGCGGCGGAGCGTGAGCCCGCGCGGCGACTCGACGAACCCGGCCTCGCGGAGCGCACGCCCGACGCCGGTGCCGTAGACGAACGCGCCGTTCACCTGCTCGATCGTCAGGGTGTCGAGGCGTCGCGCGCGGGCGGTCGCCACGAGGTCGCGCGCGGCGGCGGCGAGTGCGGCCTCGTCCCCGGTGAAGGCCAGGGCGGACTTGCCACCTCGCTCCAGGTAGAGGGTGAGGGCGCCGTCGATGAGCACGACGAGAGCGCCCGCCTTGCGACCGGGCCGGTGGGCGACACCCTCGAGGCCCGGCCACGCGAGGGCCGCGCCGTACGGATTGGCGGGGTCGGTCGCCGCGAGCGTCACCGCGCGCAGGGGCGGCGGGTCGGAGAGCCCGGCGAACTCGCGCAGCCGGTCGACGGTGGCCGACGCCGCGAACTGCGCGGCGCCCAGCTTCTCGATCACGTAGCCCCGACGGCAGTGGCCGGCCTCCTCGAAGCCGGCGAGCACCCGGTACGTCTGCGCGAACCCGCCGGGCACGCCCTCGGACTGCACCGCGCCGCGCGTGACGACGCCGTAGCGGTCGAGCAGCAGGCTCGCCGTCGCGGTCGCCCTCAGGGCGGCGTCGGGCTCGGCTGCGGGCAGGATCGACCACCGGCCGCCGATCGCCGGCGGGCGGGCCGGGACGGATGCTGCCACCGCCCGCACCGCCGCGCCCCGGTACAGCCGGGCGCGCGGTGTGCGCCGGCTCACCCGGTGGGCCTGGGATCCGCCCGCGACGAGGGCGCGGACCGGAGCGAACGTGTCGTTGGTCACGAGTCCGGCCCACGTCAGCCGCCAGAGGGCATCGACGACGGACTGCTCGTTCTCGGCGCCGGTGGTCTGCCGCAGCTGCGCCGCGAAGTACGCGCCGCCACCGCCGAGCGCGGCCAGCAGCTGCGCGTCGAGCGAGCCCGCGGCGACCTCTTCGGCTTCGTCGGGGAGCGCGAGCGTGAGGGGCACCGCATCCGCCGGGTGCAGCGCGATCCAGCCGTCGCGACCCGGGAGGCTGCCGTGCCCCGACCACACCACTTCGCCGGTGGCGGTGAGCTCGTCGAGCATGCCCGGGGTGTAGTCGGCGACGCGCGCCGGGAGCACGAGCGACTCCCACGCGCTGGCGGGGATCGGCACCCCGGCGAGCTGCTCCACGACCGCCGCGACGCCGTCGATGCCCTCGAGCGGACGCGTCACGTGCTGCCACAGCGGCAGGAACCGTGCGTACGCATGCTGCGGGACGGGTTCGACGCTGCCGCGGATCGCGGCGAGCGAGCGCATCCGCAGCCGGCGCAGCACCTCGGTGTCGCACCACTCCGCCTCGTCGGCACGCGCGGTCGCGGGCGACTCGGGCAGGAAGAACCCGCTGGTGACCCGGCCCTGCGATTCGAGGCGCTGGAGCGTGAGGCGCGCCACCGCGACTCCGATGCCGAGGCGGTCTGCCGCGGCATCCGCCGTGAACGGTCCGTGCGTGCGCGCGTGACGCGCCACGAGGTCGCCCAGCGGGTCGGCCACCGGCTCGAGGAACGCGGTGGGGATGCCCACGGGCAGGGCAACCCCGAGGGCATCGCGCAGCCGTCCGGCGTCTTCGATCGCGGCGACACGCGTGTTGCCGGCGATCGTGACCGAGATCGCGCGCCGAGCCGACACGAGCGCATCGAGGAGGGCGGATGCCTGTGCCTCGGTTGCCTGGTCGAGGCCGTCGGCAGCTTCGAGACGTTCGGCGACCTCCGCCGCGTCGAGCGGACCCAGCAGCCGCAGCAGGTCGGCGACGCCTTCGAGCCCTCGGGCCCGGCGCTCGGGATCGAGGCGCTGGGCCTCGCGCTCGAACTGGGCGATCACGTCGGGGTCGAGCAGCTCTCGCATCTCGACCTTGCCGAGCAGCTCCGACAGGAGGGCCGGGTCGACCGAGAGCGCTGCTGCGCGGCGCTCGGCGAGCGGCGAGTCGCCCTCGTACATGAACGCGCCGACGTAGCCGAAGAGGAGGTCGCGTGCGAAGGGCGAGGGCTGCGCAGGCTCGGTCTCGATGAGCCGGATGCGGCGCTCACCGATTCCGCGCATCAGTCGCAGCAGCGACGGCACGTCGTAGACGTCCTGCAGGACCTCGCGGAGGGTCTCGAGGATGATCGGGAACGTCGGATAGCGCCGGGCGACCTCGAGCAGCTGCGCCGACCGCTGGCGCTGCTGCCACAGTGGCGTGCGCTTGCCGGGGTTGCGACGCGGCATGAGCAGCGCCCGGGCGGCGCACTCGCGGAACCGGGAGGCGAACAGGGCAGAGCCGCCGACCTCCTCGGTGACGATCTGGTCGAGCTCGTCGGGATCGAAGACGAAGAGATCCGCGCCCGGAGGCTCGGCCGTCGCATCCGGAATCCGCGCGATGATGCCGTCGTCGCTCGCGACCGCCGAACCGTCGACGCCGATCCGCTCGCGGATGCGCGCGTTGACCGCGAGCGCCCACGGTGCGTGCACCTGCATGCCGTACGGCGAATGCAGGATCACCCGCCAGTCGCCGACCTCGTCGCGGCCTCGCTCGACGGTGAGCTGACGGTCGGTCGGCAGCGTGCCGGTCGCCTCGCGCTGCTCCGCGAGGTAGGCGAGCAGGTTGTCTTGCGCGAACTCGTCGAGCCCCGCCTCCCGCAGCCGCGACTCCGCCTTGTCGGGTTTCGCGGCCGACACCTCGCGCGAGAACTTCCCGAGCGCCTCGCCGAGCTCGGCGGGGCGCCCGATTCCGTCGCCGTGCCAGAACGGCACCTTGCCCGGCTGCCCGAACGCGGGCACGACGTTCACGCGGTCGTGCGTGATCTCGACGATGCGCCAGCTCGTGGTGCCCAGGGTGAAGACGTCGTTGACGCGCGACTCGTAGACCATCTCCTCGTCGAGCTCGCCGACGCGTGCGTTCTGCGATTCGCCGGCGATGAAGACCCCGAACAGACCGCGGTCGGGGATCGTGCCGCCGCTCGTCACCGCGATGTGCTGCGCGCCCGGCCGCCCCGTGAGCACGCCGAGGTCGCGGTCCCAGATGACGCGGGGACGCAGCTCGGCGAACTCGTCGGACGGGAACCGGCCGGCGATGAGGTCGAGGGTCGCTTCGTATGCGGAGCGGGGGAGCGAGCGGAACGGCGCGCTGCGCTTGAGCGTCTCGTACCAGCCCTCGACGTCGACGGGGCCGACGGCGGCGGCGGCGACGGTCTGCTGCGCGAGGATGTCGAGCGGGTTCTGGGGGATCGCGATCGCCTCGATCTGGCCCGCGAGCATGCGCTCGGTGACGATCGCGGTGTGGAGCACGTCGCCCCGGTGCTTCGGGAACAGCGCGGCGCGGCTCACCTCCCCCACCTGGTGGCCGGCGCGGCCGATGCGCTGCAGGCCCGACGCGGCGCTCGGCGGCGCCTCGACCTGGATCACCAGGTCGACCGCGCCCATGTCGATGCCGAGCTCGAGGCTCGACGTGGCGACGACGCAGCGCAGGATGCCGGACTTCAGCTCCTCTTCGACCTGGGCGCGCTGCTCCTTCGACACCGAGCCGTGGTGCGCCTTCGCGAGCACCGGCTCGGCGCCCGCCGTCGCGCCCGCCTGCGCCATCATCGCGGCGGGCACGGTCGGCTCGGGCAGATCGAGGCCGAGGCGCTCGGAGTAGATCTCGTTGAGCCGGCCGGTCAGCCGCTCGGCGAGCCGACGGGAGTTGCAGAACACGATCGTCGAGCGGTGCAGCAGGATGCGGTCGACGATCGCCTCCTCGACGTGCGGCCACACCGAGCCCGTCATCTCGGTCTCGCCGGCCCCGGACGCCCGAGGTCTCGTGCCCGACTGGCCGTCGGCGAACCAGTCCTCGTCGACCGGCTCGTCCGCGGCGCCAGGCTCTTCCCACACCCCGTCGCCGTCGGACGTGTACGGGCTCGGCGGAGGGGGCGGGTTGAGCATGTCGCCGATCGGCACGACGACCTTCATGTCGAAGGCCTTGCTCGCGCGCGGGGCGACGATCTCGACGGGCTCGGCGCCTCCGAGGAAACGCGCGACCTCGTCGATCGGGCGCACGGTCGCCGACAGCCCGATGCGCTGCGCCGGGGCGCCGTCGGGCGCGAACGAGCGCCGCAACGCGTCGAGGCGCTCGAGGCTCACGGCCAGGTGCGCGCCGCGCTTCGTGGCCGCGACGGCGTGCACCTCGTCCACGATCACCGTGTGCACGTCGCGCAGCGTCTCGCCCGCCCGGCTCGTGAGCATGAGGTACAGCGACTCGGGCGTCGTGATGAGGATGTCGGGCGGCGTCTGGACGAGCTTGCGCCGGTCGCCCGCCGGCGTGTCACCGGACCGCACACCGACGGTGACGTCGGGCACGCTCAGGCCGAGGCGCCGCGCGGACTGCCCGATCCCGACGAGCGGCGACCGCAGGTTGCGTTCGACGTCGACGCCGAGGGCCTTGAGCGGCGAGATGTAGAGGATCCGGGTCGCGGGGGATGAGGCATCCGTCCGCTTCTTCCGCCCCGAAGGCGAGACGGATGCCGGCGCTGCGGCCTTGTCGTGGAACACGCGGTCGATCGCCCAGAGGAATGCCGACAGCGTCTTGCCGGAGCCCGTCGGCGCGACGACCAGCGCGTGCTTGCCGGCGGAGATCGCCTGCCACGCGCCCGTCTGCGCGTCGGTCGGAGCGTGGAAGGCGCCGCGGAACCAGTCCTGCGTGGCAGGACCGAACCGCTCGAGGACGTCGCCCATCCCCCCATCTTCGTCGCGATCGCCGACATCGGGCCAGGTTCCGTCCAGGACGGTCGCGTAAGCTCCCTGCGTGCGTGCACCCCCGGCACGCGCTCACCGCCGAGGACTCCGATGGAACCGATGCCCTCGAGCGAGCCGACGGCTCCGGGTCCGGCTCCGCTCACCCGCCGTACGAACCCGGCTCTCGCCGACCGTGCGTGGCTGCGCTCGCGACGTGTGCAGACGTTCGGGCTCGGCGCCCTCTGCGGTGCGCTGGGGCTCTCGCTCCTGGTCGTCGTGACGACGATCCTCGGAGCGTCGCAGAACCCGTCGCCGCTGGTTCCCGTCGACCCTGCGCCGGTCTCCGAGCCTCGGCCCACGGCATCCGTCCCCGCCACGCCCTCGCCCCGCCCCACGCCGACGACCGAGCCGGTGGAGCAGACGGACGCCGCACCCGAAACCGCGGCCGAGGAGCCTGTGGCCGCGGTGCCCGCGCCCGCCCCGGCGCCGACCGCGTCCGAGCCGCCCGCGGGTGAAGAGGAGGGCACGGAGCCGGCCGACGCTCCCGGCAACAGTGCAAGCGCCCCGGGTCAGCTCAAGAAGAAGCCCTGAGCGTCGGAATCAGCGCTCGTCCGGCACGAGGATCCAGAGCACGAGGTAGATCAGGATCGAGATGCCGAAGAACACGGTCGCCCCGACCGTGAGCACGCGCACCGGCACCACGCTGCAGCCGAAGCGGTCGGCGATGCCCTGGCAGACTCCGGCGATCATGCGCCCTTTCAGGGGGCGGACCAGGCGATGCATGCGTTCATCATGGCGTGGGGCACACGCGCGCGCCAGGGGTCAGCGCTCGGAGGGGACCAGGATCCAGAGCAGGATGTAGATCCACAGCGACAGGCCGAAGAAGACGACGGCGAGCACGGTGAGGATGCGGACGAGGGTGACGTTCCACCCGAAGCGGTTGGCGATGGCGGCGCACACGCCGGCGATCCATCGGCCCTGCTGAGGTCTCACGAGTGCGTTCATGCCCCCATCCTGCTCGCGTCGGTGCACCGCCGCACGGGTGCAGGCCCCCGATCCGCGCGGGGGCGGGCCGCAGCATCCGTCCATCTGGAGATGACGGATGCTGCGACCCGGTGTCAGCGCTCGGTCAGCTGGCCGTCGCGGTCGAGCTCGAGGACCAGGTTCACGCCGATGCGCTCGAGGAACGCGTCGTCGTGGCTCACGACGAGCACCGCGCCGCGGTAGGCCGCGATCGCGTCGACGAACTGGTCGACCGTGTCCAGGTCGAGGTTGTTCGTCGGCTCGTCGAACACGAGCAGCTGCGGCGGCGGGTCGGCGAGCATGAGCCGCGCGAGCGCGACCCGGAACCGCTCGCCGCCCGACAGCGTCCCGACCGGCCGCTCGACCGCGGCCCCTCGGATGAGGAACCGTGCGAGCCGGTTGCGCAGCTCGACGATCGTCACGTTCGGGGCGGACGGGGCGACGTTCTCGAGCACGGACGCCGCGTCATCGAGTCCGTCCACGCGCTGCGGGAGGTACCCGACCCGGTCGGTGTGCAGCTCGATGTGTGCGTGACTCAGGATGGTTGCGTCCAGAGGGTGCTTTTCCGGGGGCATCGCGGCCGATGATCCTGAATTGCGAACCACGGGACACACGAGCCGCTCCAGGAGCGTCGTCTTGCCGGCGCCGTTGGGGCCGATCAGCGCGACCCGCTCGGGTCCCTGGATGATCCACGAGCGCTCGCCGTCGGCGAGGGTGGCGATGCGGCGCCCCGCAGGAACGCCGGGGTCCGGCAGGTCGATCTTCACGATGTCGTCGTCGCGCACGCGGCGCTCCGCGGCATCGAGCGCTTCGCGGGCGGATGCCTCGCGCTCGGCCTTCTCGCCGCGCAGCTTGCCCGCCGACACCTGGGCCGCCATGCGGCGTCCGTTGGCGACGATCTTCGGCACGCGCTTCTCCTCGAACGCCTTCTTCCCCATCGCCGCGCGGCGCGAGATGGTCGTCTCAGCCTCGATGCGCTGGCGCTTCTCGCGCTTGACGGCCTGGCGGGCCGCGCGTTCGGCGTCGCGGGCGGCGCCCTGCTCGGCGTCCAGCCACGCGCGCCATTCGGAGTACGGACCGCCGAAGACCGACAGCTCGTTCGCATACAGCTCGGCGGTGTCGTCCATCAGCTCGAGAAGCGACGTGTCGTGGCTGACCACGACGAGCGCGCCGCGCCACGAGCGCACCATGTCGTGCAGGCGCGCACGTGCCTCGCGGTCGAGGTTGTTGGTGGGCTCGTCGAGCAGTGCGATGGACGAGCCGCGCAGGCGGATGCCCGCGATGGCGGTGAGCACCGCCTCGCCGCCCGACAGCTGCCCGACGCGGCGGTCGAGCATGTCGGGGGCGAGTCCGGCTTCGGCCAGCGCCGCGTGCGATCGCGCCTCGATGTCCCAGTCGGAGCCGACGGCGTCGAAGTGACGGGGGTCGGCGTCGCCGGACTCGATGGCGCGCAGCGCCCGGAGCGTGTCGCCCACGCCGAGCAGGTCCGCGACGGGGCGGTCGACGTCGAGCGTCAGGCGCTGCGGAAGGTATGCAGCATCCGTCGCGCCCGCGATGTGACCGCCCGAGGGCGTGAGCTCGCCGGCGATGAGCCGCAGGAGCGTGGACTTGCCGGAGCCGTTGCGGCCGACCAGGCCGGTGCGTCCGGTGCCGAACGATCCGGAGACGTCCGAGAGCGCGGTGGTGCCGTCCGCCCAGGTGAACGTGACCCGGTCGAGGATGACGGCAGGGGTGAGGGTGTGTGCAGGCATGAGGCCTCCTTGGTCAGACGTGCGCTGACACCGAGGGGCCGCAGAACCGTCGCCCGGGCATGCCGGAGCGGGTGAGGAAGCGGCGGGTCGACGGCAGCGCGAAGTTGTACAAGCGCTGATGCGTCGAGAGTCGACGGAGCAGCGCGATTACAGCGCGGTCGCGTCGATCAGCTTCAAGGGAGTTCCTCACGGAGGGGACAAGGCCGTCAGCCACCATAGCGGACGTCCCTGGGCATCGCCAGAGGGGCGGGTCAGGCGTCGGAGGCCGCGAGGTCTTCGAGCCGCTTGTCCAGGAAGACGCGGACGTCGGCGAGCTCCTGCTCGGACACGCTGTGCGTGAGGCCCGGGTACACGCGGCCGCTGAGGTCGACGCGTTCGGGCAGCCACTGCGTCGTGTGCTCGACCAGGAACGCCGGGATGATGTCGTCGTTGGTGCCCCGGCCCCAGAACACGGGCGGGCGGCGCTCGCCGAGCTCGGCGTCGCGCGGCAGGTCGCCCGGCGTGACATACCCCGAGAGATTGACGGCGAACGCGAACCGCTGGGGCTCGAGACGCATCGCCTGCAGCGCGACGGCGGCGCCCTGTGAGAAGCCGAGCAGACCGACGGGGACGTCGACGGATGCCGCGGCATCGGTCCACGCGATCAGGCGGTGCGCCGCTGCCGTGACGTGCTCGGGATCGCGACTGTCGAGGCCCTCGATGGGGTACCACGAGTACCCGGGTGCCGGGAAGGGCGGCGCGAGCGGGGCTCGCACCGCCGCGACGACGAACTCCTCAGGAAGGTACGGCACCAGGCCGAAGAGGTCGTTCTCGTCCGCGCCGTAGCCGTGGAGCAGGATCAGCAGCGGGCGGCCGTCACGGTCGGCGGGCTCGGCCGACCACCGGACGGGATCGGCGTCGAGGGGGTCGGGTGGGCTCACGCGTCCATCCTGCCCCCTCGCGCCGACATCGCGTCACTTCAGCTGGCCGCGCACCTCGCCCCCGGGGTACGTCGATGTGTGCACGTTGACGTAGTACGCGCGGGGGTTCTCGGCGATCGCGGTGAGCAGAGCCTGGTCGACCGTCGTGCACGCGCTCGTCTCGGAGCTCTCCTGGTTGGGGATCGTGAGGCCGATGACGACCGGGCCCGCCACGCCCTGCGGGGCGACGTGGACGTGCGCTGCGGTGGCGGGCGCGGTGAGTCGCTTCACCGAGAGCGTGTAGCAGAACTGGGTCCCCTCGATCGTGTACGTGAAGAAGCCATGGGCGCCGCCCTCGGCGCCGGTGACCTCCTGGCCGTTGTTGAGCGGTATCGCGGGCGCCGCCGATGCCGCCGCGCCTCCCCCCAGAGTCAGCAGCGCGATCGCGGTCGCCGCGAGCGCCGCACGTGCGGACGTGCGCATGATGTGTCCTCCCTGCTGGTGGTGCGGCCCCGGACCCGGCGTCTGCCGGCACCGGGCACGCTACGCCGGGTCAGGGCCCTCGACAAGGTGCCCGCGGAGCCGGGCGGCAGGGTATACAAGAGGCATGTCCGTGCGCACTCCCGACCCCGAACCAGCGGGCGACGAGCCGTTCGGCCCGCCGGCCGGCAACGTCTCGAATCCCGCGTGGCTCAGCGACATCGAGCTCGAAGAGGCCCGTCGCCGCCTGCCGATGCTCTACGTCGAGGGCGTGCCGGTGCGCACCGACGGGATGGGCCAGGTCACCCAGGTCGGCATCCTGCTGCGGGCGACTCCCATCGGCGAGATCTCGCGCACGATCGTGTCCGGCCGGGTGCGGTACGGCGAGACCGTCCGCGACGCGCTGTTCCGGCACCTCGAGAACGACCTCGGGCCGATGGCGTTCCCCCTGCTGCCGCCGCAGCCGACGCCCTTCACCGTGGCGGAGTACTTCCCGCTCCCCGGCGTGAGCGCCTACCACGACGACCGCCAGCACGCCGTCTCGCTCGCGTTCGTCGTCCCGGTGACCGGCACTTGCGAGCCACGCCAGGACGCGCTCGAGGTGACGTGGCTGACCCCGGAGGAGGCGGCATCCGATGCCCTCTCCGCCGAGATGGAGGGTGGACGCGGCACCCTCGTGCGCATGGCCCTCGCGAGCGTCGGGGCCCTGCGCTGAGCCGACTCGAACGGGTGCGGAATCCGCCCTCGCGCGGTGTCGCCCACGCCGCATAGGCTCGCAGAGTGACCCTCGCACCCCTGCCCTTCCCGTCCGACGCCGCCGGCTGGGCGGCCTTCGCGACAGAGCGCCCCGCGGAGCGCATCGCCCGCGTGCACGAGATCGACGCGCGCCTGACCTCCGAGCCGGAGCTCGCCACGGCCGAGCGCCTCGAGCTCTGGGACGAGGCCGACATCGCACTCGCCGAGGCCCTCAGCGAGGCCTACGTCGTGAGCGAGGCGCACCCCGACGCCGAGGTGCGCGAGATCGCGGAATCGCAGGTGCAGGCCGTCGAGTCGCTGTCGGCGGCCCGCCTGCTGAACCGCGAACTGTGGAGTGCTTTCGCGGATGCTGCGACCGACGGTCTCGACGACGACCAGGCGCGCCTGCTCACGCATCTGCTGCGCGACTTCCGGCGCGGCGGAGTCGAGCTCGACGAGGCGGACCGCGAGCGGGCTCGGCAGCTCGCCGACCGCGACACGGAGCTGTCGCTGGCGTTCTCGCGCAACATCCGCGACGGGCGTCGCGAGATCACCGTCCCGGCCGAGGGCCTCGCCGGGATGCCGCAGGACTTCATCGACGCCCACCCTGCCGACGACGAGGGGCGGGTGACGCTGTCGACCGACTACCCCGATCTCATGCCGATCCGCGACTACGCGCACGACCGCGCCACGCGGATCGCGCTGGTGAGCGCGTACAACGACCTCGCATGGCCTGAGAACGACGCGATCCTCGCCGAGCTGCTCGAGGTGCGCGCCGAGCGCGCCCGCCTGCTCGGCTACCCGGACTGGGCCGACTACGAGACCGAGACCCGCATGATCGGCGCGGGCGCCGAGATCCCGGCATTCCTCTCGAAGCTCGACGACGCATCTCGGGCCGCGACGGATGCCGAGTACCCGATCCTGCTCGAACGCCTGCGCCGCGACGTCCCCGACGCCGACGTCGTCTCGATCGCCGACTTCTGGTACCTGCTGGGTGCGATCAAGCGCGAGCAGTACGACGTCGACGCGCAGCTCGTGCGCTCGTACTTCCCGTTCGAGCGGGTCGTCGCGGGCGTGCTGGACGTCACCGGGCGCCTCCTCGACGTCGAGTACGTGCCCGTCGACGTGCCCGCGTGGCACGACGACGTGCAGTCGTTCGACGTGGTGCGCGACGGGGACCGCCTCGGCCGCATCCACCTCGACCTGCACCCGCGCGAGGGCAAGTTCAGCCACGCCGCGTGCTTCCCGCTGGCGCCGGGCGTCGCCGGGCGCGTGCTCCCCGAGGCCGCCCTCCTGTGCAACTTCTCGCGCGGCCTCCTCGAGCACGACGAGGTCGTGACGTTCTTCCACGAGTTCGGGCACCTGGTGCACGACATCCTCGGCGGGCGTCAGCGCTTCGCCCGGTTCAGCGGGGTCTCCACGGAGTGGGACTTCGTCGAGGCCCCGAGCCAGCTCCTCGAGGAGTGGGCGTGGGACCCGGAGGTCCTCGCCTCGTTCAGCGGCGACGCCGGCGGCGAGCCGATTCCCGCCGACCTCGTCGAGCGCATGCGCACCGCCGACGCGTTCGGCCGTGCGCTCGAGGTGCGCCGTCAGCTCGGGCACGCCAACGTGTCGTACCACCTGCACGTCGACCGCCCCGCCGACCTGCAGGCCGCGACGGAGCGGCTGTACGCGGCATCCAGCCCGGTCCAGCCGCTGGGCGGACTCCACTCGTACGCCGGGTTCGGCCACCTCACGGGCTATGGCGCCTGCTACTACACGTACCAGTGGAGCCTCGTGATCGCGCGCGACCTGCTGAGCGGTTTCGGCGCCGGACTGATGGACCCGGAGGCTGCCCGTCGCTACCGCACCGAGGTGCTGGAGCGGGGCGGATCGCGCGACGCGCAGGACCTCGTCGAGGCGTTCCTCGGGCGCTCGTCGTCGTTCGAGGCGTACCGCCGGTGGCTTGCGGGCGAATGACGTTTCGCGCACACGGCGGCGCGATGTAGGGTTCACCTACCCCCCGAAGCGCAGTCACCCGCGACACACCCCCCGGTGTCGTCGAGGACGGTGCGGCCACCGCTGCTCGCGCGCGCGGCGACACGTTCGCCGGCGCGGCGGGCGCGGTACCGCACGCCTCCGCCGCGAGCACTCGCCGACACTGCACGACCCTCGCCACAGAAAGCGGAGAAGCCGATGTCCGACCACGCCCAGAGCGCCGGAAACACGGGTCAGGAAGACCCGACCCCGTTCGACAACCTCATCGGTGACACCGCGACGACAGCCTTCGGGTCGGGATTCACGACGACCTTCCGCGGCTACGACAAGGAAGAGGTCGACGCCGCGATCGCGGGGCTCGACGCGCGCATGCGCGCCGCCAACGACGAGGTCGCGCAGCTCAAGCAGCACCAGCGCCGCGCCGGCGCCGCCGTCGCGCAGAGCCGTGCGAAGGCGGAGCGTCTCGAGGCCGAGCTCCAGGCCGCCGCGGAGCGTCGCCAGGCCGAGATCGACGCGGCGATCGCCGCGCGTCAGGCCGAGATCGACGCGACCCTCGTCGCCCGCCAGGACGAGATCGAGCGGCTCGAGGCGGCCCTCGCCGAGGCGGAGCAGACGCGCCAGGCGGAGCTCGAGCGCGTCGCGGCCGAGGCATCCGCCGCACGCGAGGAAGAGGGCGACGCGGTCACGCGCCTGCAGGGCGAGCTCGAGCTGGCCAACGCCAAGATCGCCGACGCCGAGCAGCGCGTGCAGACCCTGAGCGACGAGCTCGTCGGTGCGACCACGGAGTCGCCCAATCGCCAGCAGTTCGAGGAGGTGCTGCGCGTCGCCGAGGACCAGGCGAGCCTGCTCATCCGCAACGCGACCATCCAGGGCGACCGGCTGCTCGAGGCCGCGCGCGAGGAGATCGCCAACCGCCGCGCCTCCGCACAGGCCGAGGCCGACGGCATCGTCTCGCAGGCCCAGCACGACGCCCAGCAGATCCAGCTCAAGATCGACACGGAGCTGACGGCGCACGAGGCGCGCCTCGAGCGCGAGGCGGCCCACGCGGCCGAGAAGGTGTCGCAGGCCGAGCGCGAGGCCGCCGCCATCCGGTCCGAGGCCGAGAAGGGCGCCGCGGTGCTGCGCTCGACGGTCGCCCGCGAGACCGCGCGCGACCGCGCCGAAGCCGAGGAGACGGTGCGCGAGCTGCGCCTGCGCGCCCTCGAGTTCGAGGCATCCCTCACCCGCCGCCAGGACGACGCGCACCAGGAGTTCCTGGTGCTGCACAACCAGGCGGTCGCCCACGCCGAGCGCATCACGCAGGACGCCAACGAGCAGGTCGCCGCCTCGCTCGAGCACGCGCAGCGCGTCTCGGTGAAGGCTGAGGACTTCGAGCGCCTCATGCGCGCGCAGTCCCAGCAGATCGAGGCCGACGCGCAGCTGCGCGCCCGCGAGCACCTCGACCGCGCGCACGTGAAGGCCGAGCGCATCATCGACCTCGTCACGACCCACTCGCAGGCCGTGCTGCGCGAC
The DNA here is from genome assembly GCF_042793475.1 of Microbacterium sp. NPDC056569. Lineage (NCBI taxonomy): Bacteria > Bacillati > Actinomycetota > Actinomycetes > Micrococcales > Microbacteriaceae > Microbacterium > Microbacterium sp. NPDC056569. The sequence goes on along the minus strand of NZ_JBHTUV010000001.1, from coordinate 255,873 downwards.
GCCGAGGACCGCACCCGCCAGCTGCGCTGGCAGCAGCACCAGCTCATGAGCTTCATGGCCGAGGTCAAGGAGCTCATCCGCCCCGAGGGACTGCTGGCGGCGGCCGAGTCAGCCGCCGAGGGCGATGCCGCCGAGGCGGAGGAGACGGATGCTGCCGCCGCAGTCGACGTCGAGGCCGAGGCTGCCGCGGTCGAGGTGGCGGCCGGCGAGGGCGCCGAGCCCGAAGGCGAGCACCACGAGGGCGAGCGCCACGAGGCCGAGCACCACGAGGGCGAGCGCCACGACAACTGACCCCCGCCTCGTCCCCCGGTCGTCGGGCGAGCGCGCAACGAGCGTTTCGTCTTCGGGCGCCGGAGCGCCCTCCGCTCAACGAGCGGTGGGCGACGTCTCGCGCGCGATCGCGCCGAGGAAGGCGTCGATGTCGTTCTCGGAGGTGTCGAAGCTGCACATCCAGCGGACCTCGTTCTTCGCAGCATCCCAGTCGTAGAACCTGAACGAGGTGCGGAGGCGGTCGGCGACACCGTCGGGCAGGGTCGCGAAGACACCGTTCGCCTGCGTGGGCTGGGTGAACTCGATGCCGCTGATCGAGCCGTCGGCGAGCCCCGTTTCGATGCCGGCGCGGAGGCGCTGCGCCATCGCGTTGGAGTGCGAGGCGTTGCGCAGCCACAGGTCCCCCTCGAGGAGGGCGAGGAGCTGTGCCGACACGAACCGCATCTTCGAGGCGAGCTGCATGTCGAGCTTGCGGAGGAACTTCAGCCCCTCCGAGGCCTCGGGGTTGAGCACCACGACGGCCTCGCCGAGCATCGCTCCGTTCTTGGTGCCGCCGAAGCTCAGCACGTCGACGCCCGCATCTCGGGTGAACTCACGGAACGGCACGCCGAGCGACGCGGCGGCGTTGGAGATGCGCGAGCCGTCCATGTGCACCCGCATGCCGAGGCTGTGGGCGTGGCCGGTGATCGCCGTGATCTCGTCGACCGTGTACAGGGTGCCGAGCTCGGTCGACTGGGTGATCGACACGACGAGCGGCTGCGCACGGTGCTCGTCGCCCCAGCCCCACGCCTCGCGGTCGATGAGCTCAGGGGTGAGCTTGCCGTCGTCCGTCGGCACCGTGAGCAGCTTGATGCCGGCCACGCGCTCCGGCGCGCCGCCCTCGTCGACGTTGATGTGCGCGGTGCCGGCCGAGACCACGGCGCCCCAGCGGGGGAGCATCGACTGCAGCCCGACCACGTTCGCGCCGGTGCCGTTGAACACCGGGTACGCCTCGACGCCCTCGCCGAAGTGGCGGGCCATCACCTCCTGCAGGCGCTCCGTGTAGACGTCGTCGCCATAGGCGACCTGGTGGCCGTCGTTCGCGGCGGCGATGGCCGCGAGCACCTCGGGGTGGATGCCGGAGTAGTTGTCGCTGGCGAAGCCGCGCAGGTTCGGGTCGTGGATCGTGGTCACGGGTGTCCAATCTAGTTCGGCTGCGGCGGGCCGGCAGCCGTCACAGTGAGGGGTCGGTGAGCTCGACGATCGTGTCGTCGATCTCGGTCGCGTCCGCGAGCCACAGATCGGCGAACCGCTGCGCGAGCGCCTCCTCGAGTCCGTCGAGGCTCTTCACACGGAAGATCACGGATGCTGCGGCCTGCGGTCTCCCCGCATCCCGGGCGTCCTTCGCGAAGCCCTGCGCGACGGCACGCGCCCACGCCTCGGTCGCCGCCTTCACCGCGGCGTAGTTCGCGCCGCCGGCGAGCGGTCGCGCCACCGCGGTGGACGACACCACCGCGAGGCGGCCGGCCCGGGATGCGCGCAGGTCGGCGTCGAACGCCCGGCTGACGTGCCGCAGCGCGGTGAGAGAGCCCTCCAGGAAGCGGTAGTCCGCGTCCGTCTGGCCCGCCAGGCCGCCTCCACCGCGCCAGCCGCCGACGAGGTGCAGCACGCCGTCGACGGGGCCGTCTTCCGCGTGGACGCGCTCTGCGAGCGCCGCGACCGCGGTCTCGTCCGCCAGGTCGCACACTTCCGTGCGCACGCTTCCGGCCGGCGCGGTGCCGAGGGGGGCAGCATCCGTCTCCAGTGAGTCCAGGAGGTCACGCAGCTTGCCCGCGTCGCGCCCGACGGCGACCACGCGCGCGCCCGCATCGCGGAGGACGCGCGCGGCCGTGACGCCCGAGGCGCTGGTCGCACCGGCGATGATCACGAGTCTGCCTGAGACGCTCATGTCTCCAGCCTTCCACGTCGCGAACGTGCGTTCTCGGCGAGAGGCGAGGCCTTGCCGAGAACGCACGCTCCGGCGTCAGGAATCGCGGCCGGTGATCCCGGCGGTCGACTCGATGACGGGCTTCATCTTCTTGTCGAGCGCCTCGAAGAACATCGACAGCGGGAACTCGTCGTCCAGGACCGCGTCGGTGTAGCCCTTCGGTGCGCCCGCGAGGATCTCGTCGGGCAGACCCCGCGCCCACCGTGACGCCGGGTTCGGCGTCAGCGTCGACCGCACGAGATCGTACGCCGCGAGCCAGTGGGCCGTCTTCGGCCGGTCGATGGAGCGCCAGTAGAGCTCGTCGATGGCCTCGCCCAGCGCGATGACCGCGGCGGGGACGTCGTCCCAGTCGAAGGCGAGCGCGGTGTCGGTCCAGTGCAGCACGTCGCGCTGGTGCAGCCACGCGAACAGCAGCTGACCGCCGAGCCCGTCGTAGTTGCGCACCCGCGTGCCGGTGATCGAGAACCGGAAGATGCGGTCGAAGATCACGGCGTACTGCACGAGCTTCGCGTGCTCGAGCATCTCGGCCTCGGCCGGGGTGAGCGTCTCGCCGGCCCCGGCCCGGGCGGAGAGCCGCTTCTCGATCGCGACGCACTCGCGGAACGCCGTGAGGTCGCAGCGCAGCTCCTCGAGCGAGTACAGGAAGTACGGCATCCGCTGCTTGATCATGAACGGGTCGAACGGCAGGTCTCCGCGCATGTGGGTGCGGTCGTGGATGATGTCCCACATCACGAAGGTCTTCTCGGTGAGCTCCTGGTCGTCGAGCATGCGCGCGGCGTCCTGGGGCAGGTCGAGCTTCGTGATCTCCGCGGCGGCGCGCACGACGCGACGGTAGCGCGCGGCCTCGCGGTCCTGGAAGATCGCGCCCCACGTGAAGGTCGGGATCTCCCGCATCGCCACCGTCTCGGGGAAGAGCACCGCGCTGTTGGTGTCGTACCCGGGCGTGAAGTCGAGGAACCGCAGCGAGACGAAGAGCTTGTTGCCGTAGTCGCCCGCCTCGAGCTGCGCGATGAACTCGGGCCAGATCACCTCGACGAGCACCGCCTCGACGTGGCGGTCCCGCGAGCCGTTCTGCGTGTACATCGGGAACACGACGAGATGACGGATGCCGTCGGCCCGGTGCTGCTGGGGCTGGAAGGCCTTCAGCGAGTCGAGGAAGTCCGGGATGCCGAATCCCTGGTCCATCCAGCGCTCGAAGTCGCGGATCGAGGCGGCGAGGTATTCGGCGTCGTGCGGGAATGCGGGCGAGAGGGCGCGGATGCCGGCTGTGATCTCGGCGACCAGAGCGCGGGCGCCGTCGTGGGCTGCAGCATCCGGAATCGACCCGTCCTGCGCCTGGAGGCTCTGGATCGCGGTCGCGGCCGCCTTGAGGCGCAACCAGGAGTCGCTGGTTTCGGCGAGCAGCGCGTCCTCGACGACCTCGGGTTCGCCGACGATCGCCTTCGACGTGTGAAGGGTGCTGCTGGACATGGTGAACCTCCGATCTTCGAGTGCGGTTTCCCTCCTGATTCTAGAGAAGTTCCCCCCGTTGCGTGATTCGGCAGGAAATTTTCCTGTCTCGGCTAGAGTCGAGCCATGCCCGCTCTGGATGACGCGACCGACGCCGCCATCGTGCGCGAGGTGTCGCAGGACGCCCGCGCCACCCTCGCCGACCTCTCGGCGGCCGTCGGGCTTTCGGTGTCCGCGATTCAGGCGCGACTGCGCCGGCTCGAGTCGCGCGGGGTCATCACGGGCTACCGGGCGCTGGTCGACGCCGAGGCGGTCGGCAAGCCGCTCGCGGCGTTCGTCGAGATCACTCCGCTCGACCCCGCACAGCCCGACAACGCGCCGGAGCTGCTCGAGCACCTCTCCGAGATCGAGGCGTGCCACTCGATCGCGGGCGACGCGAGCTACATCCTGCTCGTGCGCGTCGCGTCGCCGCGCCATCTCGAGTCGCTCATCCGCGACATCCGTGCCGCCGCCTCGGTGAACACCCGCACGACCGTGGTGCTGCAGACGTTCTACGAGAACCGCCCGGTCCTGCCGGCCTGAGACCGCGGCCTCGCGCAGATCGAAGGGCTGCGTGCAAGCCCTCGGCCGCGGCGGACGGGCGCGGGTAGCCTCGGCCCATGGATGCGGCGAAGACACCGCACGCCGACGGACGCGGCGTGCTCATCGTGCGGAACGCGCGATCCGGCACGGCGGTGATCCGGTCGGATCCCGCGGCGACCTTCGGCGAGCGGCTGCCGGCCGCGCGCGTGCACGAGCTGGCCGAAGACGAGGACCTCGCCGAGGTCGTCGCCGCGGCGATGGAATCGGATGCTGCACCCGACGTGCTCGGGATCTACGGCGGTGACGGCTCGGTGTCGCGCATGGCGCACCTCGCGCGGCGTTACCATCGCCCGCTGCTCGCGATGCCCGGCGGGACGTTCAACCACTTCGTGCGAGCGCTCGGCGTCGACAGCGTGGATGCCGCGATCGACGCCTGCGAGGCGGGGTCGACCGTCGAGGTCGGTGTGGCGGAGGCGACGGCCGATGCGGGCGACCCGGTGACGGTGCTCAATGTGGTGTCGATCGGCGCGTACCCGGAACTCATCGAGGAGCGCGAGCGGCGCACCAGCCTGGGCAAGTGGCTCGGCGGCGTCGTGGCCACCGCGGCGGCGCTGCGCCGCGCCGAACCGCTCACGATCGTGCGGGACGGGCGACGGGCGCGCGTGTGGTCGGTCTTCGTGAGCGTCGGCCGCAACGATCCCGACCGCGTCGCGACGATGCAGCGGCAGGAGGCGGATGCCGGAGCGCTGGACGTGCGCATCCACCACGCGCGCGGGTCCAAGGTCCGCGCCTTCGCGTCCCTCGCGTTCGGCAAGCGGTCCGCGGCCGTGCTGCGCGCGGTGCGCCTGTTCCCGCGCGACGCCGACATCGAGCGGCTCCTGGTGCGAGAGCTCGAGCTGCACGTGCGCCCCGAGCCGGGGCATCCGTCCGTCTTCGTCCACGACGGCGAGCTGGAGCAGCGGGGTCCCGGCGGCTTCACCCTGCGATGCGTGGCGGTGCCGCGGGCCGTGACGGTTTTCGCACCACCTCGTGAGCACTGATCGCGCTGTGCCCGCGCCGGTACTCCTGTTCGGACGATGAACTTCCGGCTCACACGTCTCGGAGTGGTCTCGGGCGTTGGTGAACTTCCGGCTCACACGTCTCGGAGTGGTCTCGGGCGTTGGTGAACTTCCGGCTCACACGTCTCGGAGTGCTTCAAGAGCCGATGAACTTCCGGCTCACATAACCTTCGCTCTGGGTGCGGGGTCGTGTGAGCCGGAAGTTCATTGAGGTTTTCGGCAAAGCTGAGGCCGCAGGGCGCCTCACACCGCGATTCTTCGGGCTGAGCGCGACGGTCAGTCGTGCTGGGGGAAGCCCAGGTTGATCCCGCCGTGCGACGGGTCGAGCCAGCGTGAGGTGATCGCCTTCTCCGCCGTGAAGAACTCGAACCCGTGCGGGCCGTAGGCCTTCGCGTCGCCGAAGAGCGACGCCTTCCAGCCGCCGAACGAGTGGTACGCCACCGGCACGGGGATCGGCACGTTGATGCCGATCATGCCCACGGTCGCCTCGCGCTGGAAGCGGCGGGCGGCGCCGCCGTCGTTCGTGAAGATGGCGGTGCCGTTGCCGTAGCGGCTCGAGTTGATGATGTCGAGGCCCTCCTCGTAGCCCTCGACCCGGACGACGGACAGCACGGGCCCGAAGATCTCGTCGGTGTAGACCGTCGAGGTCGTCGGCACGTTGTCGATCAGGGTCGGTCCGAGCCAGAAGCCGTTCTCGTCGCCGTCGATCTCGACGTCGCGCCCGTCGACCACGACGGATGCACCGTCGGCGCCGGCGACATCGAGGTACGACGTCACCTTGTCGCGGTGCTGGCCGGTGATGAGCGGCCCCATGTCGCACCCGCGGGTGCCGTCGCCGACCTTCAGCCCGGCCATGCGCTCCGCGACCTTCGCCACGAACGCGTCGGCGACCGTGTCGACCGCCAGCACGACCGAGATCGCCATGCAGCGCTCGCCCGCCGAGCCGAAGCCCGCGTTGACGGCGGCGTCGGCGGCGAGGTCGAGGTCGGCGTCCGGCAGCACCAGCATGTGGTTCTTCGCGCCGCCGAGCGCCTGCACGCGCTTGCCGTGCGAGGTCGCGGTCTCGTACACGTACTTCGCGATCGGCGTCGAGCCGACGAACGAGATCGCGCGCACGTCGGGGTGCTCGAGGAGCGCGTCGACGGCCTCCTTGTCGCCGTGCACGACGTTGAACACGCCGTCGGGCAGGCCCGCCTCGGTGAGCAGGCCGGCGAGCCAGTTCGCGGCAGTCGGGTCCTTCTCGGACGGCTTCAGCACCACGGCGTTGCCGGCGGCGAGCGCGATGGAGAAGAACCACAGCGGCACCATCGCCGGGAAGTTGAACGGGCTGATGATGCCGACCACGCCCAGCGGCTGGCGCAGCGTGTAGACGTCGATGCCGGTCGAGACGTTCTCGGAGTACGCGCCCTTGGTCAGGTGCCCGAGGCCGCACGCGAACTCGACGACCTCCATGCCGCGGGCGATCTCGCCGCGCGCGTCGGAGAGCACCTTGCCGTGCTCGGCGGTGAGGATCTCGGCGAGCTCCTCCTTGCGGGCGTTGAGCAGCTCGCGGAAGGCGAAGAGCACCGACTGGCGCTTGGCGATCGACGCGTCGCGCCACTGCAGCCACGCCGCGGACGCAGCATCCACCGCTTCTGCGACGTCTTCGCGCGACGCGAACCGCACCTCCTTCTGGACCGTCCCGAGTGCGGGGTTGAACACCTGGCCGGTGCGCTCGGATGCCCCGGCCCAGGGTGCGCCGTTGATCCAGTGGTCGAGAATCGCCGTCTCGGTGCGCGGCAGGGTGTCAGTCATCGTGTTCCTCCTTCGGAAGCCCTCCTCGTGAGAGGGCGTGCACGTGTCACGCGAGGTCGCCTTCGACCTTCGTCAGAGCTTCATCGTAAATCGACATCGCCTCCTGCACCTCCTCGTCGGTGACCACGCACGGCGGCACGACGTGGATGCGGTTCTCGGCGGCGAAGGGCAGGAGGCCCCGCGAGGTGAGCTCCTTCTTGAGGCGTCCGATCACGGCGGCGCCCACCGGCTCGCGGGTCTCGCGGTCGGAGACGAGGTCGAGCGCCCAGAACACACCCTCGCCGCGCACCTCGCCGATGAGCGGGTGCTTGTCGGCCAGCTCCGCCAGCCCGGGACCGATCGCCTCCTCGCCGACGCGACGGGCGTTGTCGACGATGCCCTCCGACTCCATCGCGTCGATGGCGGCGATGATGGATGCCGCGGCCAGAGGATGACCGGAGTACGTGAGCCCGCCCGGGAAGACGCGGTCGTCGAACGTCTCCGAGATCTCGTCGGGGATGATCACGCCGCCGACCGGGACGTACCCGGAGTTCACGCCCTTCGCGAAGGTGATGAGGTCGGGCACGACGTCGTAGCCCTGGAACGCGAACCAGCGGCCGGTGCGGCCGAACCCGGCCATCACCTCGTCGAGGATCAGCACGATGCCGTACTTGTCGGCGAGCGCCCTGACTCCCGCGAGGTAGCCGGGCGGCGGCAGCATGATGCCGGCCGTGCCGGGAACGGACTCGAGCAGCAATGCCGCGATCGTCGAGGGGCCCTCCGACTGGATGACGCGCTCGAGGTGGTGCAGTGCGCGCTCGGACTCCTCCTCCGGGGTCGTCGCCCAGAACTCGGTGCGGTAGAGGAAGGGGCCGAAGAAGTGCACGTGTCCGCGGGCGAACTGGTTCGACATCCGTCGCCAGTCACCCGTCGCCACGATCGCTGCGCCGGTGTTGCCGTGATACGAGCGGTACGTCGAGAGCACGGTGTCGCGTCCGGTGTGAAGGCGCGCCATGCGGATCGCGTTCTCGATCGCGTCGGCGCCGCCGTTCGTGAAGAACACCTTGGCGAACCCGTCGGGCGCCTTGTCGAGGATGCGCTGAGCGGCCTGCCCGCGGTGGAGATTCGCCGTGGCGGGGCCGATCGTGGCGAGGCGCTCGGCCTGCTCACGGATCGCCGCGACGACGGCAGGATGCTGATGCCCGATGTTGACGTTGACCAGCTGGCTCGAGAAATCGAGCATGCGGCGGCCGGCGTGGTCCCACACGACGGTGCCCGAGCCGCCGGCGATCACGGGGAGGTCCAGGCCCGCCTGCGCGGACCAGGAGTGGAACACGTACTCGCGGTCGAGTTCTTTCGCGAGGGCGTCGAGGTCTTCGGTCATGCGGCCACGTTGCTGGATCGCGTCGGTCCGCGCAAGACCCGACGATGCCCGCCCGACGCCCCAGGAGGGGCGTCGCGCGGGCGAACGGCGGTCACCGGGCGGCGACGGCCCGCTCCGCGCGCGCCCGCCGGAGGACGGCGACGCCGAACCATGCGGCCGGCACGAAGCCCACGGCGGTCACGGCGGCGAACAGCAGCGGCGTGAAGGGCACGACGAACATGACGACGGTCGGCACGATCGCGAACGCGAGCAGCCACCACGGGACGACACCGGCGCGGGCGAGCCCTGCCGTGGCGAGCGGGGCCGCGATGAGGTTGAGCATCGGGAGCATCGACAGGATCCCGAAGACCGAGCCGCCCTGCACCGCTTCGGACACGGCGACCGCGGTGGCGGAGTCGAGCTCGAGGCCGATCGTCATCGTCCAGAAGTCGAAGAGCACCCATCCCGACACCAGCGCGTGACTGAGGGTCGCGAGCAGTGCTCCGATCAGCGTGAGCCAGCCGCCTCTGGTGCCCCGGACGAGTCCGGGGACGGCGAGGAAGCCCAGGGCGAGGAACAGGTTGCCGAAGTGCAGCAGCGTGGCCGACAACTGGGTGAGGGTCGGGTCGGAGGCGAGGGAGGCGATGTAGTCCGCGGTCGACTCGGAGGCCTGCGGCGGCGACGTCGCGATGCCCGCCGTGTAGAGCACGGCGCCGGCGATGAGGGCGAGCCCGCCGAGGGCGGCGAGCCGGCGCCCGGCCACCGAGGCGGGTGCGGCGACCGGCGTTGCGCGCTGTGCCGCGGGGCCTGCCGGCAGCGGGGTGGTGAGAGCGGGCGGGGTGTCGTGGGCGGTCATGTCGGTCCTTCCGGTTCAGGGGCTCGCTGTGAGCCGTCACCGAAGCTATGGGCGGGCGATGCGGCCGCGGATCGGCCTCCCGTATCGAGCCGCAGCGCCGCTCGGCGGAATCGGTCGCGGTCCCGTTCCGTCGTACGACGGACGCGGGCGTCCCCGCGCGGGCCCTAGCATTTCGGGCATGACGCCGCGCGAACCCGCTCTGCCCTCTGCCCCGTGGCTGTCGCGCAACGGCTCAGCCCTGCTCTACATCGCGGGCGGGGCCCTCGTGATCGCGCTCTCGGTCATGGAGTTCCTGCTCGACGACCGCGTGGTCGTGCCGCGGCAGGCGCTCATCCCTCCCATCGCGGTCGGCGTGGTCGTCATGCTGGCGCCGCGGCTGCCGCTCACTGCGGCGATCGTCGCGGCGCTGTCGCCGCCGTTCAACCTCCTGCTGGGGGCACCGGGGCCGGGCGGCGTGCAGCTGCTCGCCATCATCCTGCTCATCGGGCGTGCCGCCGCGGTGCTGCCGACCCGCCGCGCGGTGTGGGCCCTCGTCATCGGCGCCGTCGCGGCGCTCGCGGCGGGCATGCTCGGTTCGGCCGCTCTCTGGGAGGGCCTCTTCACCGTGTCGGTGTACGTCGCGGGCTTCGGCGTCGGCCTCCTCGTGCGCCGCGAACGCAGCCAGGCCCAGCGTCTGCGCGAACTCGCCGTCGAGCTCACCGAGCAGCGCGAAGCCGCCGCGGCCGCGGCGGTGATGGCCGAGCGCGCGCGGATCGCGCGCGACGTGCACGACTCGGTCGCGCACCAGGTGAGTGTGATGGTGCTGCAGATCGGGGGTCTTCGCCGGCTGCTGCCCGAGCGCCCGGACGCGCAGGAGGTGCTGCGCGGTCTCGAGGGCGTCGGGCGCGAGGCGGTGGACGAGATGCGCCGCGTGGTGGGGCTCATGCGCGAGCCCGCCGCCGACGAGCACCCGTCGCTCAGCAGGCTCGGGAAGGTGCTCGCACCGCTGCGCGAGTCCGGCATGCCGATCGCCCTCGACGTCGTGGGGGACCCCGTGGCGCTCCCGCCGCTGCAGGACACCGCCCTGGTGCGGGTCATCCAGGAGTCGCTGTCGAACGTCGTGCGCCATGCCGGGGCGGCGGCCACGGCCATCGAGGTCGCGTACCTCGACGGGCGGGTGCGCGTCACGGTGACCGACGACGGCGTCTTCCGCTCGGCGGACGCTGCGGGCGCCGCCGGCGGCCATGGCGTCCGCATCATGCACGAGCGCATGGCGGTGGCCGGAGGTTCGCTCACCGCCGGACCGCTCGGCGGCGGCTGGCGCGTCATCGCCGAAGTCCCGGTACGCGAGAGCTCGACGCCGCTGACCGAGAACGCGGTCGCGTCGTGATCCGCGTGCTGCTCGTCGACGACCAGGCGATGGTCCGCGCGGGTCTGCGCATGGTGCTGAGCGCCGAGACGGATGTGGAGGTCGTCGGCGAGGCATCAGACGGTGCGGAGGCGCTCCGGCTCGTCGCGCGCCACACGCCGGACGTCGTGCTGCTCGACGTACGCATGCCGGGCATGGACGGCCTCGAGGCGGCGCGCCGGATGACTCAGGATGCCGCGGGGCCCGGCATCCTGATGCTCACGACGTTCGACGAGCACGAGATCGTCGACGAGGCACTCTCGACCGGCGTTGCCGGGTTCCTCCTCAAAGCGTCGTCGCCGGAGCAGCTCGTCGACGCGGTGCGGGCGGTCTCGGCCGGCTCGGGGGTTCTCGACCCCGCCATCACGCGGCACGTGATCGACCGGTTCGCGACGGCCCCGAGGGTGGATCCCGGAGCCGCGGCGACGCTCGCAGAGCTCAGCCCCCGGGAGATCGACGTGCTGCGGCTCGTCGCCGCCGGTCGCAGCAACGCCGAGATCGCGTCGATCCTGTTCCTCGGCGAGGCGACGGTGAAGACCCACGTCAGCCGGATGCTGCTGAAGCTCGGCCTGCGCGACCGCGTGCAGGCGGTGGCGTTCGCGTACGAGAGCGGCCTGCTCACCCCGGGCGGCTGATCGCTCAGCCGCCCGGGATCGGGCGACTACTCGCCACCCTCCTGCAGTTCGACCTCGATGGGTGCGAAGCCGTCGCCACTGACGTCGACGCCGTCGGCCTCGAGCTCGTCCAGCGCCTGCTGGATGTACTCGTTGCTCCACGCCGTCGCCGGCGGCTCCTCGGTGATGAGGTGCGCGCCGGTCTCGTTGACCGCGGCGAGTGCGCCCTCGACCGTCTGCTGCCACGCCGCCTCGTCGATGATGCCGATGCCCGACGCGGCCGGCCAGATGAGCTTGTTGGTCTCGTTCATCATCCACAGCTCGTGGCTCGGGCCCCAGCCCGAGCCCTGCCCGAGTGTGATGTCGGCGGCCTCCTCCGGGTTGTCGCGCGCGAACGCCCAGCCCTTGATGACGGCCTTGAGGAACTTCACCGCGGTCTCCGCGTATGCCTCGTCGGACTCGAGCCGCTCGGTGTCGGCCCAGATCGCGTCCTGCAGCATCGCTCCCGTGGTGTCGTCCTGGTAGCTGATGACGTTGAAGTCCTCGGGCTGATAGAGCTCGCCCGTGTCGGGGTTCGTGGTCTCGAGGAGCTGCGCGTACTCGTTGTAGGTCATCGCCTGCGCCGCGTCGATGTCGCCCTGCAGGAACGCATTCATGTTGAAGTCCTGCGTGATGATCTGCACGGTGGTCGAGTCCAGGCCTTCGGCGGCCATCGCCGCGAAGATCTCCCACTCGTTGCCGAAGCCCCACGAGCCGATCTTCTTGCCCTCGAAGTCGGCGACCGACTCGATGCCGGAGTCGGCCCACGACACCTGCAGCGTGCCCGAGCGCTGGAAGATCTGCGCGATGTCGGTGAGATTCGCGCCCGCCTCGATCGAGCCGAGCACCTTGGGCACCCAGGCGATCGCGAAGTCGACGTCGCCGTTGGCGAGTGCGTCCTGCGGCACGATGTCGCCGCCCGACGGGATGATCTCGACCTCCAGTCCCTCCTCCTCGAAGAAGCCCTGGTCGGCGGCGGCGAAGTAGCCCGCGAACTGGGCCTGCGGCAGCCACTGGAGCTGCAGCTTGATCTGCGTGAGCTCGCCGTCGCCGTCGTCCCCGCCATCGGTGGGCTCGCCTCCGCCTCCGCCGGCGCAGCCGGCGAGGAGGAGCGCGGCCGACAGGGCGAAGGCGCCGGTCGCGAGACCGCGACGTGTGCTGTGCATCATGAAAGTTCCTTTCGATGTGTCGCTGCGATGGTGCATGGCCGGCCTCGCGAGGCGAGGACGGGCGGTGCCGGCGCGTCTCACGACGCGCCGCCGGTCGGGATGCGGCGCAGCACGAGCCTCTCGAGCAGCGCCGTGGCGAGGTAGAAGATGAGCCCGAGCGCGATCGCCGCGGCCACGTACGCCCAGGCCCGGGCATAGGCGCTCGTGGCGGCGGACGTCGAGATGGCGCTGCCGAGCCCGCCGCGCGGACCGCCGAAGTACTCGGCGACGAGCGCGGAGATGACGGCCAGCGAGCTCGCGATGCGGATGCCCGTCATGAGGTAGGGCACCGCGGTGGGCAGCGTCACGGTGCGGAACTCCTGCGCGCCCGACGCGGCGTAGCTGCGCATCAGGTCGCGGTGGACCGGGCGCGCTTGGCGGAGCCCCCGGAGCGTGTTGACGAAGACCGGGACGAACGAGGCCAGCGCTGCGATCGCCTGGCGGCCGAACTGGCTGTCCGCGCCGAACATGGAGTTGAGCACCGGCGCCAGCGCCACGATCGGCACGACGGCGATCGCGGCGACGATGGGTGCCGACATGCCGTCGACGGCGCGCCAGCGAGCGGCCAGGGCGGAGAGGAGGATCGCGAGGATCGTCCCGACCACGAGGCCGACGAGGGCGTTGGTCCCGGTCACCAGGGTCGCCTGGAGGATGGCAGGCCAGAACTCGACGAACTCCTCGGCGATCGCCGCCGGGCTCGGGAGGAGGTAGTCCGAGACGCCGACGACGCTCACGAGGAACTGCCACAGGGCGAGCCCCAGCAGCCCCACCGTGATCGGGGCGATCACCCGCAGCCGGCGCTCGGCGGCAGTGCTCCACCCGCCGCCGTGCCGGGTCGCGGTCGTCATCGCGCCTCCCGTCCCCCGGGAGCGACGGGCGCGCCGTGAAGCGCCTCGCGCACGGCCGTTACGCGGTCGAAGAACACCGGCGCCTCCCGCAGCGACTCGTCGCGCGCGACCTCCGTCCCGAAGCCCGTCTCGATGACGGTCGTGATGCGGCCGGGGCGGGGCGACATGACGACGACGCGATCCGACAGGAACACCGCCTCCGGGATGGAGTGGGTGACGAACACGACGGCCGCGCCGGTCTCGGCGGCGATGCGCGACAGCTCGGTCTGCATCCGCTCGCGGGTCATCTCGTCGAGCGCCCCGAACGGCTCGTCCATCAGCAGCAGACGGGGCCGCTCGGCGAGCGCCCGTGCGATGGCGACGCGCTGCTGCATGCCGCCCGACAGCTGATCGGGGTAGCGGTCGGCGAAGTCCGAAAGCCCGACGAGCTCGGCGAGCTCGCGGACGCGCGCGGTGCGCTCGGTCGCGCCGACACGGTGCAGCTCGAGCGGCAGACCGATGTTGGCGGCGACCGTGCGCCACGGAAGCAGGCCCGCCTGCTGGAACGCGATCCCGTAGTCCTGGTCGCGTCGCGCGCGGTCGACGGGCTTGCCGAACACCGAGATCGTCCCGGCGCTCGGCGCGTCGAGATCCGCGATGAGGCGCATCAGCGTGGACTTGCCGCAACCCGAAGGGCCGATGAGCGAGACGAACTCGCCGTCCGCGACGTCGAGGTCGACCGCCTCGAGCGCGCGGACCTCGCCGCCCTTCGACGGGAAGGTCTTCGAGACCCCCCTCGCCGATACCGCCAGGGTGCTCGCCCCGCTCGCCTCCGCCATCATGCCGCCTCTCCGCGTCGGTAGTCCTTGAGGATCCAGCCCAGGAATGCGACCGAGCCGGCCGCGACGAGCCCGAGCGCGATCGCGCCGAAGATGGGTGCCCAGGCCTTCGCAGGATCGCCGGACGCCTGGCCGGCGAACTGGATGAGCAGGCGTCCGATCCCGCCCTGCAGGCCGGTCGACACCTCTGCGACGACCGCGCCGATCACCGCGTTCGCGGCGCCCAGGCGCAGCGCGGGCAGGAGATAGGGGACGGATGCCGGGGCTCGCAGCCGCAGGAGCGTCGGCCAGTATCCCGCGGCGTAGGTGTGCATGAGCTCCACGTGGATGCGATCCGGCGACTGCAGCCCGCGCAGCGCGCCGACGGCGATCGGGAAGAACGCCAGGTACGACGCGATGAGCGCCACCGACATCCAGTCCTGCCACTCGAACCCGCCGATCTCGACGCGCGAGCCCCAGCTCTTGACGATCGGCGCGAACGCGATGAGGGGCACGGTCTGGCTGAGGATGATCCAGGGCAGCAGCCCCCACTCGGCGAGCCGCCACCGCTGCATCACCAGCGCGAGCGCGATCCCGACCACGACGCCGACCACCCAGCCGGCGGCGGCGATGCCGAGCGTCGTGAGACCTGCGAGCGCGACGGCCGCCCACAGCGGCGGCGCGCCCTCCTGCCGCGTCACGGGCTCGAGCAGCCGCGCGGCCATGTCCCACACGTGCGGCATCGCGAGATCGGTGGTGCGGGGAAGCACCCGCACGCCGCCGATCACGACGCCGTCCTCGGGTGCGAGCAGCTTGTACAGCTCCCACAGCGCGATCAGCACCCCGATGCCGACCGCACCCCACGCCCACGCACGCACCGACAGCGCGGATCGTCGGGGCCGCGGCGAACGCGAGGGGCGCGCGGGGTCTCCGGGCGCAGGCGGCGGCTGCTCCGTGGAGGGAGCGCCGGCCGCCTGTCCGACCGTCATGCCTTGGCCGTCACATGGGTCTGCAGCGCAGGGATCACGGTCTCGCCGTACACCCGGAGCGTCTCTTCCTTGCTGTCGTGCTGCAGATAGCCCGCGAACTGCGTCACTCCGAGCTCGCGCAGCCGCTCGAGCTTCTCGATGTGGTCCTTCGCGCTGCCGAGGATGCAGAAGCGGTCGACGATGTCGTCGGGCACGAAGTCGACGTGGTCGTTCTCGGCCCTGCCGTGGGTGTTGTAGTCGTAGCCCTGCCGCCGCTCGATGTAGTCGGTCAGCGCCTCCGGCACGCCCTCGCCGTGGTGGCCGTACTTCGCCACGATGTCGGCGACGTGGTTGCCGACCATCCCGCCGAACCAGCGGCACTGCTCGCGCATGTGCTCCCAGTCGTCGCCGATGTACATCGGCGCCGCCACGCAGAACGCCAGCGACTCGGGGTCGCGGCCGGCGGCGGCCGCAGCATCCTTCACCGTCTTGATCATCCAGGCGGCGATGTCGATGTCGGCCAGCTGCAGGATGTAGCCGTCGCCCACCTCGCCGGTGAGCTTGAGCGCCATCGGCCCGTACGCGGCGACCCACACCTCGAGCTCGGAGCCGCGGCTCCACGGGAACTGCAGCGTCGCGCCCTTGTACTCGACCGGCCGCGAGTTCGCGAGCTCGCGGATCACGTGGATCGACTCGCGCAGCTCGGCCATCGTGGTGGGTCTGCCGTTGGTCACCCGCACCGCCGAGTCGCCCCGGCCGATCCCGCAGATCGTGCGGTTGCCGTACATCTCGTTGAGGGTGGCGAAGACGGAGGCCGTGACGGTCCAGTCGCGGGTCGCCGGGTTCGTCACGAACGGGCCCACGGTGACACGGTTCGTCTCGGCGAGGATCGCCGAGTGGATGACGTACGGCTCCTCCCACAGCAGGTGCGAGTCGAAGGTCCACACGTGGCTGAAGCCGTGCGCCTCGGCCAGCTTGGCGAGCTGCACCGTGCGCGCGGCAGGCGGATTGGTCTGGAGGACGACACCGAAGTCCATCGCGATCTCCCTAGATGAGGTACTGCGACAGGCCGCGCTTGAGGAACCGGCCGTCGCCCTTGGCGCCGAGGTACTCGCCGCCGTCGACCACGACCTTGCCGCGCGAGATGACGGTGTCGACGTGCCCGTCGATCTCGTATCCCTCCCAGGCGGAGTGGTCCATGTTCATGTGGTGGGTGCGGCCCTCGCCGTACCCGATCGATGTGTGGCCGTTCGGGTCGTAGACCACGACGTCGCCGTCGGCGCCGGGCTGGATCACGCCCTTGCGCCCGTACAGTCCGAACATGCGCGCCGGGGTGGTGCTGGTGAGCTCCACCCACCGCTCGAGCGTGATCTTGCCTGTCACGACGCCCTGGTACATGAGGTCCATGCGGTGCTCGACCGAGCCGATGCCGTTCGGGATCGCGCGGAAGTCCTCGAGCCCGAGCTCCTTCTGGCCCTTCATGCAGAAGGGGCAGTGGTCGGTCGACACCATCTGGATGTCGTTGGTGCGCAGCGCCTGCCACATGTGGTGCTGGTGACCCTCCTTGCTGCTGCGCAGCGGCGTCGAGCACACCCACTTGGCGCCCTCGAACTGGCCCCACTCCTCGCTGAACGCACCGAGCTGCTCCTCGAGCGAGAGGTACAGGTACTGCGGGCACGTCTCGCCGAACACGTTCCAGCCCTGGTCGCGCGCCCACGCCAGCTGCTCCACGGCTTGTTTCGCCGAAACGTGCACGACGTACAGCGGGGCGCCGGTGAGGTTCGCGAGCATGATCGCGCGGTGCGTGGCCTCCTCCTCCATCTGCCACGCGCGGGCGATGCCGTGGTAGTACGGCGCCTTCTTGCCGGCCTCGGCCAGCTGCGCCGCCAGCACATCGATGGCCGGCCCGTTCTCGGCGTGCATCATCGTGAGGAGCCCGGTCTCGTGCGAGACCTGCATTGCCTTCAGCACCTGCGCGTCATCGGAGTAGAAGACGCCCGGGTAGGCCATGAAGAGCTTGAAGCTCGAGACGCCCTCGTCGACGAGCCCCCGCATCGCGGCGAGAGAGTCGTCGTCGACGCCGCCGACGATCTGGTGGAACCCGTAGTCGATCGCGCAGTTGCCCGCGGCCTTCTCGTGCCAGGCGGCGAGGCCGTCCTGCACGCGCTCGCCGTAGCGCTGCACCGCGAAGTCGATGATCGACGTCGTGCCGCCCCAGGCCGCTGCCCGCGTGCCGGTCTCGAACGTGTCGGACGCGTTGGTGCCGCCGAACGGCAGTTCCATGTGGGTGTGCGCGTCGATGCCGCCGGGGATCACGTACTTGCCGGTGGCGTCGATGACGGTGTCGACGGATGCCGCGACATCCGTCCCGAGAAGCTGCGAGCCGGGCGCGAGCACGGCGGCGATGGTCTCGCCGTCGATGAGCACGTCCGCGGCGCCGCGTCCGGTCGCCGAGACGACGGTGCCGCCCTTGATGAGTGTGGTCGCCATGTCCCTCCCCCTTACGGCTTCGCGATCTTCGTGTAGGAGTCGGGCCGGCGGTCGCGATAGAACTGCCAGTCGTCGCGCATGTCGCGCACCATGTCGAGGTCGAGGTCGCGCACCAGCAGCTCCTCGTGCTCGCCCGAGCCGCGCTCGCCGACGAAGTTGCCGCGCGGGTCGATCACCTGGCTCGTGCCGTAGAAGTCCACGGCGAGGTCGCCGTACTCGTTGTCTTCGCGTCCCACGCGGTTGGGCTGCAGCACGAAGTAGCCGTTCGCGACGGCCGCGGCAGGTCCTTCGACCTCCCACAGGCGGTTCGAGAGCCCGGGCTTCGTGGCGTTCGGGTTGAAGACGATGTGCGCGTCGTTCAGTCCGAGCTCGCGCCAGCCCTCGGGGAAGTGGCGGTCATAGCAGATGTACATGCCGATCCGCCCGACCGCCGTGTCGAACACGGGGTAGCCCATGTTGCCGGGACGGAAGTAGAACTTCTCCCAGAACCGGTCGAGGTGGGGGAGATGGTGCTTGCGGTACTTGCCGAGGATGGTGCCGTCGGCGTCGACGAGCACGGCGGTGTTGTAGTACACCCCCGTCTCGGCCTCTTCGTAGATCGGCAGCACCATGACGACCCCGAGCTCCTTCGCCAGCGCGGCGAACCGCTGCACGATCGGCCCCTCGGACGACTCCGCGAAGCGGTAGTACTTCTTGTCCTGCGTGATTCCGAAGTAGGGGCCGTAGAACAGCTCCTGGAAGCACACCACCTGCGCACCCTGGGCCGCGGCGTCGCGCGCGAACCCCTCGTGCTTGTCGAGCATCGACTCCTTGTCGCCCGTCCAGGTGGTCTGCGATATCGCAGCGCGTACCGTCGTCATCGTCTCTCCGTTCATGAACCGGCTGGTGCCGTGTTCGTCCGTCCCTCGGGCGGGTCGGGCGGGGTCCGATCGATGGAGCGGCCCCGCTTCCCGATCCTGGCGATCCGACGTTTCCCGTCGGTTTCGGCCTGTGACGCGACAGTAAAGCCTCGCCCCGTGCGGCGCAATGGTCGGCTGGGCAGACCTTATGAGTCGGCGGATGGGATGCTGCGCCATCCGGTCCGTACATCCCCCGACGGATCCCGCGCTGCGACACATACAGCGCGGGACGGATGCCTCCGCCCGCGGCGCTCGCGTAGCGTGAGACGGTGTTCCGCCGCATGAAGACGTCCCAGATCGTCGTCGACGTCATCGTGGCGGTCGTCTTCTTCGTGATCGCCTGGCCGATCGAGACGGTGCTGGCGGTCGGCGCGTCGGGCCTCGAGTACCGCTTCGGCGCCGTCGGGCACGCGCTGTTCGGGCTGCTCATCGCGGCCCTGTTCAGCGGCGCGCTCGCGCTGCGGCGCCTGTCGCCTCCGCTCGCCCTCGGCATCGCGTGGGTCGGCGCGCTGCTGCAGATGGGGCTCGGGCGACCGCCGAGCTTCTCGGACCTCGCGATCTTCGGAGTGCTCTACACGACGGCGGCGTACGGGTCGCGGGTCGTCTACTGGTCCGGCTTCGCCTCGGCCCTCGTCGGTGCGCTCGTGATCACCGTCTACCTCTTCGCGGGACCGGTCTTCGCGGGCGGCGGCCTGTCGTGGGAGACGCTGCCGCTGGCGCTCGTCGTGCTCGTGGCGGGGGCCTTCGCGCTCGGGCTGTCGTGGACGATCGGCGCCCTCGTGCGCACCGCGGTGCGGGCGCGCGAGAACCGCGAGGCGCAGCAGCGCGCCGAGGCCGAGACCGCGGCGGAGCAGGAGCGGGTGCGCATCGCGCGTGACATGCACGACGTCGTCGCCCACTCGCTCGCGGTCGTGATCGCCCAGGCCGATGGTGCGCGGTATGCGGCGGCATCCGATCCTGTGATCGCGACGGACGCCCTCGCGACGATCTCGACCACGGCGCGCTCGGCCCTCGCGGACGTGCGGCTGCTGCTCGGGCAGCTGCGGCACCGGCAGGGCGACGGACCGCAGCCGACGATCGCCGACCTCGAGGAGCTGTACGCGCAGGTGCGCACCGCCGGCGTGCAGCTGCGGGTCGACGTCGACCCCGCTCCGCCCGGAGAGCCGCCCGCCGCCGTCCAGCTCGCGGTCTACCGCATCCTGCAGGAGGCGCTCACCAACGCCCTGCGGCACGGCGCTCCCGGCGGCCCCGTCGACGTGCGGCTGTCGTGGCTCGAGGATCGCGTCGAGCTCGATGTGCGCAACCCCGTCGCACCGGGCGCGCAGCCCGGCCGGTCGGGCCACGGCATCATCGGCATGCGCGAGCGCGCGCAGCTCGCCGGCGGCCGGCTCGACGCCGCCGACGAAGCGGGCGCGTTCACGGTGCGCGCCGCCATTCCCCTCGGAGGCACCGCATGATCCGCGTCGCGCTCGTCGACGACCAGTCGCTGTTCCGCGCCGGCATCCGCATGCTCGTGGACTCGCAGCCCGACCTCGAGGTCGTCGCCGAGGCATCCGATGGGCGTGAGGCGATCGACGCGGTGCGCCAGGCGCGGCCCGACGTCGTGCTCATGGACATCCGCATGCCCGTCATGGACGGTCTCGCCGCCACCGCCGAGCTCCTCGCCGATCCCGAGCCGCCGCGCATCGTGATGCTCACGACGTTCGACCTCGACGAGGCCGCCGCGCGGGCGATCCGCCAGGGCGCGAGCGGATTCCTCCTCAAGGACGCCGACCCGGAGTTCCTCCTCGCGGCGATCCGCACCGTGCATTCGGGGTCGGCCGTCATCGCAGCATCCGCCACTCGAGAGCTGTTCGAGAGATTCACGGATGCTGCGCCCCGTCCCGTCCCGCCCGCCTATGCCGAGCTCACCGAGCGCGAGCGCGAGATCTTCGCCCTGGCCGCGCGCGGCCTGTCCAACGCCGAGATCGCCGCACGCGAGTACCTCTCGGAGGCGACGGTGAAGACGCACATCAGCCGCATCCTCACGAAGCTCGGCCTGCGCGACCGCGTGCAGCTCGTGGTCTTCGCCTTCGAGCACGGCCTGGTGTAGCGCTCGGCGCGCCGAGTCGGCCGGTGCTGTCGCATCTGCGCCGGGTGGCGGCGTCAAGGGCCGACCTCGTCGCGCGAGTCGTGCGCCGACGTGGTCCTTCTTGTCGCATCCCCGCCGGGAGGCGGCGTCGAGGGCCGACTCCATCGGGCTCAGGCGCGAGCGATCAGCGACCTTCGAGCGCGGCGCGGTGCGCGGCGTACTTCCGCCGCCCGATCAGGCGCCACGCCAGGCGGCCGGGCGCGGGCATGCGCTTGTGCAGCCACTCGTCGCCGCCGTCGGGCTGCGAGGCGAGGATCTCGCCGAGCTGCTGCCAGGTCTGTCCCTTCGGGATCGACTTGCGGCCGTGCTCGGAGAACCACTCGACCTCGGGCTCGGTGATCGTGTACTCCATCACCGGCACGATGTTGGTCTCCTCGTCGGGCAGGTGCACGGCCATGGCGTCGTTGACGCCCGAGAGAGCCGAGAGCACGGGTTCAGCATCCGTCACGGCCGCCGAATCCCGCCACGCCGGCAGCGCGCGATCGAGCGCGGTGAGGTGCACCAGGAGTTCGGCGTGCTGGGCCTTCATGCGCTCGACGTGTGCAGCGCACGACGGTGCGCGTTCGTCGAGCGCGGGCCACAGGCGTTCGTCCTCGCCCTCGTGGTGGGCGTGCAGCCCCAGCGACAGCGTCTCGAGCTGCGTCGCGACCGCGGCCGCGTGCGCCGCGTCGCCCTCGCGCACGCGACGCACGAGGTCGGGCGCCTCCCCGAAACCCCGCCGGAACATCCGATGGATCTCGACCATCCCGCTCGCATCGCACGTCCTCGGACCGGTGGGCACATCGCCGCTCGGCGGCAGGGGCGTCGCGGGCATCGGGTCTCCTCGTCGTCGGCGGGTCTGGCGCGACCCTACTCCGGCGCGGGGGCGGCCGCGAGAGCCGTCCACAACTCCTCAGAGATGCGCGGTTATCGCGGCCCGGCGGCCGATGACAGCGAGATCTTCGCGTTTCTGAGGAGTTCGGACGAACAGAGGTCGCCACGAATCATCCTCGGGATGTAGACGGATGCCTCTGCCGGGCGACGCGCGCGACACGGGCCCGTCCATACCGTCGAAGCATGGAACTCTCTTCGACCGACCTGGGACTCGCCGCCCGGGTGCAGCAGCTCACCAAGACCTACGGAACCGGCGAGAGCACGGTGCACGCGCTCGACGGGGTGAGCGTCGGCATCCGCCGCGGCGAGTTCACCGCGATCATGGGCCCCTCGGGCTCGGGCAAGTCCACGCTCATGCACATCATGGCGGGGCTCGACGCGCCGTCATCGGGGCGCGCCTGGATCGGCGACACCGACATCACCGGGCTCTCCGACCTCGAGCTCACGATCCTGCGGCGCCGCCGCGTCGGGTTCGTGTTCCAGGCGTTCAACCTCGTGCCCACGCTCGATGCCCTGGGCAACATCCTGTTGCCGTTCGACCTCGACGGCCGCCGGCCCACCGCCCTCGAGCGGGCGCGCATCGACGGCCTCGTCGATCGGCTCGGCCTCGCGTCGCGCCTGAACCACCGCCCGCATCAGCTGTCGGGAGGCCAGCAGCAGCGCGTCGCGATCGCCCGCGCCCTCGCGACCTCGCCGGATCTGGTGTTCGCCGACGAGCCCACGGGCAACCTCGACTCGCGCTCGGGGCGCCAGGTGCTGGCGCTGCTCGCAGCGGCGACTCGCGAGCACGGCCAGTCGATCGCGATGGTCACGCACGACCCCGTGGCCGCGTCGCACGCCGACCGCGTGCTGTTCCTCGGCGACGGACGCATCGTCGCCGACAAGCCGCGCCAGAGCGCCGAAGCGATCTCGGCCTACATGCTGGCCTCCGAGTTGGGCGCCGGCGCCGCGGCGGTGGCGTCGTGACCGCGATCGCCGGAACGGAACGTATGCCGCGGGCCGCGGCATCCGTCACACGAAGCGCTGCGCCGCCGCTGGCGTGGCTCCGCGAGCGCGGCATGGGCGCGAGCGTCCTGGTCGCCGCGATCTCGAGCGCGTTCGGCGCGATCCTGCTGAGCGCGATCGGATTCATCGCCGCCGTGCTGCGCGCCGACCCGTTCATCGGCGAGAGCGGCACGCTCGCCGCGGTGCTCGCGATCATGAGCCTCCTGCTGATCGGCGTCGCCGTGTACGTCGCGTCCATCGTCACCGCGAACACGTTCGCCACCGTCATCGCCGGCCGCACGCGGCGCATCGCCCTGCTGAGGCTGATCGGCGCCTCGGCCCGTTCGCAGCGCGCCGAGGTCGCGCGGCAGGGCCTGGTCGTCGGCGTCATCGGCGCCGTGCTCGGGCTCGTGGGCGGCACCCTCGCCTCGTGGGCGGGCGTCGCGCTGGCGGGCCTCGCGTTCGGCATCGAGGACGTGGAGTACGCCGTCGTCCAGCCGGTGCTCGTGATCCCGGCGGTGGTCGTCGCGCTCACGACGTGGGCCGCGGCGTGGGCGGGGTCTCGGCGCGTGCTGACTGTGACGCCGCTGCAGGCGCTCGGCGGCTCGGTCGAGGCATCCCATGACGCGTTCGCCCGCAAGGGGGCCCGCAACGGCGCCGCGATCACGCTGTTCGCGATCGGCGGCGCGCTGCTCGCGGGCGGGATCGCGATCGGGCTGGTCTCGCCGCTCGGAGTGGTCGTCGCCTTCTTCGGCGGCATCTTCTCATTCACCGGCCTGGCGCTCGGCGCGACCCTCGTGATGCCGCCGGTGCTGCGGCTCGTCGGGAAGCTGTTCGGGTCGTCGGCGACGGCGAGGCTGGCTGCGGAGAACGCGCTGCGATACCCCGACCGCTCCAGCCGCATGGCCATCGGCGTGGTGATGGGCGTGACGCTGGTGACGATGTTCGCCGTCGCCCTGGAGACGGTGAAGGCCGTGCTGACGACGTCGGCGGGCGGTGAGGCTCCGCCGGAGATGACCACGCTGCTCGACACGTTCGCCGGGATCATGATGGGCCTCGTCGCGGTGTCGGCCGTCATCGCCGCCGTCGGGCTCGTGAACCTCCTCACGATCGGCGTGGTGCAGCGCCGCCGCGAGCTCGGGCTGCTGCGCGCGCTGGGCGTGTCGACGGGGCAGGTGCGGCGGATGGTCCTGCTGGAGGCCGCGCACATCACGATCACGGCGACCGTCACCGGCCTCGTGCTCGGTGTGGCCTACGGGTGGGCCGGAGCGCAGTCGCTCCTGGGCGCCGTGCCGATGCCGCCGTCGTTCTCGGCGCCGACGCTCGTCGCCCCCGCGGTGCCGTGGCTCCCGGTGGCGATCATCGTGGTCGCGACGGCGGTGCTCACGCTCGTCGCGGCGGTCGTGCCGACGCGGCTCGCGACACGGGTCGCGCCGGTGGAGGCCCTCGCGGACTGAAGAGTGCCGCTCACCTGTCACGAAGTGCCGGACCGGTCAGCACTTCGTGACAGGTGAGCAGCAAGACTCGGCTGGACGGACGGATGCTGCGGCGCAGGGCTTCGCGTCGCAGCATCCGTTTCACGCGTCGTTCACGAACGGCACCTGACGGAAGGGGCCGTGCGCGGCGTCGGCCTCGAGCTCGACCCACTCCTCGCCGGCGGTGAGGTCGTCGGTCGAGTAGAGGTCGGCGACCTCGCGGAGGCCGGTGACGAGCTGCTGCTGCGGCACGGCGCCGTCGCCCGTGCCGTGGACGCCCTGCCGGGTCGACATGACGGCGGCGAGCCGGGGCTGGCCGGCCGTGCGGTCCTTCCAGAGCGCATGCAGCGAGCGGGGCGTGGCGTTGCGGCTGCCGTGATGCCCGACCTTGTACAGGTCGATGCGGGCGAGCCGGTCGCGCAGCTGCGGCTCATCCTCCAGCCGCTCCAAGGTCATTCGCCAGTTCTCGATCTGCGCGTCGCCGGGGAACAGCATTGACAGGCCCTCGATCTCGAGCAGCAGGATGACGCTGGTGTTGTTGAGGGCGTCGTCGAGGTCGCGCACCAGGCGCGCGGCCGAGTGCGACCGCTGGTTGGCGAGGCGGTCGATGAGCCAGCGCACCGGTCCGGGGCCGTGGGAGATGGGTGCGGGGGCGTCGGTGCCGGCGTCGGCGGCCGAGCCGACGACGCGCAGCGAGGCGCCGAGTGCGGCGAGCCAGTACTCCGGGTCGTCCTCGCGCTGCTTCGCGACGCGGGGATCCTGCTCGACGGTGGGCGGGCCGAGCACGGTCGCGCGCATGCCGGGAACCATGTCCTCGATGCCCGACTCCATCCCGGCGTGCAGATAGCGGCCTCGCTCACCGACGGAGAGCTCGTCCAGCAGGGCCACCGCTTCGGCGTTCTTGAGCTGCTCCTCGGCGGCGGCCTTGACGTCGTCGTCGAGGCCCACGAGCTGGGTGAGCTTCGCCACGTGCTCCTGGGCCTGCGCGAGCAGCGCGGCGTACCGCACGGAAGCACGGCTGAGACCGTTCGGCGGCTCGGCGGCATCCAGTCCTGCGTCGCCGGGGCCGTCGGCGGTCGCCGGCAGCCGGGGATCCTCGGTCCACGACCGCAGCACGAGCTTCGGCGCGAGCTTCCTCATGATGGTCGCGCCGGCGTCGACCTCGAACCCGCGCAGGTGGTCGCGGTGCCGATGCGACACCACCAGCACGTCGAGTTCGCCCCCGGTGTGCTTCTCGATGAGGGCGGCGACGTCGCCCATCCGGCCGCGGGCCATGCCCTCGCGGGGCGAGTGGCTCGTGCCGTAGTCGATGAGGATGTGCCGCTCGGCGCGGCCGTCGGGGAGGGGCTCGTCGTACTCGACCGACACCAGGAAGCAGTCGCCGAACCCGACCTGGTACATGCGCACGCGGACGCGGATGGGAGTGCTCACCATGTCTCCCCGGAGCTCTGTTCGGTGCGGTGCAGCTCCGCGAACGTCTGCCCGCGGGCGGCGCCGTCCGAGAAGCCGAGGCGTCGTTGCGCGTCGATGCGGCCGGTGCGGGCGAGGTGGTCGAGCCGCAGCTGCTGCCGACGCCAGTCGTCGAGGCGCTTGTGGATGTGCAGCTTGAGCCGGCCGAACTGGTCGAAGATCAGCGTCCCGCCGCCGAAGAGCTGCACCGGGGTGTGCGGATCGATGGCGGGGGAGAGCTGCAGCCCCGACTCGTCGGTGAACTCGCGGGCCGTCAGGTCGGCCATCTGGACGTACGTGGCGACCGACTCCGGCACGATCAGTCCGTCGGGACCGATCCGCTGCGTCGGCAGCACCGACTCGATCACCGTGTAGTAGTCGGTCGACACATCGAGGCGGCGGGCGTTCTGCCAGAGGAACCGCGACACCTCGTCGCGGTCGCTGCGCAGCCCCGCGAAGTTGATCCCGAGGTAGCGGGGCGGCAGCTCCGACTCGAGCACATCGGTCACTCGACCCGACGGGAGCTTGATGCCCGCCTTGGCAAACCCGTCGACCAGGAGCTTGCGGTAGCCGAGGTCGTCGTCGGGCACGACCTCGTGGTCGGCGAGGAGGACCGCATTGAGCAGGTCGCCGAAGTCGAACTCGACCGGCGGCAGGTAGTCGAGGCCGCGGATCAGCATCGTGAGCAGCTGCGTCGCCGCCTTGGCGCCCTCCTCGGCGGCCCGTGCGCGGTCGACGGTGACCCCCTTGCCGGTCGCCGCCTCCCCGTTCGGCCGCGAGAGCAGCGCCTGCAGCCGTTTGTCCCAGATCTCGATGAGCAGGTCGAAGGCGATCGCCACCAGCACCTCGCCGCGGCGGTGGGGCTCGAGGAAGTCGGTGCGCTTCGCCCAGTCGGCGGGCGGGGGGTTCAGCGCCGACTCCCGCAGCGCACCGCGGCCCTGCGTCAGCACGCTGCCGATCTGCTCGGCCACGCGGGCGAGCATGTTCCTGCGCAGCGCCTCGGGCTCCACATGGCTGCGGGGGATGCGCCCGCTCTTGTCGGGCTTGCCGAGCGCCTGCTCGATGACCGGACGCATCGAGAAGACCGACAGCAGCGCGACGATGTCGGCGAAGCCCTCGTGGAACGCCGCCTGGTCGGGCAGGCTCGGCTCGAGGAACCGCCCGCGCAGTCCGTCCAGCACGGCGTGCGTCGTCTCGTGCACCACGACGTCGTGGCTCAGGCAGGTGTAGATCGCGTCGCCCCTCGGGTCGGCCGGCGGCACGTAGCCGAACAGCAGCGCGCGATCCTCGAACGAGTAGTAGGCGTTGGCCTCGGCGAAGGCGTGCGGCACGAGGAACAGCTGGTGGCTGCGGAAGCCCCACGGCAGCCGCCGACCGAGCGCCGTCTCGAACGTGGCGAGCGTGCGTGCGGCGGTGGCGTACACGTGCTGCGCATGGAAGGCCCAGTCGGTGCGCAGCACCTCGTCGGTCGCCTCCGCGAACAGGTCGTCCGTGCCCAGCGGCTCATGCTTGACGTACCGGCCGGTCGCGGTGTCGTAGTCGACCACGTGCAGCCGGGCACCGCGCGGCCCGTCCTCCATGCGCGACCACGGCACCTTGACGTTGGCGGTCAGGATCCGCGCGTCGTCGCCGCTCACCGTCGGATCCTGCGCGATGAGCCGCAGCGTCACGTGCGTGCGCGGTTCGTCGGCCGGTTCCGCGAAATCGACACCGTCCGCCATGTCGCACCCCCAGGGTCTACGGCTCCCACAATGCAGCGACTTTCCCCGCTCCGGAAGAGGGTCGCCGCGCAGGGCTGATACGCCCGGCGGCGAAGCGCAAGGGGGTGTCGCGCACCGTGGAGGCCGTGCAGGCTGGCCGCATGCAGATCGAGATCGTGGAGCACGAACCGCCGTACCGCATCGGCGTGATCATCGGCAGCCTGTCGCGGGAGTCGGTCAACCGGCGTCTCGCCGAGGCTCTGCAGCGCCTCGCGCCGAAGGAGCTCGAGTTCTTCGAGATCTCGTACGCCGACCTGCCGCTGTACAACCGCGACCTCGACGAGGACTACCCGCAGGTCGCGCGCGACTTCAAAGCCGCCGTGCGCTCGGCCGACGCCGTGCTGTTCGTCACACCCGAGTACAACCGGTCCATCCCGGGACCCCTCAAGAACGCGATCGACTGGGGCAGCCGGCCGTACGGCGACAATGCGTGGGAGGACAAGCCCACCGGCGTCATCGGCGGGTCTCCGGGCAAGATCGGCACCGCGGTCGGCCAGCAGACGCTCCGCAGCACGCTGAGCTACCTCAACGCGCGGCAGATGACGTCACCTGAGGCCTACGTCCAGATCACGCCCGGCCTGATCGACGACGACGGCGGAGTGACCGACCCCGACACCGAGAAGTTCCTCCGCACCTTCATGGTCAAGTTCCTGGAGTACACCGCGCGGGTGCTGACCGTCATCCCGCAGACGTGAGGGGAACGGATGCCGCGGCCCGCGGCATCCGTCTCACTCTTCGGTCTGCGATTCGGGCTCGTGGGCCCAGGTGGGCGCGAGCGCGCGCACGCGCGCTGCCCGCCACTGCCACATGCCCCAGAGCACCGGCCACAGCAGCGGCGCCGTCGGCCCGCCGATCACCAGGCGGTCGCGCCACAGCGTCCTGCCGGGATCTCCCGGCGCGGGCGACACCGCCATCTGGTGGTCCCACACGTCGAGGCTGGCGAGCGGACCGGTGAGGGGGATGCCGCTGTCGCGGAAGATCCGGACACGTCCGCCGGGTTCGACGACGGAGCGCTCGCTGACGTGGATCAGCTGGCGGCCCATCGGCACCGCGCCGAACGCCGACAGCTGCACCGGCACATCGTCGCCGGGCGTCCACGACGTCGGCAGACCGCTCGGCACGAGCGGCGCCAGGTCCAGCAACGGGCCGTAGAGCTCGGCCACCGCGCGGGGCGAGTGCACCGCCCGCCAGGCGGCGTCGGCGTCGCAGTCGATCACGAACTTCAGCAGGATCCGCATGCGCTCCAGTGTCGCATTCGCCCGCCGGCGGTGATTCGGACTTGCGCAGCCGGCCACATCATGTGCTGTCACCGAGCGCACGCGACATGCACGCGCGCAACGCGTGGTCTCGGTGAGAGCACGCGATGTGAACGGGGGGCACGAGGATGGGAGCACGGATGCCGCGGCCTACGCTGGACGGATGCCCGAGAGCCCGTTCGACCAGCGCCGCTACCAGGTCCGCCACGACTGGGGGATCGAGGGGCTGCGGCGCCTCGCGCCCGCCGACGTCGTCGTCGTGGTCGACGTGCTCCGGTTCTCCACGACGGTGACGGATGCTGTCGCCCGCGGCGAGACGACGGCCCTCGACGCGTCTGCGCACGCGGTGTCGATCAATGGTGCGCCGGTCGCGGAGGCGGCGGCCGAGTCCGGGGCGGTCGTGCTGCTCGGCTGTCTCCGCAACGCCGCCGCGGTCGCCCGGGCCGTGCTCGACATCCAGCACGGGCGCGCCGCGCGCACCAGCATCGCCGTGGTCGCGGCGGGCGAGCTGGCCGGCCGCGGGGCCGGTGCACCACTCCGGTTCGCGGTCGAGGACCAGCTGGGTGCGGGGGCGATCGTCGACGCCCTGGGTGCACTCGGCGTCGACCACACGTCGCCCGACGCGGCAGCGGCCGCTGAGGCGTTCCGCGGGTTGCGCGGCGCGGTCCGCCACCTGCTGACCGCGAGCGGTTCGGGCCAGGAGCTGCTCGAGCGCGACGCCCGCGACGAGGTGCTGAACGCGGCAGCGGTGGATGCAGCATCCGTCGTCCCGGTCCTGCGCGACGGGACGTTCGTCGCGTACTGACCCGGCTTCAGTCCCGCGGGGTCATCGCGGCGAGGCGCGTGGCCCGCGTGATCTCACGGCGCGTCCACGTGAAGGCGTGGCGCTCGTCGAAGTGCGGGGCGCACTTCGCGCACGACGTCGGCCGCGTCGCCTTGCGGTGGCGGTAGGCGAGGTGCCCTGCGGGGCACACGCCGATCCACGGAGCGAGCTCGGTCGCCGTCTCGCCGTTGTGGGTGGTGCCGCCGACGTAGCCGAGGTCGCGCGCGACGGCCTTCCACCGTGGGCCGTGGCCGGCGCGCGGGCCCGCGATGGCGTGCGCCACCTCGTGCAGCAGCGTCTGATGGTTGGTGTCGTCGTCGTAGCGCGCCGCGAGGTACCGCGACACGCTGATGCGCCTGTGCGTGTAATCGCACAGTCCCGCCCGGCGCTTCGCGTTGTCGAACGCGAAGCTCCACGAGTCGTCGAGGTGGAGGGCGATCAGGGCCTCGGCCCAGTGCCGCACGCGATGCAGTTCCGACATGGCGCGAGACTAGAACGTATCTCCGACACTCCGGCTGGCGGCATCCACCTCAGCTGGCGACGGATGCTGCGGCACGGCGCCGATCGGCGGCGTCGATGGCCAGGAGGGTCGATTCCAGCTGGTCCTCGGTGGCCCCGGATTCCTGGCGCAGGAACAGTGCGCGCTTGAAGTCCTTGCGGGCGGACTCGAAGTCGCCGGCGTCGTAGTTGACCTTGCCGCGGTGCTGGTACGCGAAGGCGCCGATGCCGGCCCAGCCCTGCCCGTCCGCCTCCTCGGCGCACGTGGTGAGCTCCTGCTCGGCGGCGCCGTACGCGCCGCGTGCCTGCAGGACGGTGGCGTGGAGGATGCGCGCCCGCAGCAGGTCTTTGCGGGTGCCGGCCATGCGCGCGACGCGCACCGACTGCTCCGAGATGACGAGGGCCTCGTCCGCGCGGTCCAGGACCTTCAGCAGCCACACCCGCTCGAGCAGCGCGGGGAGGCTCCGCTGATCGCCGATCTCCTCCAGCCGCTCCTTGCACTGGCTCGCGTTCACCTTTTCGCGGAGAGTGTCGGGATCGTACCCGCTGATGTAGCTCACGTCTGACTCCCTTCGCCGCGCCGGTGGCCTGTTCCAGTGTGCCCTGCCGCGTCCCGGGTCTCGGTCGTGCCACGCCGGGCCGCAGCATCCGTGACCCTTCCCACCCCGGTTCGTTCGTCACAGATGTATGCCGAACGCTGCGGATCGCGTGCATCTGTGACGAACGAACAGAGGGGACCGAGCACGCCGAGGCGCCCGGCAGGGCGGACCTCAGCGGGTGAAGACGGATGCCGACGGCTTCGGCGACGGGGTGGCGTCGGCGTCCGTCGCGACTCGCGCGCCGCGCGCGAACTCGTCGAGCTCCCGGCCCTCGGCGACCTTGGCAGGGTGCGGACCGGCCGCCATGAGCCGCGGCAGCCACTCGGTGGGCAGCGGGGCACGGGATGCCGCGATCACGAGGTTGCCGAAGCGGCGGCCCTTGAGCGTCTGCACCTCGGCGAGCACGATGACGTGCTCGAGCACGGCCTGCACCGTCGCGACCTCGCGGCGGGCGAATGCGAGGCCGGCGCCGTCGGCGACATTGACGAGCAGCACGCCGTCGGGCGCGAGGAACCGGGCGGCCTCGGTGAAGAACTCCACGGTGGTCAGGTGCGCGGGGGTCTGGGCGCCGGAATAGACGTCCGACACGACGAGGTCGGCAGCGCCCACGAGGCCGGCGGGGAGGCGGCCCAGGGTCTCGCGCGCGTCGCCGATCCTGACACGGATCGATGCGCCGCGCGGGAGCGGCAGGTTCTCGCGGACGAGATCCCACAGCGCGGGCTCGAGCTCGACGACCTGCTGCCGCGAGCCCGGCCGCGTCTGCTCGATGTAGCGCGGGATGGTGAGGGCGCCGGCCCCCAGGTGTATCGCGGTGAGCGGCTGCCCCGGCATCCGCAGCCGGTCGATCACGGCCCCCATGCGCGCGACGTACTCGAAGTGCAGGTGCGTCGGATCGTCGAGATCGACGTGCGACTGCGGCGTGCCGTCGACATCGAGCTCCCACCCGCCGCCGAAGGGCGAGCGCACCACGCGGGCGAGCGTGCCGTCCGACAGCCGGACGGTGGGGACGGCCGATTCCTCCCGCGCGCGTGCCATGCGCTCCACGTTAGCCGTCCCGGTCTGTCCGCCACGCTTCGGCTGACACATCTGCTCGCGAGCGTGCGCGGGCATGACGCAGTTCGCCCAGTCCGAGGCATCCGTCCTGGTCGAAACACAATCGAGACACAGGTGTAATCCTCGATGCGCCGCTTCGCGGGTAGCGTCGGAGCATCACACCCCGCTGAGGGCTGCGCGCACCTCTGCTCCACGACGATGTGCAGCGGAGCCCACACGACACGGAAGGTGCACAGCACATGTTCCACACTGCGAGAAGGCGCTGGCTCACCGGCGCCGCCGCGGTCGCCATCGGTGCGATCGTCCTCACCGCCTGCGCGAGCCAGCGCGACGACGGCGGCGGGGACGAGCAGGCGAGCGACGTCGACTCGACGTTCATCTTCGGCTCCTCCGGCGACATCGCCGGTCTCGACCCGGCGATGGCGAACGACGGCGAGACGTTCCGCGTCTCGCGACAGATCTTCGAAGGACTCGTGGGCGTCGAGCCCGGCTCGGCCGACCCCGCTCCGGGCCTGGCCGAGAGCTGGGAGCAGTCGGAGGACGGCCTCACGTACACGTTCGCGCTCAAGGAGGGCGTGACGTTCCACGACGGCACCGACTTCAACGCCGAGGCGGTCTGCTTCAACTTCGACCGCATGAACAACTTCACCGGCCTCGCGGCCACCGAGAGCCTCTCGTACTACTGGGGCAAGCTCATGCGCGGCTACGCGGAGACCGGTACCTCGATCTACGGCGGCTGCGAGGCGACGAGCGACACCGAGGCGGTCATCACCCTGACCCAGCCGTTCGCCGGGTTCATCCCCGCGCTGTCGCTGCCGTCGTTCGCGATCCAGAGCCCGACGGCGCTCGAGGAGTACAACGCCGACGAGGTGGGCGGCACCGCCGAGGCTCCTGTCCTCAGCGAGTACGCGCAGGGTCACCCCGTCGGGACGGGTCCGTTCAAGTTCGACGAGTGGTCGCCGGGCGAGTCCGTGACCGTCAGCGCCTACGAGGACTACTGGGGCGAGCAGGGCCAGGTGCAGGAGGTCATCTTCCAGGTGATCGGCGACACCACCGCCCGTCGTCAGGCGCTCGAGTCGGGCTCGATCGACGGCTACGACCTCGTCGCTCCCGCCGACCTCGGCGCCCTCGAGGAGGCCGGGTTCAACCTTGTGAACCGTGAGGCGTTCAACATCCTCTACCTCGCGATGAACCAGGCCGTGCCGGCGCTGGCCGACATCCGCGTGCGACAGGCGATCGCCCAGGCGATCGACAAGGAGCAGCTCGTCACGCAGGTGCTCCCCGAGGGCACCGAGGTGGCGCGCGAGTTCATGCCGCCCGTGGTCATCGGCTGGAACGAGGACGTCACCACGTACGACTATGACCCCGAGGCGGCCAAGGCGCTGCTCGCCGAGGCCGGCTACACCGAGGCGAACCCGCTGACGCTGCAGTTCAACTACCCCGTCAACGTGTCGCGTCCGTACATGC
Organism: Microbacterium sp. NPDC056569; assembly: GCF_042793475.1. Taxonomy (NCBI): domain Bacteria; kingdom Bacillati; phylum Actinomycetota; class Actinomycetes; order Micrococcales; family Microbacteriaceae; genus Microbacterium; species Microbacterium sp. NPDC056569. Next base: position 222,938 of record NZ_JBHTUV010000001.1, on the reverse strand, counting down.
CCAACCCGGAGCAGATCTACACGAACCTGAGCTCGCAGCTCGAGGCCGTCGGGATCACCCTCACGCCGGTCGGCGAGGACTGGAACCCCACGTACCTCGACCGCATCCAGGGCGGCGCGGACCACGGCATCCACCTGCTGGGCTGGACCGGCGACTACAACGACCCCGACAACTTCGTCGGGACGTTCTTCGCCACCGCCGGCAACGAGTGGGGCTTCACGAACGAGGAGCTCACCGCGGCCCTCACGCAGGCGCGCGGTCTCGCGTCGGCGGAGGAGCAGGAGGCCGCGTACCTCGCGGTCAACGAGCAGATCATGGAGTACCTGCCGGGCATCCCGCTGGCGCACCCGGTCCCGACGCTGGCATTCGCCGAGCGCGTGACCTCGTACCCGGCGAGCCCCGTGCAGGACGAGGTGTACAACCTGGTGGAACTGAGCGAGTAGGAGCAGCAGAGCGGATGCCGCAGCCGCGGGCTGCGGCATCCGCTCTCTCTTCCCCGCCCCGACCCGGCTGCGCCCACGCGCCGCCCGTCTCCCGGAGAGATCTTCCGTGCTACGCACCATCGGGAGCAGACTGCTCCTGCTGATCCCGACCCTGTTCGGCCTGTCCATCCTGCTCTTCATCTGGGTCCGCGCCCTGCCGGGCGGCCCCGCCGTCGCCCTCCTGGGCGAACGGGCCACGCCCGAGGCCGTCGAGCAGATCAACGAGCAATACGGCTTCAACGAGCCGCTCATCGTCCAGTACTTCACGTGGCTCGGTCAACTGCTGTCGGGCGACTTCGGCGTCTCGCTGCAGACGCGCCAGCCGGTCCTCGAGGAGTTCGCCCGGCGTCTGCCCGCGACCATCGAGCTCGGAATGCTCGCGATCATCATCGCGGTGGGCCTCGGCATCCCGCTCGGCTACCTCGCTGCCCGCCGCCACGGCAAGGCCTCCGACCACGTCCTCGTCGGCGCGAGCCTTCTGGGCATCACGATCCCGGTGTTCTTCCTCGCGTTCATTCTGAAGTGGGTGTTCGCGGTGCAGCTCGGGTGGCTGCCCTCGGAAGGCCGTCAGGATCCGCGCCTGGACGCCACGCACTACACCGGCTTCTATGTGCTCGACGGCATCCTCACCGGCGAATGGGATGCCGCGTGGGACGCGTTCCTGCACCTGATCCTGCCCGCGATCGCGCTGGCGTCGATCCCGCTCGCGATCATCGTGCGCATCACCCGCGCGTCGGTGCTCGAGGTGCAGAACTCCGACTACGTCCGCACCGGCATGGCCAAGGGCATCTCGCGCTCGACGATCCGGTCACGCTTCATCCTGCGCAATGCGATGCTTCCGGTCATCACGACGATCGGTCTCCAGGTCGGCCTGCTGATCTCGGGGGCGGTGCTCACCGAGACCGTGTTCGCGTTCCCGGGCATCGGCTCGTTCCTGGCACGCGCGATCTTCACGCGCGACTACCCGGTGCTCCAGGGCTTCATCATCTTCATCGCGATCGGCTACGCCCTCATCAACCTGGCGGTCGACGTGTCGTACAGCTTCATCGACCCGAGAGTGAGGGTCTCATGACATCCGCGATGCTTCCCCCCGCGCCGAGCGGCGGGCCCGTCGACGACACCTCCATCGACGACAAGGAGCTGCTGGCGGCGAAGACCACAGGCGGAGGGTTCTGGCGGGACGTGTTCCGGCGGATGCGCCGCAACCCCAGCGCCTGGGTGGGCGGCGCCATCATCGCGCTGCTGGTGCTCGTCGCCGTGCTCGCCCCGTGGCTGGCGCCGTACGGACCGACCGAGCTCCCGGGGCAGCGCTACATCACGCCGACGCACATCCCCGGCCCCGGTGAGATCCCCGAGTTCCCGCTGGGCCTCGACCGCTTCGGCGGAGACGTGCTGTCCAAGCTGATCTGGGGTGCGCGCGCCACCCTGATCATCGGAGTGGTGTCGACCGCGATCGGCCTCATCGGCGGCATGATCCTCGGATTCCTGTGCGGCATGTTCGGCGGCTGGGTCGACACCCTCATCATGCGCATCGTCGACATTCTGCTGTCGGTGCCGTCGCTTCTGCTCGCGGTCTCGATCGCCGCCATCCTCGGCCAGACGCAGGCGTCGCTCATGATCGCGATCGGCGTCGCGCAGGTGCCCGTGTTCGCGCGCCTCCTGCGCGCGTCGATGCTCCAGCAGCGCAACGCGGACTACGTGCTGTCGGCGCAGACGCTCGGCCTCGGGCGCGGCAAGATCACGATGAGCCACGTGCTTCCCAACGCCGTCGGGCCGGTCATCGTCCAGGGGACGCTGTCGCTGGCGACCGCGGTGATCGAGGCGGCCGCGCTGTCGTACCTCGGTCTCGGCGGCGACGTGCCGCAGACCGCGGAATGGGGACGCATGCTCACCTACGCCCAGCTCGAGCTCGCGGTCGCACCGTGGCTCGCGTTCCTCCCCGGCATCTGCATCACGGTGACGGCGCTCGGCTTCACGCTGTTCGGCGAGGCTCTGCGTGAGGCGATGGATCCCCGCACCCGCGCACGCTGAGAACCGCCGAAGGGCAGATCTCCGCACGCATGCGGAGATCTGCCCTTCGGCGATTCCGGAGAGCGGTCAGACGGCGATGTCGAGCTCGTTGCCGGGGATCGACGCGAGGAGGCGCCGCGTGTAGGGGTCGCGCGGGTTGGTGAAGATCTCCTCGGAGGATGCCGCCTCCACGAGCTCGCCGTCCTTCATCACGCAGACGTAGTCGCTGATGAGGCGCACCACCGCGAGGTCGTGCGAGATGAAGAGATAGCTGAGGCCGTACTCGCGCTGCAGGTCGCGCAGCAGCGTCAGCACCTGATCCTGCACCAGCACGTCGAGCGCCGACACCGGCTCGTCGCACACGATGAGGTCGGGGGAGAGGGCGAGCGCGCGCGCGATGGCGATCCGCTGGCGCTGACCACCCGACAGCTCCGAGGGGTACCGCCGCAGCATCGTCTGCGGGAGTGCCACGTCGTCGAGCAGCTTCCGGACGCGGGCCGCGCGCTCCTTCGCATTGCCGCGCTTGTAGAACTCCAGCGGCTCGGAGATGATCCGCTCGATCGAGAACATCGGATTCAGCGACGAGTACGGGTCCTGGAAGATCGGCTGCACGCGCTGCCGGAAGAGCCTCAGGTCGCGTGCTTTGAGGGCTGCGACGTCCTGGCCCTCGAAGCGGATCGTCCCGCTGGTGGGCTCGATCACTCGCAGCATCATCCGCGCCGTGGTCGTCTTGCCCGACCCCGACTCGCCGACGATCGCCACCGTCTCACCGCGGGGGATCGAGAACGACACGTCCTTGACAGCGGCGAAGTCCTCCTTGCTGCCGCGCACCTGGTAGATCTTCGTAAGGCCCTCGACCTCGACGATGTTGTCGGGAACGGATGCCTCGGCCGCGGGCGCCGCGGCGGGCTCGGCGGCGCGTGGCTCCGTGCGGGCGGTGGTCGGGGCATCCGTCGCCTGGCTGACCGGAGCGATGTCGGGCGCGGCCTTCTCGGGCGCGGTCGTGCGGAAGACCTCGGGCCGCAGCCGCACCGCGGCGACGGACGGCGCCGCCTTCACGAGCGCCTGCGTGTAGGGGTGCTGCGGGTCTTCGAGGATCTGCCGCGCCGGGCCCTGCTCGACGATGCGCCCGCGGTTCATCACGACGACCCTCGAGGCGCGTTCGGCCGCGAGACCGAGGTCGTGCGTGATGAGCATCACGGCCGTGCCGCGCTCGCTGGTCATCCGCCCGAGCTGGTCGAGGATCGTCTTCTGCACGGTGACGTCGAGAGCGCTCGTGGGCTCGTCGGCGATGAGCAGCTTCGGGTCGCACGCGAGGCCGATCGCGATGAGCGCGCGCTGGCGCATGCCTCCCGAGAACTCGTGGGGGTACTGCTTGGCACGTTCGGCGGCGTTCGGCAGACCCGCTGCCGCGAGGGTCTCGACGACCTTGCGATCGACGTCCTTGCGGGTGGCGAGGTCGTGGGCCAGCAGGGTCTCGGCGATCTGCGTGCCGATCTTCGCGACGGGATTGAGGTTCGACATCGGATCCTGCGGAACCAGCCCGATCGACCGGCCGCGGATGGCGCGCATCCTGCTCTCCGGTGCGCCCACGATGTCTTCGCCCTCGAACAGGATGCTGCCCTGGGTCACCTTGCCGTTGCCCGGCAGCAGGCCGATCACCGCCATCGCGGTCGTGGACTTGCCGGAGCCCGACTCGCCCACGATCGCGAGCGTCTCGCCGGCCGCGATGTCGAGATCGACGCCTTCGACGGCGTGCACCGGGCCGTCGATGGTCTGGAACTGGACGGCGACGTCTCGCACCTGGAGCAGCGGTGCTCCGGCCGCGAGGCGGGGGGTGGTTCGGGCCATGCGCTCCATCCTGCCCCGCGGTGTCGCAATGCGCACCTGTCCACCGCCAGCCTTTACGGATCCGTAACGAGCCGGCTCGCGGCGTGAGCATGATGCACCCGCTGGGCGTCGTGAGTCCGGTCGACGCCGGGACGCTTCGACGGCGGCTGTGCCGCAACTCCTCCCGCCCGGCGCGTGCGGGCTCGGAAACCGCTCTGCGGGGCGCGAGCTCCGGCGTCTCGGAGGAGTTGCGGCACGGGGCCGACCGAGAGGCTCGGCAGTACCGTGGAAGCATGGCGGCGATCGACCTGAACGCGGACCTCGGCGAGACCGTCGACGGGGTGCCCACGGCCGACGACGAGGCGATGTTCGCGCTGATCTCGAGCGCGAACGTCGCGTGCGGCGGGCACGCGGGGGATGCCGCCTCGATGCGCGCGGCGGTGGCGCGGGCGGACCGGTTCGGGGTCGCGGTCGGTGCTCATCCCTCCTACCCCGACCGTGCGAACTTCGGCCGGGTCGCCGTGGCGATGGAGCCCGCGGAGCTCATCGCGGCGGTGGCGGCGCAGCTCGCCGCGCTCGCCGACGCGGGCGCCGACCTCCGGTATGTGAAGCCGCATGGCGCGCTGTACCACGCCGTCACGACCGACCGGCAGCAGGCGGACGCGGTCGCCCGCGCGGTCGCCGACTGCTCGACGCTGCTCGGTCGGCCACTGCCCGTGCTCGGTCTGCGCGGCGAGATCGCGCGGGCCGCAGCATCCGTCGGTCTTCCGTTCGTGTCCGAGGCGTTCCTCGACCGCAACTATCTGCCGGACGGGTCGCTCGTGCCCCGAGGGCAGCCGGGCGCGCTGCTCGACGATCCCCAGCTCGTGGCGGAGCGCGCCGTGCGCCTCGCGCGGGAGGGCGTGGTGGAGGCGGTCGACGGCTCCCGGGTGCGGGCGGATGCCGCCTCCCTGTGCGTGCACGGCGACTCGCCGTCGGCGGTCGACATGGCCCGCGCCGTGCGCGCGGCGCTCGACGCCGCGGGCGTGGAGGTGCGGGCGCCGTGGTGACCCCGCGCGTGCGGCCGATGGGGGAGCGCGCGTTCCTCCTCGAGGTCGGCGCACTCGGCGACGTGCTGCCGCTGCACGCCGCGCTCGCCGCGTCGCGGCCCGACGGCGTGACCGATCTCGTGCCCGCGGCGCGAACGGTGCTCGTGCGTGTCGATCCGCGGGTGCTGCCGCTGTCCGCAGCCCGCGCATGGGCGATCGCCGCGGCGGCCGAGGCTGAGCCGGGGTCGCTCACCGCGCGGCCGACCGTCGAGCTCGACATCGTGTACGACGGGGCGGATCTCGCCGAGACCGCCCGGCTGCTGGGCGTCGAGGCCGACGAACTCGTGCGGCGCCACGTGGACGCGGAATGGCGGGTCGCGTTCACCGGGTTCGCGCCGGGCTTCGGGTATCTGGTCAGCGACGACTGGCCGTTCGACGTGCCACGGCTCGAGTCGCCGCGCACCCGCGTGCCGGCCGGTTCCGTGGGTCTCGCGGGCGTCTTCAGCGGTGCCTACCCGCGCGACACCCCCGGCGGCTGGCGGCTGATCGGCACGACCGCGGCACGCCTGTTCGACCCGGATGCCGCGTCCCCGGCGCCGCTCGCGCCGGGAGCGCGCGTGCGCTTCCGGCCGGTGCCCGCCGCGGTGTCCGAAGTTCGCCCCGCCCCGATCGACCGCAGCTCGCCTGTCACGAACGGTCGGACGGATCGACAGGTTGCGACAGGCGAGCGGATGGGGGCCGGGGATGCGGCGGCGGCCGCGGATGACGCCGCGGCGGATCGCAGCATCCGTGTCGTCGAACCGGGGCTGCTCGCCACCGTGCAGGACCTGGGTCGCGAGGGCGCGGCCTCGGTCGGCGTCGCGGTGTCGGGCGCGCTCGACCGCGGAGCCCTCCGCACCGCCAACCGCCTGGTCGGGAACCCCGAGGGCGCCGCCGGCATCGAGGTCACGATGGGCGGGCTGCGCGCCGTGGCCCAGTCCGAGCTGTGGGTCGCCGTGACCGGGGCGTGGGGCACGGTGCGCATCGACCGGCGCGAGGTCGACCCGTACGAGGCGCATGCGTGGCCCGCCGGCGCCGAACTGCACATCGACTGGTTCGCGCACGGGGCGCGTGCCTATGTCGCGGTGCGCGGAGGGCTCGACGCCCATGTCGCACTGGGCTCGAGGGCCACCGACCGGCTGGCCGGACTCGGGCCCGCGGCCCTTCGCGCGGGGGACGTGGTGGGCGTGCGCGACGACGCGACGGCGCCGATCCCCATCGCTCCTCCCGCCGGCTGGGGTGCGCCCCGCGATGCGGAGTTCGAGCTCGAGCTCGCCCCGGGTCCGCGGGCCGACTGGTTCACCGCGGACGCCCTCGCGACCCTGTACGACACGGTCTGGACGGTGTCGAACCACGCCGACCGCGTCGGAGCCCGCCTGGACGGGCCCGAGCTCACGCGCGTCCGCACCGGCGAGCTCGCGAGCGAAGGCATGGTGCCGGGGGCGCTGCAGGTGCCGCCCAGCGGGCGGCCCACGATCCTCCTCGCCGACGGCCCGGTGACCGGCGGCTATCCCGTCATCGCGGTCGTGACCGACCCCGGACTGGACCTCATCGCGCAGGCGCGGCCGGGCACCCGCATCCGGTTCCGGCACGCGCGGCCGGGCCGGTGACGGACGGAACCCCCGCGCACCGGTCCGGGCGCGGACGTCCCTCCGCGATCAGTCGCCCCCGGTCTCGATCAGGTCGGCCGTGGCCCGCAGGATCGCGACGATCGCCGCCTTCCGTACATCCCCCGCGGTGCGACTGCCGTTGGACCCGACCTTGATGCTGGTGGGCTCGACGGTGTCGTGCAGCGAGCTCAGGAGCACGCGCGCGCCGAGCGAGCCCGCCGCCGAGAGCATGGGCCGCTGCTCGTAGGTGTCGTCGATGATGTCGTAGACCGCTGCGACGAACTCGCTGTTGGTGAGGCCGGGGCTCTTCGCCAGCACCGCGAGCGCCGCGGTGGTGAAGACGCCGTGCCCGTTCGTCTCGAGTGCGACCTGGTTGGGCTGGCACGCGCTCATGAGCACTTCGCGCTGCTCGCCGCGCGGCGCCGGAGCCTCGGCGGCGCGGTCGGTCTCGACCGCGACGACGCGTTCCCAGGCCGCGCGCCGGAAGTCGTCGCCGAGCGCTGCGGCCCGCTTGTCGCGGAAGGCCTCCACCTCGTCCCCGTCGAGCACCGTCATGCGGGGCTTCGTGCCGGGAGGGAAGTTCTTCGCATCGAACTCCGAGCGCGTGAGCCCTCGGTTGACCGTTCCCGAGTGGCATGAGTCGAAGAAGAGCGTCGCCGCGACGCCGGAGGGGATCGCGTCCCAGATCGCGCCGAGGTCGTCGTCCACGATGAGCTCGCCGTCGCGGAAGTCCACGGGACAGAGCGCCTCATCGCTCGGGCCGAAGGTGTCGGTCTCGTCGCCGTCGAGGTCGGGGACGAACGTGCCGTGCCCCGCGAACTGGATCGCGACGATGTCGCCGTCCCGCGCGGTCGAGACCTTGTCGAGCATCGCCCGGAGGATCCCGTCGCGCGTCCCCTGCTCGTTGCGGAGGTATTCGACGTCGAAGCCGGCCGCGTCCAGTGCAGCGCCCCAGGAGTCGGCGTCCGCCACGCAGCCGCTGAGCGGGTCCTTGGGGTACTTGTCGATGCCGATGCACAGCGCGAGCTTCCGTGGAACGGCGCCGCGGACGCCCGTCGGCTCAGGACGTGGCGTGCGCGATCCCTCGCTCTCGACGCCGACCTCTCGCGTCCTCGCGGGGTAGGTCGTGAGACCGTCCGGCTCGTCGCTGTCGGGCACACCGAGGACGCGACGCGCGAGACTCATCATCGTCTCGACGTCGTTGTCGAAGTCGCCGTGCGACGTCGCCTGCGTGCTGCTGAGGCGACCCTGTGAGGTCGGCCCCTTCACGAGCCGCGCGGGGTCGTCGCCGAGATACGCCATGGTGCGCCCGGCGCTGCGCAGATGCTCGTCGAGGCCCAGGATCTTGGCGTCGCGCTCGGCCTCGAACGCCCGCGAGACGAGGTACAGCAGCGACTTGCGATAGACCCCCGCGGTGTTGTCGCGCTTCTCGTGCTTCTCGTCCATCGTGAAGATCGAGACGTCGTGGATCTTGCCGGTCTCGGCGAGCGGCAGCAGCTGCGCCTCGAAGGTGTCGAGACGCACCGCCGGGGCGAGGAAGGTCACCGTCGCGACGTGGTCGACGGGGTTGGGGCCCTCGAACAGCCGGGGCACGAAGTGGGAGTGGTAGATCGACCCCGCGCTGTGTCCGGCGACGTGGATCTCGATGGCGTCCTGATTGGCCGCCATGTAGTCGCGGAGCTCCGCCGCCAGGACGTCCGCCCCGCCGCGGGTGCCGTCCTTCAGTGCCGGGAGGCAGGCCGCCGCCGAGTCGAGCTTCATGTCGTCCCAGAATTTGCGCCCGCCGAGCACGCGGGCGGCGGCCTCGACGGCGAGATCGGTGATGTCGGTGAAGCCCCGCGATCCCGTCGCCTTGCCCGAGAGCACGTCTGCCAGCGTCGTCATGAGGCCGCTCTCCCACACCAGATGGATGGGGTAGACGCCGTTCTTCTTCCACCAGTCGACCTGGTGATGGGCGGTCTTCAGGCCGGCCGCCTTGTCGGTGAGTCCGCCGTGCGCCCAGATCAGCACCGGCACCGGAGCCACGTCGCCCTTCGCCTTCTTGGCCTGCTGGTCGACGAACGCCGCGAGGTCCTGCGTGACGAGGCGGTGGACGTCGGCAGCGGTGGTCCCGAACTGGCCGACGTCGCGAGGCTTCGCCGGGGCGGTCGGAGTCAGCTTGCCGTCTGCCGTGTGGATGACGTGCTTGCGCAGCGCGGCGAGGTCGGTCGCGCTCAGCGTCGATCCGCGGGAGGCGGTGGTGGTGTCCGGCATGGTGTCACGTCCTGTCTGGTGATGGGTGGCGGGGTGTGGTGTGCAGCCCTGTCGCTGCCGGTCATCGCGAGAGCTTGAGCCTCGCGCGCGGGTCGGCGAAGACGGTGAAGGCGAGGGAGGTGAGGTCGCCCGCCTCGCGGGCGGCGCGGCGCGCCGCGAGGACGGCCTCGCCGAGAGTCGCCTTGTTGCGGAGCGCCTCCTCGTAGAACGTGCTGACGAACTCGGCGGTGACGTCGTCGCGCACCGCCCACGAGCACCCGATGAACACGCCGACGCCGCCGCGGAGGAAGACCTCCGCGAAGCCCCCGAGGCCGGTCGCGCCCGAGCGGAGGCGCCCGACGTCGCACGCGCTGAGGAACACGAAAGGCGCGGGCGGAGCCGCACGGCCACCCGTGCCGTCGTCATCGGTCTCGGGCATGTCCCTCCGGGCATCGGAGTCCGTGTAGGAGGCGGTGGGGTCGTTGCGACGCAGCGAGAACTTCGCGAACGCGATCTCCTGGCCGAGCGGCGCGAGGTCGCGCCAGCGGCCGTGACCGGCGAAGTGCAGGAGATCGAAGTCGCCGGCGACGATGGCGTCGTGGAGCTGACCGGAATCCTCAGCGGTGAGGGGCTTGCGCTCGAGGAGCCGCTCGAGGAGCGTGACCTCTTCGCGGGCGCGCGGCAGGCGCAGCCGACGGTTGGCATAGCTCGGTGCGATGGCGATGACCTTGCCGGGGTCGAGCGGGATGACGGTCGGACGCGGCGTCCCGTACATCCACCTCATGAGACCGAGGTCGCCGAGGAAGAACCGCTCCTTGTCGGGGCGCTGGGTCCCCACCGGGACGAGGTGCACCATCTCCCAGGGGATGTCGAGCTCCCCCGAAGTCTGCAGGACGACCTGCGACATGCGTCGCCGCCGGTTCCACAGCAGCGAGTTGACGTCGTCGCCGAGGAGCTCGCGGGCGATCCGCGCGCCCAGCGTCCGCACGTCGCGCCGAGCGTCCGGGGCGGCGGTGGGGTCGTCGACTTTCGCCTTCGCCTCGTACGCGGTCCGGATGCGCGCCAGCTCCGCGTAGATCCCGCCGACATAGGCCGCCTTGTCGGGCAGTCCCGTCGCGTCGTCGGGGAGGTGAGCGGTGTGGCGCGCCACAGTGCCACCGATCTTCGCCGTGATGGTGAGTTCCGACTTCCCGCCGGCGATCGACTCCTCGATGGTGAGAGTCGGCAAGTCGGCGATACTGCGGGGCGGGACCGCGACGCCCGCCTTCGCCACGTGCCGACCGTCCGGGCCCGCTGCACCTGCGCCGGCGGGGTGGATCGGGGCGCTCACAGCAAGCGTCGCCAGGATCTCGGTCGACGGCGGCTGGGTGAACTTGACGGTGATGTGACCGCGCCCGGGATCCTCCGGAACGAGCCGGAAGGTGAGCTTCCTCGGCCGGCGGGCGGTGGCGGGAAGCGGGGTGGACTGGGATGACGCCTGCCCGGGCGCGAGGGAGAGCCCGCGGAGCTGGACCGCCACTTCGATGTCCCGCGTCGGATCGAACCGGGCCGAGGCCTTGGCGTGCGCCGTGCCGGCGGTCGGCACGAGATCCTCGAGCGACACTCTCACGACCGCGTCGAACTCGGTCCCCTGCTCGAGGCGCGACGGGATCTCCGCGTCGACGAACGCCGGAACGCGGGTCGCTCCGTCGACGCCCGCGGACGGCGCGACCCTCGGCTGCGCCGCGCCGCCGTTCGCAGGCGTCGCGGCCGGTGGGGGCGCGGCTGCGGCACCCGCGGAAGGCGGGGGCACCCGTCGCCTCGGCGGCGCCGGGGCCGGTGCAGCGACGGGAGGGAGGGGAACCGGTGCACCTGGCGCGAGCCCGGTGGAACGGCGACGCACGGCTCCGCCGATCACGAGCCCCCCGCGCTGCCCCGCGACCGGTCCACCGGGCGGTCCCCCGATGACTCCGCCCAGGTCGGGCGGCGGGAACGCGCGAGGAAACGGCTGCGGGCGCGTCGCGCCCATCCCGCCGCGCGCCACCTCGGCCTCGAGGGCGTCCATGCCCCGCTCGAAGTCGCTCGAGACGACGACCAGGAACACCGTCTCGCCGCCGGCCACGCGGATCCGCGCCGCGAAGCCGTCGCCGTCGGGCTCCAGGGGCACGAGCTCCAGCTCGACGCCGCGCGCGACGATCACCGCGTAGTGGAAGCCTCCCGGCCCGCGCAGGCGGACCGTCGCCACGGTGTCGGATGAGCCTTGGAGCCTCGCGTCGGCCAGGTGCGTGATGCCCCTCTCGTCGGGGCCGCCGCCGGGCGGTGCGGGGTCGACGTGCACGTCGAGGGCATCGTGGTCGGCTTCGACGTCGACACGCGGTACATCAGGAACCAGAGTCATCCCGACCCCCTCGCTCCGGCGCCCGAATCCCCACGAGCACCGTCACCCAATGAATCCGAGGAGCGCAGTCCGGTGCACAGCATAGAACCGCACGCATCACCGCACCAGAGCATGCGACGTGCGGCGCTGATACACCGGACGACGACGGTCGTCGCGGCCGCAGCATCCGTGTTCCGGCCGTCGCGGCAGAACTGAGTAGTCGTTGCCTACGGACCGCCCAGGGGGTGCGGATACATTCGAATGGATCGAACGGACGGAGGACGTGTGAGCGTGTACGACGAGATCGGCGGCGCGACCACCATGAAGGCCGTGGTGACGGTGTTCTACGAGCGGGTGGTCGCCGATCCCGAGCTCGAGACGTGGTTCCGGGACGTCGACATGACCCGGCTGAGGGCCCACCAGCGGGCGTTCCTCACCGCCGCGCTCGGCGGCCCTGAGATGTTCTCGGGGCGCAGCCTGGAGGCGGCGCACGCGGGTCTCGAGATCACCGGCGACGCCTTCGACGCGGTCGTCGAGCACCTCACCGTGAGCCTCCACGACCTCGGGGTGCCGGACGACGTCGTCGGCAGCGTGCGCGCACGCCTGGAGGCGAGCCGCGGCGAGATCGTCACCGTCGCCGTGGCGTGACCTCCGCGGAGTGGTCCCGCGGGCGGGCTACAGGCGCGCCAGCTCGTGGCGGCCGCTGATGCCGAGCTTGCCGTAGACCGACTGCAGGTGGTTGTCGACGGTACGCGTCGACAGGAAGAGCTTGGCCGCGATGTCCTTCGAGCTCGCGCCGTCTGCAGCGAGCGTGGCGATCTCGCGCTCGCGGCGGGTGAGGGGCGTGAGCTCCTCACTGAACCGCAAGAGCGGTGTCGCGGGCCCCTCGCAGCGCGCGGCCTCCACGTCGCTGCGATTCTGCAGCGCCATCGCGTGACGCTGCTCTCCCGCGGCGCGGGCCGCCCGTGCCGCCGAGGCGAACGCCTCCGCGGCGAGCAGGTGCGCGCCGTGCGCCGCCCACGCCTCGCCGGCGGCTTCCAGCCCGGCGCAGTCCGCCCCGGCCTCGGCGGCGACATGGGCCGCCTGCATGGCGAGCAGCGGGCTCTGCGGCAGGCCGGCGGCGAGCCTCGCTATCGAGTGGGCCGCGGCATCCGCCCCTCCCATACGGGCGAGGTGCACGAGGAACGTGCCCGCGAGGAACACGTGGCCCGTCTCGGCCATGTTCTGCGCCTCGTCGACGAGCAGGCGCCGGGCGGTGCCGAGATCGCCGTCGAGGGCGGAAAGCCACGCTCGCGCGATGAGCCCGCCCGGGCCGGTGTCGACCCCGGCGGGCACCGAAGCGAGCTCTCTGCGCGCGTCATCGAGGTCGCCGTGCGCGATGAGCGCGACCGCGAGGCTCGCGAGTCCCGGGATGTAGAGGCTGATCGGGCCGGCCGTCATCGCGCCGCTCATCGTGTCGCGGAACCATCGGGCGGCGGTCTCGAGCAGGCCGGCGTCGGCGGCGATGCGGCCGAGCAGGAACTCGATCGAGCGGGACACGATCTCGTCGTCCGCGTCGATGGCCTCGACGAGCGCCTCCGTGGCGGTCGCGCGGGCGGCGTCGATGCTCCCAGCGTGGAGTTGCACCGTGCCGAGGGTCAGCAGCGCGTTCGCGACGGTGTGCCCCGGGATCGCACGGCCCTGCGTCGCGCGCGCGAACGCGAGCGCCGTTTCGGCGGCCGCGAGGGCTTCGTCGGTGCGCCCGAGCGCGGCGAGCGGCTGGGCGCGCGAGGCCGCGATGATCGCCTGCTCGGCGGGCGAGTCGCCGAAGCCGCCGGCCACGCCGCAGACGATGCGGTCGGCTTCGGCGGCGTTGTTCGAGTAGAGCTCGATGAGCGCGCGGATGAGGGCCAGCGACGGGTCGGGCGCACCGCCGCCGTCGGCGCCGCGGAGCACGGCGAGCGCCTCGGCCAGACCTTCGTGCACGCTCGCGTGCGCCATCGCCGTGGTCGCGGTGATCGCCGTCGCGAGCTCGCCGTCGGGACCGAGCGCCGCCCCGGCGTGCAGCTGCTCGAGCGCCTCGCTCACACGACCCATCCGCAGCAGCGCCTCGCCGCGCAGGAGCAGCAGGTCAGGTCGCGGGCCGCCGGCCGACAGGGCGGCGGTCGCGAGCCGGTCGACGGTGCGGTGGTCGCCGGCCTGCCGGGCGAGGCGGGCGGTGCTGGCCAGGATCTCGGGGTCGGCGTCGGCCCCCGCCGCGAGCCGCCACGTGACGGTGCGCAGGGCATCGGCCGCCGTGGTGCCGTCGCGGTCGAGCAGCTCCGCCTGCTCGAGCAGCAAATCGGCGGTGCGGAGTCGTGAGAGGGAGGATGCCACGACCGCGGCGTACTGCGGATGCGCCAGGCGCACCTCGAGCCGCTCGCCGATGTGCACCAGACCGGCGTTCTCGAGCCGGGCGAGCGCGTCGCGCGCACCCGGCGCGACGAGGTGGGCGGCGCGCAGCTCGCCGGTCACGGCGAGCCGGTCGACCACGTCCCGCTCGTCGGGATCGAGCTGCGCGACGCGCGCGAGGATGAGGTCGCGGAGGGCGGGGGAGCCGACGGGGTCACCGGTCAGCTGCCAGACGCCCGCCTGCGCGGCGAGGCGCCCCGACTCCAGCGCGCCGACGACGAGCTCGCGCAGGTACAGCGGGTTGCCACCGGTCGCCCGCTCCAGGTCGCTCGCGGTGCGGTGGGCGACGGGACCTGCCAGCACATGGGCGAGCAGCTCGCGGATCGTCTCGACGTCGAGCGGTGCGAGCTCGATGCGCAGCGCGCGGTCCGCGCTCCACGTCGACATGAACGGGTCGGGGAGCGCGTCTCCCGACCGGAGCGTCGCCGCGATCCGCAGCGCGTCGACGGCCACCAGCTGCGCCACGAGCGTGGCCGAGAGCGGGTCGAGCAGACCCAGGTCGTCGATCACGAGCAGCCGGGGCGAGGGTGCGACCGCGTCGAGGGCGACGATCGCACGATCGAGCAGCGTGGCGGGCACGGTGGAGGCCTCGCTCAGCTGCGCGCGATCGGTGGGGAACAGCGGCAGCAGGGCGCCGAGCGGCACCGTCGACATGATCGAGGTGCCTGTCGCGTGCAGGACCGCCCACCCGTGCGCCGCGAGCCCCTCGCCGACGGCCGCGACGGCGCGGCTCTTGCCGACGCCCGAGGCCCCCGAGATCACGAGCGTCCGGACGTGTCCCGTCAGCGCGGCCGTGCTGCGCTGCACGATCGCCGCGCGACCCGTCAGCGGCCACGGCGCGAGTGCGCTCTCGAGCGGTTGTACGGCCATCGAGCCTCCTCAGCCTCCCCAGGCTGAGCGAGATTCTAGGGCTCGTGCGTGCCGAGGGCACGACATTCCTCGGCGCAACGCGCCGCCGCTTCCGGGTCGCGGTGGACCGCGCGCACCATCCTCGGCGTTCGTTCGTCACATGTGTACGCGGATTCGCCGGATTCGCGTGCATATGTGACGAACGAACAAGAGAGGGACGGATGCCGCGGGCCGCGGCATCCGTCCGCTACCAGGCCTTGAGCGCGTCGGCGACGGTCGCGAAGTCGTGCTCGTCGAGTGCCAGCTGCACGGCCTCGGCGACGGTGAGCTCGGCGCCGGCGATCTCGCCCGCCTCGACGCTCTGGGGATCGCGGCCGCGCAGGATCTCGAGGTACGGCGTGTGCACGGTGAAGGCTTCCACGTCGAAGATGCCGATGCGGCGGCGGATCTCGCCCGCCGCGACCGCCAGGGCCGCCGCCCGCCATGCCTCGCCGTGCGCGGCGGCGACGGCGCACACACCCTCGAGCCCGTATGCCACACCCTCTTCGTAGTGGAGCCCGATGGAGAGGAGCAGGGTGTGGACGAACTCGCGCTCGGCCTCCTCGATGCGCCCGAGCTGGAAGTTCAGCCGCGAGCGGAGGTTGCCGGCGACGGACGTCGTGAACAGGTCGCCGCGCGACTCGGCGACCGAGGTCGCGCGGTCGAAATGGGCGAGAGCGTCGTCGGTCCCCCCGCGCACCCACGCGAGCCGGCCGAGCGAGACCTCGGTGATCGCCTCGGCCCACGTGTTCCCGAGGCCGCGCAGGGTCACGACCGCTTCGCGGAGCTCGGTCTCGGCCTTGTCGGTGTCGAGGTGGGAGAACTGCACCCGCGCCGTCGCACGGGCCGCGAGCGCCATCGCGGCCGCGTCCTCGTCGCCGCTCTCCCGGAACAGCCGGACGCATTCGCCGAGTCCGGCGACCACCTGCTCGCTGGGGCGCTGCCACATCTCGCCCCAGAGTGCGAAGAACCACGCGATCGCGCGCGTGTGCGGCGTGATCGGCTGCTCGTGCTGCTTCTCGAGCAGTTCGAGCATCCACACCCGCACCTCGGCGAAGAAGCCCGAGATCCACCAGTAGATGAGCAGGCTCCACGCGAAGTCGCCGGCGTCGTCGAGCCGGTTCGTGTACACGAGGTGGCGCACCGCCGCACGCAGGTTCGGCAGCTCGAGGCCGAGTCGCACGACCGCGTCGGCCTGCCCGCGCCCGCCGAGGTCGGGCGCGATGCGCTCCACGAGCGCGCGGTAGTAGTCGGCGTGCGCGCGGCGCACGCGCTCCGCGTCGCCGCGTTCCTTGAGGCGCCCGAGCGCGTACTCGCGCACGATCGCGAGCAGCGAGAACACGCGCCGGCCGCCGATCTCGCTCTGCTTCACGAGCGAGCCGTCGGCGAGCGCCGCCAGCGCGTCGATCGCGTGACCGCCCCACGGGCTGCCCTCGCCCAGCGCCTCGACCGCGTCCAGCGTGAACCGCGTGGCGAAGACCCCGAGGTCCTCGAGCAGGTCTCGCTGCTCGGGCGGCAGAAGGCTCACGCTCCAGTCGATCGTCGCCCGCATCGTGCGGTGCCGCTCCGGCAGATCGCGCACGGCCGCCGTGAGCAGCGGCAGGCTCTTCTCGAGGCGGCCGGCGATCTGCGCCGGGTTGAGGATCCGCACCTTCGCCGCGGCGAGCTCGATCGCGAGCGGCAGCCCCTCGAGCCGCCGGCAGATGTCCGCGATATCCCGCGCATTGCCGGGCGTGACGTCGAAGTGGGGATCGATCGCCCGCGCCCGGTCGACGAACAGCGACACCGCAGCCGAGCGCGTGGCGCGGTCGAGGCTCGCGGGACCTTCGCCGGCGGGCGTCGTGAGCGGCGGCAGGTCGTAGACGCGCTCGCCGCGGATGCGCAGCACGATACGGCTCGTGACCAGGAAGGTCGCCGTCGGCGCGACCGTGTACAGCCGCACCAGGACGGGGGCGGCATCCACGATCTGCTCGAAGTTGTCGAGCACGATCAGCACGCGGCGATCCGCCAGGGCATGGGCGATGCGCTCTTCGAGCGCGGCTTCGCCGTTGTCGCGGATGCCGAGATAGTAGGCGATCGTCGGCAGCAGCAGCCCGGGCTCGAGCACCCCCTCGAGGAGGACGAAGTAGACGCCGTCGGGGAAGAGGTCGCCGCACGCGAGCGCCGATTCGATGGCGAGTCGGCTCTTGCCGATGCCGCCCGGTCCGATGAGGCTTACGACGCGGTCCGTGCCCCGCGCGAGGAGGGTGCGCACCGCGTCGATGTCCACCTCGCGGCCGATGGTGGTCGTGTAGGGCACCGGAACGCGGCCGACCAGGCTGACGGGTGGGCCTCCGGTTTCGGACGACTCTTGCGTGCGGGACTCGTCGAATCGTTCGGCGAGGAGCATGGCGAGGTCGCCGGCGACCTGGTCTTCGAGGTCTTCGGCGTCGTGGAAGTGGAGGTAGGCGGCGGTGTCGTCGGCTTGGATGCGGGCGATCAGGTCTGTGAGGCGGGGTTCGCGGGTGTCGGTGTCTTTGACGTAGATGAGTTTGGGCATGCCGGCGGGGGCGAGGTTGTATTCGTCTTCGAGGCCGGAGACGTCTTCGTCGGGGGCGATCCAGCCGTAGCTGGCGCCGTAGATGCCGATGAACACGTCGGACTGGGCGAGGTAGGAGCGGTAGAGGTCGCGGGGTGGGTGGGGGCGGGCGCCGAGTTCGAACATCACGGGCGCGAGGCGGAGTCGCTCGATGGCAGAACGCACTGCTTCCCGTTCTTCTGCGAGCTCGCGCAGGGTCGAGCTCACGAACACCCGGATCCGCTGGTCGGGCGTGCGGATCACGGGAGTCCGCTCGAGACCCGTCACCACGAAGGGACCTTCTCGCGGACGTCGGCGTCGGGCAGTGCGATCGCGATGGCCTCCGCAAGGCCCATCTCCCTGCCCGCGCGCTCGCCGGCCTCGACGCTCTCGGGATCGACGGCCCGCAGGGCCTCCAGCGGGGCGAGATGCACGGCGAACCCTTCGATGTCGTAGATCCCCGTCGTCTCGCGGATCGTCGCCGCCACCGCCGCCAGGGCGCCGGCCCGCCAGGCGTCGCCGTGCGACGCGGCGATCGCGCACATGCCCTCCAGGCCGTACGTGGCTCCGTCCACGAAATGCAGCCGGATCGACAGCAGCAGCGTCAGCAGGAACTCCTCCTCTGCCGCATCCCGCTCGCCCAGCACGAAGCGCAGCCGCGCGCGGTTGTTGCCGGCCACGACGCGGGTGAACGCGTCATCGGCGGCGTCGGCGATGTCGACCGCGCGACCGAGGTGCTCGAGCGCCGCCGGGATGTCGCGCCGCAGCATGCCGAACTGTCCGAGCACCGTCTCGGCGAGGGATTCCGCCCAGCTGTCGCCGAGCTCGTGGAGCGTCGCGATCGCCTCGTCGATCTCGGCCCGGAAGACCTCTTCGTCGAGGTCGGTGAACTGCAGCCGCGTCGACGCCTTCGCGGCGAGGGCCATCGCGGCGGCCTGCTCGTCGCCGCTCTCGGTGAACAGTCGCACGACCTCGCCGAGCTCGTCCACCACCTGATCGCTCGGCCTCTGCCACAGCTCCGCCCACAGCGGGAAGAACGTCGCGATCGCGCGCGTGCGCGGGGTCACCGGCATCCGCTTCTCGAGCAGTTCCAGCATCCACAGCCGCACGTCGGCGAAGTATCCGCAGATCCACCAGTACGCCAGCATCGTCCACGCGAAGTCGCCGGCGTCGTCGAGGCGGTTCTGCTGCACGAGGTGGCGCGCCGCCGCGCGCAGGTTCGGCACCTCGAGCCCCAGCTCGGCGACGGCGTCGATCTGCTGGGCGCCGCGGAGCCGCGGCGCGACCCGGTGCACCAGGTCGAGGTAGTAGTCGGCGTGTGCGATCCTCATCGCGTCCGCCGCCTGGCGTGACTCGAGCGTCTCGAGGGCGTACTCGCGCACGATCGCGAGGAGCGAGAACACCGAGCGGCCGCCGGACTCGATGCGCTGCACCAGCGACGCGTCGATCAGCGCGGCGAGCGTCTCGATGGTCTGTGAACCCCACGAGCGGGTCTCGCCCACCGCCTCGACCGATTCGAGGCTGAACCGGGCCGCGAAGACGCCGAGGTCCTCGAGCATGGCACGCTGCTCGTCGGCCAGCAGGCCCACGCTCCAGTCGATCGTCGCGCGCATGGTGCGATGGCGGTCGGGAAGATCCCGCACCGAGGTGGACAGCAGGGGGAGGCTGTGCCCGAGACGCTCCGCGACGTCGTGCGGCGAGAGCAGCCGGATCTTCGCCGCGGCCAGTTCGATCGCCAGGGGCAGCCCGTCGAGCTGCCGGCAGATGGCGATGACGTCGGACGCGTTCTCCGCGGTCAGCCGGAACCCGGGGAGGGCCGACGCGGCGCGCTCGGCGAACAGCACGCACGCCGACGACGACTGCGCCTGCGACAGGGTCGCGGGCACGTCGGCCGGGGGCGTCTCGAGCGTCTCGACCTCGAACACCCGCTCCCCGCGGATGCGCAGCACGATGCGGCTCGTGACCAGGAAGCAGGCGCGCGGAGCGAGGGAGTACAGCCGCACCAGCACGGGCGCCTCATCGATGATCTGCTCGAAGTTGTCGAGCACGATGAGCACGTGCCGGTCGCCGATGGCCTGCGCGATCCGCTCCTCGAGGGTCGTCGCCCCGGTGTCGCGCACGCCGAGGATGTACGCGATCGTCGGCAGCAGGAGTCCGGGTTCGAGCACGCCCTCGAGCGGCACGAAGTACACGCCGTCGGGGAAGAGGTCGCCGTTCGCGTGCGCGGCCTCGATGGCGAGGCGGCTCTTGCCGATGCCGCCCGGTCCGATGAGGCTCACGACGCGGTGCAGGCCGCCGGCGAGCAGCGCCCGGATCTCGGCCAGCTCGCCCTCGCGCCCGATGGTCTCGGTGTACGGCTCGGGCACCCGTGCCGCGAGCGAGATCTCGGCGGCCGTCGCGGGCTCCGTGCGCCGGGACTGGTCGAATCGTTCGGCGAGGAGCATGGCGAGGTCGCCGGCGACCTGGTCTTCGAGGTCTTCGGCGTTGTGGAAGTGGAGGTAGGCGGCGGTGTCGTCGGCTTGGATGCGGGCGATCAGGTCTGTGAGGCGGGGTTCGCGGGTGTCGGTGTCTTTGACGTAGATGAGTTTGGGCATGCCGGCGGGGGCGAGGTTGTATTCGTCTTCGAGGCCGGAGACGTCTTCGTCGGGGGCGATCCAGCCGTAGCTGGCGCCGTAGATGCCGATGAACACGTCGGACTGGGCGAGGTAGGAGCGGTAGAGGTCGCGGGGTGGGTGGGGGCGGGCGCCGAGTTCGAACATCACGGGCGCGAGGCGGAGTCGCTCGATGGCAGAACGCACTGCTTCCCGTTCTTCTGCGAGCTCGCGCAGGGTCGAGCTCACGAACACCCGGATCCGCTGGTCGGGCGTGCGGATCACGGGGGGTCGTCCCCCAGTCATGTGCATATATTGGACCCGCAGGGCCGGTCACCGCCACGGTTCGAGTACATTGCTGTATCGACGTCGCGGACCTTATACCGCAGCATCCGAAAGTCGTCAAGAATTCGACTGGACACGGCGCGTCGTACGACGTATAGTGGGTCTTTGCGCTCTTGGATTCCCCCTGCCCTCATATGGTGGTCGGCTGTGCCTGCGCCCCCTCACGTTCACGTGAGGCGTGCCGCGCGGGTTTCGGGGATGAGGAGCACTCCACCTGACGACAAGGAAACGAGCCCTACGGGCCCACGGAGGTAATCCCCTTGGCTGCTGCGCGCAACGCATCCAACCCCACCACCACCCCCAAGAACGGACGCGGAGCATCCCGCCTCTCGTTCGCCAAGATCTCCGACACGCTGACGGTCCCCGACCTTCTCGCGCTGCAGACCGAGTCGTTCGACTGGCTCGTCGGCAACGAGGCGTGGAAGGCGCGCGTCGCCGGCGCGAAGGCCGACGGCCGCACCGACGTGCCCGAGGTCAGCGGCCTCGAGGAGATCTTCGAGGAGATCTCGCCGATCGAGGACCTGAGCGAGACGATGCAGCTCTCGTTCACGAACCCGTACCTCGAGCCCGAGAAGTACTCCATCGAGGAGTGCAAGGAGCGCGGCAAGACGTACGCGGCCCCGCTCTACGTCGAGGCCGAGTTCATGAACCACCAGACCGGTGAGATCAAGACCCAGACGGTCTTCATGGGCGACTTCCCGCTCCAGACCGACAAGGGCACGTTCATCATCAACGGCACCGAGCGCGTCGTCGTGTCGCAGCTCGTCCGTTCGCCCGGCGTCTACTTCGACAAGACCCCCGACAAGACGTCCGACAAGGACATCGTGTCGGCGCGTGTCATCCCGTCGCGCGGTGCCTGGCTCGAGTTCGAGATCGACAAGCGCGACCAGGTCGGCGTCCGCATCGACCGCAAGCGCAAGCAGTCGGTCACCGTCTTCCTCAAGGCCCTCGGCCTCACCAGCGAGGACATCCTCGCCGAGTTCGCCGGCTTCGACTCGATCGAGGAGACGCTCTCGAAGGACACGATCCTCACCAAGGAGGACGCGCTCCGCGACATCTACCGCAAGCTCCGTCCGGGCGAGCAGGTCGCCGCCGAGGCCGCCCGCGCGCTCCTGGACAACTTCTACTTCAACCCGAAGCGCTACGACCTCGCCAAGGTCGGCCGGTACAAGATCAACCACAAGCTCGGTCTCGACAAGCCGCTCACCGACTCGGTGCTGACGGTCGATGACATCGTCGCGACGATCAAGTACCTCGTGCGCCTGCACCGCGGCGACGTCACATTCGACGGCGTGCGCGGCGGCAAGCCGGCCGAGATCCGTCTCGACGTCGACGACATCGACAACTTCGGCAACCGCCGCATCCGCGCGGTGGGCGAGCTCATCCAGAACCAGGTCCGCACCGGTCTGTCGCGCATGGAGCGCGTCGTCCGCGAGCGCATGACCACGCAGGACATCGAGGCGATCACGCCGCAGACCCTGATCAACGTCCGCCCCGTCGTGGCCGCGATCAAGGAGTTCTTCGGAACGTCGCAGCTGTCGCAGTTCATGGACCAGAACAACCCGCTCGCGGGCCTGACCCACAAGCGCCGTCTGTCGGCCCTCGGCCCCGGCGGTCTGTCGCGTGAGCGCGCAGGCGTCGAGGTCCGCGACGTCCACCCGTCGCACTACGGCCGCATGTGCCCCATCGAGACGCCGGAAGGCCCGAACATCGGTCTGATCGGCTCGCTCGCCTCGTTCGCGCGCATCAACGCGTTCGGCTTCATCGAGACGCCGTACCGCCGTGTCGTCGAGGGCAAGGTCACCGACCAGATCGACTACCTGACCGCCTCGGAGGAGAGCGACTACATCGTCGCCCAGGCCGGTGTCGAGCTGAAGGGCGACGGCAGCTTCGCGCAGGACCGCGTCCTCGCCCGTCGCGGCAACGGCGGCGAGGTCGACCTCTTCCACTCGGAGGAGATCGGCTACATGGACGTCTCGCCGCGCCAGATGGTGTCGGTGGCGACCTCACTCATCCCGTTCCTCGAGCACGACGACGCCAACCGCGCCCTCATGGGTGCGAACATGCAGCGCCAGGCCGTCCCGCTCCTCCGCTCGGAGTCGCCGGTGGTCGGCACGGGCATGGAGGGCTTCGCCGCGATCGACGCCGGTGACGTCGTCACCGCCGACAAGCCCGGTGTCGTCGTCGAGGTCTCGGCCGACGTCGTGACGGTGCAGCTCGACGAGGGCGGCACCCAGGACTACTTCCTGCGCAAGTTCGACCGCTCGAACCAGGGCACGTCGTACAACCAGCGCGTGGTCGTCTCGGCCGGTGAGCGCGTCGAGGCCGGCGAGGTCATCGCCGACGGTCCCGCGACCGAGAACGGCGAGCTCGCCCTCGGCAAGAACCTCCTCGTCGCGTTCATGACGTGGGAGGGTCACAACTTCGAGGACGCGATCATCCTCAGCCAGGACCTGGTGAAGGACGACACCCTCTCCTCGATCCACATCGAGGAGTACGAGGTCGACGCCCGCGACACGAAGCTCGGCAAGGAGGAGATCACGCGTGACCTCCCCAACGTCAGCCCCGACCTGCTGAAGGACCTCGACGAGCGCGGCATCATCCGCATCGGCGCCGAGGTGCGTCCCGGCGACATCCTCGTCGGAAAGGTCACGCCGAAGGGCGAGACCGAGCTGTCGGCCGAGGAGCGCCTGCTCCGCGCGATCTTCAACGAGAAGAGCCGCGAGGTGCGCGACACGTCGCTGAAGGTCCCCCACGGTGAACAGGGCACGATCATCGCGGTCAAGGAGTTCAACGCCGAGGACGGCGACGACGAGCTCGGCTCGGGCGTCAACCGCCGCGTCGTGGTCTACATCGCCCAGAAGCGCAAGATCACCGAGGGCGACAAGCTCGCCGGCCGTCACGGCAACAAGGGCGTCATCGCGAAGATCCTCCCGGTCGAGGACATGCCGTTCCTCGCGGACGGCACGCCGGTCCAGGTCATCCTGAACCCGCTCGGCATCCCCGGTCGAATGAACTTCGGCCAGGTCCTCGAGCTCCACCTCGGCTGGATCGCCAAGCAGGGCTGGAAGGTCGAGGGCACCCCGGAGTGGGCCGCCCAGCTGCCCGAGCAGGCGTTCGAGGCTCCGGCGGGCACCAAGGTCGCCACGCCGGTGTTCGACGGCGCGTTCGAGGCCGAGATCGCGGGTCTGCTCGACTCGACGAACCCGACCCGCGACGGCGAGCGCCTGATCGACTCGTCGGGCAAGACGCAGCTGTTCGACGGACGCTCCGGCGAGCCGTTCCCGGCTCCGATCTCGGTCGGCTACATGTACATCCTGAAGCTGCACCACCTCGTGGACGACAAGATCCACGCGCGCTCGACGGGCCCGTACTCGATGATCACCCAGCAGCCGCTCGGTGGTAAGGCGCAGTTCGGCGGTCAGCGCTTCGGTGAGATGGAGGTGTGGGCCCTCGAGGCCTACGGCGCCGCGTACGCGCTCCAGGAGCTCCTCACGATCAAGTCCGACGACATCCTCGGCCGCGTCAAGGTCTACGAGGCGATCGTCAAGGGCGAGAACATCCAGGAGCCCGGCATCCCCGAGTCGTTCAAGGTGCTCATGAAGGAGATGCAGTCGCTCTGCCTGAACGTCGAGGTCCTCTCGGCCGACGGCACGGCGGTCAACCTCCGCGACACCGACGACGACGCCTTCCGCGCTGCTGAAGAGCTCGGCATCAACATCTCCAGCCGCTTCGAGTCCTCGTCGATCGACGAGATCTGAGCCGGCCAGGTAACGAACGAACTTCCGACACAGGAGAACCAGTGCTCGAATCAACCACTTTCGATCAGCTTCGCATCGGCCTGGCCACCGCTGACGACATCCGTCGTTGGTCCTACGGCGAGGTCAAGAAGCCCGAGACCATCAACTACCGCACCCTGAAGCCCGAGAAGGACGGTCTGTTCGGCGAGCAGATCTTCGGCCCCTCGCGCGACTGGGAGTGCGCGTGCGGCAAGTACAAGCGCGTTCGCTTCAAGGGCATCGTGTGCGAGCGCTGCGGCGTCGAGGTCACCAAGTCCTCGGTCCGCCGTGAGCGCATGGGCCACATCGAGCTCGCCGCGCCCGTCACGCACATCTGGTACTTCAAGGGCGTGCCCTCGCGCCTCGGGTACCTGCTCGACATGGCGCCGAAGGACCTCGAGAAGGTCATCTACTTCGCCGCCTACATGGTGATCTCGGTCGACGAGGAGGCTCGCCACCGCGACCTCTCGACGCAGGAGAACAACATCCGCCTCGAGCTGAAGACGCTCGCCGACCGCCGCGACGCGCGTGTGGCCGCCCGCCTCCAGAAGCTGGAGGAGGAGCTCGCCGCGCTCGAGGAGGAGGGTGCCAAGGCCGACCAGAAGAAGAAGGTCAAGGACGCCGCCGAGAAGGAGATGGCCGCTATCCGCAAGGGTACGGACGACCAGATCACGCGTCTCGAGAAGGTGTGGGAGGACTTCCGCACCCTCGAGGTCGGCCAGCTCAAGGGCGAGGACGAGATCTTCCACGAGCTGCAGGACCGCTTCGGTCAGTACTTCGAGGCCCACATGGGCGCCGAGTCGATCAAGCGCCGCCTCGAGGCCTTCGACCTGGCGGCCGAGGCCGACAGCCTGCACCTGCAGATCTCGGAGGGCAAGGGCCAGCGCAAGATCCGTGCGATCAAGCGCCTCAAGGTCGTCAACTCCTTCCTGCAGACGGGCATGAGCCCGGCCTCGATGGTGCTCGACGTCGTTCCGGTGATCCCGCCGGAGCTGCGCCCGATGGTGCAGCTGGACGGTGGCCGCTTCGCGACCTCCGACCTCAACGACCTGTACCGTCGCGTGATCAACCGCAACAACCGCCTCCGTCGCCTGATCGACCTCGGTGCCCCCGAGATCATCGTCAACAACGAGAAGCGCATGCTGCAGGAGGCCGTCGACGCGCTGTTCGACAACGGCCGCCGCGGCCGCCCGGTCACGGGTACCGGCAACCGTGCCCTGAAGTCCCTGAGCGACATGCTCAAGGGAAAGCAGGGTCGCTTCCGCCAGAACCTGCTCGGCAAGCGCGTCGACTACTCGGGCCGTTCGGTCATCATCGTCGGCCCGCAGCTCAAGCTCCACCAGTGCGGTCTGCCCAAGCAGATGGCGCTCGAGCTGTTCAAGCCGTTCGTGATCAAGCGCCTGATCGACCTCGGTCACTCGCAGAACATCAAGGCGGCCAAGCGCGCCGTCGAGCGCACGCGTCCCGAGGTCTGGGACGTGCTCGAGGAGATCATCCGCGAGCGTCCCGTGCTCCTCAACCGTGCGCCCACGCTGCACCGCCTCGGCATCCAGGCCTTCGAGCCGCAGCTCGTCGAGGGCAAGGCCATCCAGCTGCACCCGCTCGTCTGCGCCGCCTTCAACGCGGACTTCGACGGTGACCAGATGGCTGTCCACCTGCCGCTGTCGGTCGAGGCGCAGGCCGAGGCCCGCATCCTGATGCTCGCGTCGAACAACATCCTCAAGCCGTCGGACGGCCGCCCGGTGACCCTGCCCTCGCAGGACATGATCATCGGTCTGCACCACCTGACCACGGTCATCGAGGGTGCGACCGGCGAGGGCCGCGTGTTCGGCTCGGTCGGCGAGGCGATCCTGGCGAAGGACGAGGGCACCCTCGACCTGCAGGCCAAGGTCCGCATCCGCATCCCGGGTCTCGCCTTCCTCGAGGGCGAAGCCCCCGAGGGCTACGAGCGCCACGGTCTCGTGGACGCGTCGCTCGGCCAGGCGATCTTCAACGACACGCTCCCCAAGGGCTACCCGTTCGTGCGCGAGCAGGCCGACAAGGGCAAGCTGTCGCAGATCGTCAACAAGCTCGCCGAGGAGTACCCGAAAGTGGAGGTCGCGGCTTCGCTCGACCGCATCAAGGACGCCGGCTTCTACTGGGCCACCCGTTCGGGTGTCACGGTGGCGCTGAGCGACATCCTCACGCCGCCGAACAAGGCCGAGATCGTCGCCGGCTACGAGAAGCAGGCCGCGAAGGTCCAGGGCCAGTTCGAGAAGGGTCTCACCACCGACGCCGAGCGTCGTCAGGAGCTCATCAAGATCTGGACCGAGGCGACCGACGAGGTCCAGAAGGCGATGCGCGACCACTTCCCGGCCGACAACACCATCAACCGCATGGTCTCGTCGGGCGCCCGTGGTAACTGGCTGCAGATCCGCAACATCGCGGGCATGCGAGGCCTGGTGAACAACCCCAAGGGTGAGATCATCCCGCGTCCGATCATCTCCTCGTACCGCGAGGGCCTGTCGGTGGCGGAGTACTTCATCGCGACGCACGGTGCCCGTAAGGGTCTGGCCGACACGGCCCTCCGTACGGCCGACTCGGGCTACCTGACCCGCCGCCTGGTGGACGTCTCGCAGGATGTCATCATCCGCGAGGAGGACTGCGGCACGACCAAGGGCCTCGAGTTCACCATCGCCGCTCCCGATTCGACCGGCACGCTGGTGCGCGACGCGAACGTCGAGAACTCGGTGTTCGCCCGCACGCTCGCGGCCGACGCGGTCGACGCGAAGGGCGAGGTCGTCGCCTCGGCCGGTGAGGACGTCGGCGACGTGCTCATCGACAAGCTCGTCGAGGCGGGCGTCGAGTCGATCAAGGTCCGCTCGGTGCTCACCTGCGACTCGGCGGTCGGCGTCTGCGCGAAGTGCTACGGCCGTTCGCTCGCGACCGGAAAGATCGTCGACATCGGCGAGGCCGTCGGCATCATCGCGGCCCAGTCGATCGGTGAGCCCGGCACGCAGCTGACGATGCGTACGTTCCACACCGGTGGTTCGGCGTCGGCCGACGACATCACGCAGGGTCTTCCCCGCGTGCAGGAGCTGTTCGAGGCCCGCACCCCGAAGGGCGCGTCGCCGATCGCGGAGGCCGACGGCCGCATCACGATCGACGAGACCGAGAAGTCGAAGAAGGTCATCCTCACGCCCGACAACGGCGACGAGCCGCACGTCTACCCGGTCCTGAAGCGCGCGACGCTCCTGGTCGAGGACGGTCAGCACGTCACCGTGGGTCAGCCTCTTCAGGTCGGCACGCTCGACCCCAAGGAGGTCATGCGCGTGCAGGGTGCCCGCGAGGTGCAGAAGTACCTCGTCAACGGCGTCCAGGGCGTGTACCGCTCGCAGGGTGTGCCGATCCACGACAAGCACATCGAGGTCATCGTCCGTCAGATGCTGCGCAAGGTCACCGTGGTCGACCACGGCGACACCACGCTGCTGCCGGGTGAGCTGGTCGACTTCAAGAAGTACCAGAACATCAACCGCGAGGCGGTCGGCGAGGGCAAGCGTCCCGCGTCGGGTCGTCCCGAGCTGATGGGTATCACGAAGGCGTCGCTCGCGACGGAGTCGTGGCTGTCGGCCGCGTCGTTCCAGGAGACCACCCGCGTCCTCACGCAGGCGGCCATGGAGGGCAAGAGCGACCCGCTCGTCGGCCTCAAGGAGAACGTCATCATCGGAAAGCTCATCCCCGCCGGAACCGGTCTTGCGAAGTACCGCAACGTCACGGTCGAGGCGACGGAGGAGGCCAAGAGCGAGCGGTACCCCAACCGCATCTTCGCCTCGGACGGCGCGTACACCGACGCCGACCTGAGCTACGTCGACTTCGACAGCTTCTCCACGGACGGTTTCACCACCGACTACAACTGACCCCAGGGTCCTTGAGACCCTGACGCACGAACGAAGGGCCCCGGCTGCTGCCGGGGCCCTTCGCCGTTGTCCGAGGACGGATGCCGCAGCTCAGTACTGCGTCGTCGCGCCCGAGTCGCCGGAGCCCGAGCCGCTGGGCGACACGTTCTCCGTGACGTTCTCCTTGACGCGCTCGGCGGTGCTCTGCGCCTCGTCCTTCACGGTCTCCGCCGACGAGACGGCCGACTCCTTCACCTGGTCGACGGCGTCCTTGGCCGGCTCCTTCAGGTTCTGCGCGACCTCCTGGGCGGCATCCTTCGCCTTGTCCACCGCCTTGTCCACGAGCGGCTGCGCCTGATCCCGGAGCTGGGTGCTCCAGCGCTTCTCGGCGTCGGTGGCGGGGATGAGGCTCGCGACCAGGAAGCCCACGCCCGCGGCGAGGAGGCCGACCACGAGCGGGGTGCCCTGCGCCTGCTGCCTGGCCTTGTGCGGCAGGTCCTTCACCGCGTCCCCGGCGGCGCCGAGCTTGTCCCCCACCGTGTGGCCGGCAGAGGAGGCGGAGTCGCCGACGTCGTCGGCGACTCCCATCACGCGCCCCTTGACGTCGCCCAGCACCTGCCGGACGCGCGTCTTCTGCCGCTCCATGATCTTCGGGGGCGAAACCTTGTCGGCGAGTGCGTCCACGTCCCGGCCCAGTTCGTCGCGCGTCACCTCGATGTCGGCGCGGATCTGATCTGCGTTGCTCATTATCGGTTCTCCTCATTTCTCTTGAGCGCCTCGGGGATCTCCTTGACGGTCTCCACCGTCTTCGGGGCCCCTTGCACGGTCTTCAGTCGTTTGCGCCCGAGGGCGTAGAGGATCGCGGCGATGACGCCCCACAGGACCGCCACGATCACGGCCGACCAGCCCAGGTTGTCGATGAGGTCGCCGAGACCCCACCAGAGCGCGACGGACAGGAAGAACACGGCCATCAGGCCGGCGTATCCCGCTCCGCCCAGGAGTCCCGCACCTGCTCCGGCGCGCTTGGCGGACTCCGAGAGCTCGGCCTTCGCGAGCTCGAGCTCCTTGCGCATGAGCTCGGACAGGTCGCGAGAGACCTCGCCGACCAGCTCGCCCAGCGATGTCTCGGCCGCCTTCTGCTGAGACGGCGTGGGCATGTCGGTCATCGTCGTACCTCTCCCGTCGCAGACCACTCGTCTCCGCGGGTGACGTCGGTGTCGGCGCCGGTCGTGAGCGGGTCGGCCGCGAGCGCGTCGCCGATGGGCGTCTCGCCCTCGTAGCCCGTCGTCGCGAGGGTGTCGGCACCGGCGGCCGTTCCGGTGTAGCCTGCCGCGCCGGCGCCTCCGACCGCGGGCGTGCCGGCCCTGAGTGCGGGCTGCGTGCCACCCGCATAGCCGAGCGTCCCACCCGTGCCCCGCTCGCTGTCGCGGGCGTCGGAGACGAGAGCCCTGGTCACGCGACCGGCGACCAGACCCACGCCGACCGCGATGGCCAGGAAGGCTCCGGTGTGCCGGCGCGCGAACGTGCGGACCTCGTGCACGACGTCAGCCGGTTCGCGCTGCTCGAGCCAGTCCGCGACCCGACGGGTCTGCTCGCCGACCGCGCGCACGGCATTGGTCGCCACGCCCGAGCCCGTCGCCGTGCCGTCAGCCAGCCCGGCGAGCTCGTCGCTCGTGTCTCTCAGTGCACCTGCGGCCCGGCGCTGCTGGGTCGACGCCTGGTCCGACAGCTGCGTGCGGGTCTCGTAGAGGAACCCGCGGGCGGCGTCCTTCGCGTCGTGGGCAACGCTCTTGGCCTCTTCTCCGGCGACGTCGGCGACGTTCTTCGCGCCCGCGCCCACCTCGGCCGCGGTGTCCAGCGCGCGCTCCTTCACGTCGTCGGTGCCCGTGCTCGCGCCGGTACCCGTGCTCTGGTTCGCATACGGATCGGTGTCGTAAGTCGACATGCTCCTCCTCCATCTCACGTGCGGCGTCCGGTCGGCTGATGTGCCGGCCGTGGGGAATCCGCCGTGACGAATACCGTCCGCTACGAACACCGGATCGGAAGAGGGGGTCGTGTTCCTCGCGGCGGGGGAGTATCCTGCACGGCCCTCTCGCCCCTTCGCGAGCGACCCGGCTCGCACGGGAAACCGCGAGAGACGGATGCTGCGGCCCGCTGCGTGCTCGGACACCCGCGCGCGCCGCGGCGCAGCATCCGTCCCTCCGGCTTACCGTGGAGACGGAGGTGGGGGCCCCATGGCGCGGATCGGCGGACGCAACTCGTGGATCGCCGTGCCCGCCGGGATGGTGTGCGCAGCGGTCGTGGCCTCGCTCGTGTGGCTCGCGCTGCCGATGGTGCCGGTGACCATCGCGTGGATCGGCGACACGCTGCGCAGCGCCACGGCCCCGCGGCCGGACGCGAGCCCCGCGCAGACTCCTGCCCGGACCGCGGCGGAGGGCGGTGCGGTCGACTGCCGCACGCTGTACGCCGACGACCTGTGGAACGAGCTGATGTGGCGGCCGGGGTCGTTCCTCGACCAGTCCGCGGCGGCGCCGGCGACGTCGTCGGCCGCGTTCGCCGACGCCGCCGCTCCCGAGGTGCTGGTGACCTGCACGTGGCGGTTCGATGCGGGCGGCATCGTGACGTCGCTGTCGAAGGTCGACGCCGATGCGGCGTCGATCGCCGAGGCCGCGCTCGCGGCGGACGGGTTCGCCTGCCGCACGGCGGACGATGCGACGGTGTGCGATCGCACGCGCGGCGCGGTGCTCGAGGAGCACACTCTCCGCGACGGGCTGTGGCTCGTCAGCGTGGAGACGGACTGGCACCCGGACGGCTACGGCCCGCGGCTCGACCGCACCGTCTGGGGCTGAGCCGGTGACCCGCCGTCAGCCGAAGATGCTCGCGACCACGGCTGCGGTGTAGCCGGTGGGTGCGAGGTTCGAGTACGTCGTGTCGATGAGGATGTCGTCGCGCCAGAACAGCGTGCGCCCGTCGGTGACCGGGTACGTCTCGTTCTGCCACGTCTTCTCGCAGCGCGTGCCGCCGTCGGGCGTGTAGCAGGTGTAGCCCTCGTCGGCCACGAGCTTGTTGAGCATGTCGAGCGCCGGCCCGCGCGCCATGTACGTGATGGTGGTGACCAGACCCGTCGTGTCGGCGGCCGGGTCGCGCCACACGCACACCAGCCCGCCGTCGGGCTGCGGCCCCGACGATCCGAACGCGGGGTCGTTCAGCGGCACGTCGTCGAGCTGGGCGAGCACGTCCGCGGTGAGGATCGCGCGGCAATCGTCGGGGACCTCGGCGCGAGCGGTCGGCGACGGCGTCGGGGTGGGCGACGGCGAGGCCTCGCCCGACGGCGTCGGCGTGAAGGTGAAGCCGTCGCCGGACGGTGCATCGGGTGCGCACGCCGTCAGGATCGCGAGCGCCAGGAGGACGGTTCCCGCGACCGCTCCACGCCGCGCCGGCGCGCGTCGCGACGCCCCCGGTCGCGACGGTCCGGCTGCGGCGGCGAGTCGGGACGCCCGTGGTGCCATGCGCTCACGTTAGTGGTCGGCATCCGTCCCGAGCGCGTGACGCGCCCCGCCGCGGAGGACTGCGATTCGCTCGGCACGCCTCCGTCGGATGCGCGGACCCCGGGACTACTCTGCCTCTGCGGGGATGAGCCCTGCGTGAGGAGTGCCTGCGATGAGTGACCCCAAGTCGACCTACGGCGAACCCGTCGAGGAGCCGCACGGCGTCGACGACGTCGTCGGCCGTGCGAACGAAGGCCTCGCCGACGCAGAGGCCGCCCGCCGCGACGCCGGCGCTCCCGAGACTTCGGCCGCCGCGCCCTCCGCGCACGACGCTTCGGACGCGACTCCCGTCGACGCGACCCCCGCCGACGCGACTCCCGCCGACGCGACCGACGCCCCCGCGACCGCTCCTGACGCGCCCACCGCGGAGCCCGACCCGTGGGACTCGCCGGAGGCGGCATCGCTGGACTACACGCCCACCGCGACGCCCGCCCGCGCCGCCGACGACTCGCCGACCGTGGTGGTCCCGCCGATCGTGACCCCGAGCGAGCCCGTCGCCCCCGAGCCCGCCGTCGTGGCCGCCGCGGCACCCCAGCCGATCTTCGTGCAGGCGCCCGAGGCGCCGCGTCCGCGCGGCAACCGCGCCGCGGCCGGCGCCATCGGCCTGCTCGCGGCCCTCGCCTTCGCCGTGCTCTACCTCGCCGTGTGGCTCGGCATCGACGCGATCAGGGGCGACGTGACGGGTGCCAACATCGGCACGACCGTCGTCGGGGCGCTCGCGACGTGGTCGCTGTGGGTGCCGGTCGTGGTGTTCTTCATCGCCTTCTGGCTGCTCGGCGCGATCATCAACCGCGGCCGCTGGGGCGCGTGGGTGGTCTTCGGCATCCTCGTGGGCGTCGCCGCCTACGGCGGGCACATCCTCGGCGCGCTGTTCCAGTCGCCGTTCTGGAACCTCACCGCGAGTGAGGGCGCCGAGCTCGTCGAGGCCGAGCTGCTGGCGCCGCTCGCGATCGCCGCGTTCGTCATCGGCCGCGAGCTCACGATCTGGTTCGGCGCGTGGGCCGCCGCGCGAGCGAAGCGCGTCACGGAGCTCAACGTCGAGGCGCAGCGCGAGTACGAGCGCACGCTCGAGGCCGGCCCTCAGCTCGTCCGCCCGTAGGCCCCTTCGCGCCTGCGCCCGCCGACGTAGGCTGGCGGCATGGCCGCTGACGGTGCCGACGCGCCGTCGCAGGGACCCGTGCGACCGCCCGTCGCCCTGGTCTTCGCGACGATGGGCTTCGTCGCGCTCCTGATCTTCGGCCTCGGCATGACGAGCCTGGCGACCTCGCAGGACGTCATCGCGACACCGGGGCTCGGGCAGGTTCCGGGGATCACCGGCGTCGTGTGCGCCACGCTCGCGTTCGCCGGCGGGCTGTGGGCCGCGATCGCGCGCGCGGGGCGCCGGACGGATGTTGAACCCCCCGGCGCCGGCGCCCCCCAGGCCGCGTCGGCCGCGGGATCGCCCGCGGGCGGCGGGGCGCAGCATCCGTCGTTCTGGGGAGCCGCGTGGACGACGGCAGCGACCTTCCTCGCCTACCTGGGGGGCGTCTGGTTCGGCGCCCTGTTCACCGGCACTGACCTCGGCGTCGCGACCGCGGTGGTCGGCCGGCTCGCCACGACGTGGTTCGGGGTGGTCGTCGCGGGGGCGGCCTTCGTGTCGGCGTGGGCCGGCATCGCGCTCGTGCGCACGCGGGCCCGGCGCCCGCGCTGGCCGTGGGAGGACGAGTTCGACGAGTGAGCGGCGTCCGGGAACCGCGGAAATCCGGGCGCGAGCCGACACCGGGCACTAGCGTGGAACACGTGGAGCGGTCGCTCGAGACCCAGGTCAGCCAGGCGGTGGACGCCTGGCTCGCGTGGGTGCCCCGCTGGGAGCCGGCGACGCACCACGGTCGCACGGCCCCCTGTCGGCGCTGCTTCGGGTCGCCGGTGCTCTCGGCCGCCGGCCTCGGCGCCGATGTGCCCCACGGCGTGCAGCACGGACTGTCGACGCGCATCAAGACGATCGTCGACCGCTCCGTCGCCGAGTACACGGCGCTGAACCTGCCGATGCTGCAGGCCGAGCTCGACCAGCAGGCCACCCGGAATCGCGCGCGCAGCTACCGCCCCGGCGAAGGGCTCGACCCCGAGTTCGAGGGGCTGCCGATGGACCCCGATCCGGTGCCCGGGGCGCCCTTCCTCTTCACCATCGCGGGGCTCGCCGAAGAGGCCGATGCGCACGTGCCCGCGCTGCCCCCGCTGAGCGAGGAGGCCAAGGCTGCGCTCCGCCAGGAGGTCGGGCTCGCCGACGACTACGCCAACATGGTGGGGCGCGAGGTGTGCACGATCCTGCTGCACCATCGCCTGCGCATCCAGGCCGCGGTGACCGAGTACGTCGAGCCGCAGATCGAGGCGATGCTCGCCGACCTCACCAAGTCGCTCGACGCCCCGTTCGACCCTCATGACCCCGGCGACGCTCCACGGCTAGACTGACGCCGGCCCGGTCTCTGCGGCGGGGCTTCGTGACCTCCGCCGCACCCGCTCGCGCTCTCCACAGTCCTTCCCCGCACCCCGGGGTTCTCGGAGGTGGTTTTTGTTAGCATGACCAGGTTTGTTGCCGCGTGTGCGGCATGGGTCGTGTGACGTAGCGGACTGCGGGGGAGGTGTGGTGGCCACTCGGCTTCCCTCGGCTCCGCCGATCCTCCCCGGACTCGCCTACATCCGCCCTCTGGGCTCCGGCGGCTTCGCGGACGTGTTCCTGTACGAACAGGACATGCCCCGGCGCAACGTCGCGGTCAAGGTCATGCCGAGCGACGTGCGCGACCCCGAGCTGCGGCGCATGTTCAACGCCGAGGCAGACGTCCTGGCGCACCTGTCGGCCCATCCCTCGATCGTGACGGTCTACCAGGCGAGCATCTCGGCCGACGGGCGCCCCTACATCGTCATGGAGTACTGCCCGGGTTCGCTCGCGCAGCGCTACCGGGTGGAGCGCATCCCCGTGGAGGAGGTGCTGGCGATCGGCGTGCGCATGGCGAGCGCACTCGAGTCCGCGCACCGTGCCGGCCTCATCCACCGCGACGTCAAGCCCAGCAACATCCTCATCACGACGTTCGGCACCCCGGTGCTCGCGGACTTCGGCATCTCGGCCTCGCTGCAGCGCAAGAGCGGCGGCGAGGTGCTCGCGATGTCGATCCCGTGGAGCGCGCCCGAGGTCGTCGCCGAGCAGACCAGCGGCACGGTCACGAGCGAGGTGTGGAGCCTCGGCGCGACGGTGTACTCGCTGCTCGCGGGCCACAGCCCGTTCGAGCGGCGCGAGCGCGGTCAGAACACCAAGGACCTGCTGCGCAAGCGCATCGCCCGCGCCACGTACGTCGAGATCCCGCGCGCCGACGTGCTGCCGTCGCTGCAGAGCGTGCTCGCGCGGGCGATGAGCCGGGATCCCGGCCGCAGGTATGACTCGGCCCGGGCCCTCGGCGAGGCGCTGCGCGAGGTGCAGTCGGGCCTCGGCCTCTCGCCGACGCCGCTCGAGATCCCCGATGCCGAGTGGTCCCCGGCATCCGCCCCCGTCGATTTCGGCGATTCGGCGCTGCGCGGGCCCGCGCGCTCGCACGTCGAGCGAGACCTCACGCGCAAGGTGCACGCCGGAACCGGCGTCGCGGCCCTTGCGCGCGACGAGGACACCGAGATCTCGGCGCCTGCCCGCCGTCGCCGCCGTGTCGCGCTGCCGTGGGTGCTCGGCATCGGGGCGGGGCTCGTCGCCGGCGCCGGCGCGGTC
Organism: Microbacterium sp. NPDC056569; assembly: GCF_042793475.1. Classification (NCBI taxonomy): domain Bacteria; kingdom Bacillati; phylum Actinomycetota; class Actinomycetes; order Micrococcales; family Microbacteriaceae; genus Microbacterium; species Microbacterium sp. NPDC056569. The sequence continues at coordinate 187,608 of NZ_JBHTUV010000001.1, read as the reverse complement.
GTCGTCGCGCTGATGGCCGCAGGGGTGCTCTGATGCGACGCGGCACGATCACCGGCCTCGTCGCCGCTGGGGCCGCCCTGGCGACGGTGATCGGCATCAGCGTCGTGTGGCCCGGCCTCGATGCGCAGGAGACGCCCGACGTCGACACCGCGGTCTGGGCGTTGCAGACGGAGGGCCGGCGCTACGCCCGCGTCAACACCTCGGTGGGCGAGCTCGACACCGTGCGCAGCGTCAGCAATCCCGACCAGGTCGTGCAGACGGGGGACGCCGCGTACCTCTTCAGCGACAGCTACAGCACGCTCACGCGCGTCGACGCCGCCATGCCGGCGGACCTCGACGAGCAGGCGCTGCAGTCCTCCTGGAAGACCCCGCCGGGCACGACCGAGGCGGTGACCGCGGGCGACTGGGTCGCCTACCTCACCGACTCCGGCGCGGTGTTCGCCGGGAGCCTGTCCAGCGGCACCTCGTCGCAGGTCGACCCCTTCCGCAGCGACGACGAGGACACCCCGCAGTACACCGCCGACGCGATCGCCGTCGACTCCCGAGGCATGCTGTTCGCGTACTCGGGCGCCGACGGCTCGGTGCTGCGCTACGACATCCGCGAGGGGCAGGAGCGCGGCCGCGACGCCCTCGATCCCGAGGGGCTCGAGGCGCCGGCCATGACCGCGGCCGGCGACACGTGGGCGCTCGTCGACACGGAGGACGGCGAGGTGTGGCTCCGAGGGCAGGATGCTGCGGCCCAGGCCCCGACGACGAGCACCGTGGTGGTCGGCGCCCCGGACCCGGGCGGCACCGCGGTGTACCTCGCGTCCGACTCCGCGCTCGTCCGGGTGCCCGCCGACGGGTCGGCGATGGAGGCCGTCGCCGGAGAGGCCGCGGGGCCGGTGCTCGGCAGCCCCGCACAGCCGATCACGCACGACGGCGAGACGTACGCCGCATGGCTCGGACAGGGCGACGCCGGCGGGCGGCTGTGGCGCTCGAGCGGGACGATGGTGCCGCTCGACTACGGAGTCCAGGCGATCGGCGACGAGGTGCGCCCGGTCTTCGTCGCGGGGGGCTCCGCGGTGATCCTCAACGACGCGCGAACGGGCTGGGCGTGGTCGGTGCCGGACGGCGCGCTGATCGCCTCGAGCCAGGACTGGAGCCTCGACGAGCGCACCGACCCCGAGGCGGTGCCGAGCGAGGAGCAGCTGCAGGTCGTGCTCGAGCCGAAGCCGCCGGTCGCCGAGCCGGACGCGTTCGGCGTGCGCGCGGGCGCCCTCGCGTCGCTGCCCGTGCTCATGAACGACCACGACCCGAACGAGGATGTGCTCACGATCGATCCGGCGTCGGTCACCGGCCTCGACCCGGGGTTCGGCACGGTCTCGGTCACCGACGACGACCAGCGGCTCGCCATCCGGGTGCAGCCCGGCGCGACCGGATCGGCCACCTTCTCGTACGCGGTGACCGACGGCACGTCCGCGGACGGCCTGACGTCCGACGCCACGACGGTCACCGTGACGGTGGCGGATGCTGCGGCCGACTCGCCGCCCGAATGGTGCGGCGTGGAGCGCTGCCTCGTCGAGTGGCCGCAGCCCGAGGTCGCCCGCGGCGGCACGGTGACCGTGCCGGTGCTGCCCGGCTGGGTGGATCCCGAGGGGGACCCGCTTCTGCTCCTGTCCGTGGAGAACACCACGGGCGACGGCAGCGTCGCGGCGACCCCCGGCGGCGACGTCGTCTACCAGCACAGCGACACCGGCGACGGCGGCGAGCAGCTCATCGATCTCGAGGTCACGGTCGCCGACACGCAGGGGCAGACGGCGGTGAAGACACTGACCGTGAAGGTGTCGCCGCAGCCGCAGCTCGCGGCGCAGTCGTTCGCCGTGACCGACACTGTCGCCTCGGGCATCACGGTCGACGTCGCGGATCACGTGACGGGCACCGCCGGCACGCTCTCGCTCGACTCCGTCCGCGTGCTCGACGATGCGGCCGCCACGGCGACGGTCGTCGGCGGGTCGACCTCGTTCGATTTCGCGGCCAAGAGCGCCGGCACCTTCCGCGTCGACTTCACGGTGACCGACGGCGTGAGCGACGCGACCGGCACGGCACGCATCACGCTGCTGCCCGGCGACGCTCCCGCGCAGCTCGCGACCTCCCCCGTGGTGGCGTTCGTGCACCCGCAGCAGGACGCGACCCTCGAGATCTTCGACGCCGTCTCGAACCCCACGCGACGTGTGCTGCTGCTGAGCGACGTCGTGGCGAGGGCCGACGACGGCGCCACGCTCTCGGTCGACGCCGTCGGCCAGAACCACCTCCGCGTGTCGGGCACGACCGCCGACGGGGCCGCCGGGCGCCTGGGAACCGTCTCGTACGTGGTGAGCGACGGCACCGAGGACGCCGGCGCCGCCGTCGAGGGGGAGGCCACCGTGTACCTGCTGCCGCCGGCGCCCGAGCTCGCCCCCATCGCGGTCGACGACACGATCGTCGTGCGGGCCGGCGCCCAGATCGACATCCCGGTCCTCGACAACGACATCTCGCCCGCCGGCGGCCGCCCGACCCTCAACCCGGCATCGGTGCGGTCGTCGTCCGACGCCGCGCTCGCGTTCGGGTCCGGCGACCTCCTGCGGTACCTCGCACCCGGCGAGCCGGGCGAGTACGAGATCGAGTACTCCGTCTTCACGACGGGCGCGCCGGCGCTGGCAGACACGGCGACGGTGCGCGTGACGGTCATCGACGCAGACGCCAACCGATCCCCGACCGCCGACACCCTCGAGGGCCGCGTGCTCAGCGGGCAGTCCGCTCTCATCGAGTTCGACGATTTCGGCACGGATCCCGACGGCGACGTCGTGACGCTCGACCGCATCGTCGACCAGCCCGAGCGGGGCGCGGCCACCATCACCGCCGACGGCGCGTCGATCCTGTACACGAGTGTTCCCGGCGACAGCGGACAGGTGTCGTTCCGCTACCGCGTGGTCGACGCGCTCGGCGCCACCGCCGAGGGCACGGTGCGCGTCGGCGTGCTCGACGGCCAGGCCAACCCGAGCCCGGTCACGTTCACCGACTACGTGCAGGTGCAGGCGGGGGAGGGCAACACGATCCGCGTCAGCCCGCTCTCGAACGACATCGACCCGACGATGGGCGAGCTGAAGGTCGCCGACGTCCGCCCCGACGTCCCGGCGACGCTCGTCGACGGCAGCGACAACCCGGAGCACGCGCGGCTGCGCGGTCAGATCGTCGGGGTCGACGACACGACGGTGCGCATCGCGGCGGGCGACGAGCCGGGCACCATGTCGTTCCTCTACGACGTCGAGTCGTCGTCGGGCAACACCGGACGCGGGCTCATCGTGGTGCGGGTCGTCCGCGAGAGCGTGCCCGACTTCCCGGTCGTCGCCGACACGAATCTGACGGTCGAGACGCGCGAGGACTTCCCTCGCGGCGTCGACGTGCTGGACGGCAGGGTCACCTGGTCGGGCGGCGACGTGGACGATCTCGAGCTGTCGCTGTGGGGCGACCCCGACGGCGTGTCCGTCCAGGGCTCGCGCCTGCGCGGCGCGCTGCCCGACACGACGCGGCTCATCCCCTTCGCGGTCACGGGTGACAGTGCGGCGGGCGAGGTCACGTCGTACGGGTTCCTCCGCGTGCCGGGCGACGACGATCTGGCCCTGACCCTCCGGGCGGGCGCCGCCGCGCCCGAGGTGACGGAGCTCGAGTCGGCGACCTTCGATCTCGCGGACCTCGTCGCGCGCCCCCGCGGCTCGGTCGTCGAGGTGGGCGACGGGGTGCGGGCCTCGGGAGCACGGGCCGAGGCCACGTGCGCGGTCGACGCGGGCACCGTCGTCCGCTACGACGCGGGCTCGGGGGCGCCCTGGGTCGACGCGTGCCAGGTACCCGTGCGGGTGGCCGGCCAGGAGGACTGGACCTACGTGTCGGTGCCGATCGTGGTGCACCCGAGGGATCCGCAGCCGGAGCTGCATCCGGGTTCGATCGCGGTCGGGCCGGGGGAGACCGCGACCTTCGACCTGCGGAACATGACGACCTGGCAGCTCCGCCCGGACTGGGACGGCATCGTGTACGTCGCCGACCACTCGGGCACCGCGTTCGAGGTCGTGCAGGAGGGCTCGGTCGTGACCGTGACCGGCGCGGACCGCGCGGTCCCGGGGGTCGAGGAGGCGGTGCTCGTCTCCGTCACCAGCCACCCGTCGGTCGCGCCCGCGCGCCTCATCCTGCGCGTCGGCGCGGCGCCCTCGACGCTGCCGCAGGGCGGCGCCGTCGTGCAGCAGTGCTCGCAGGCGGGCGGTTCGTCGTGCACGATCCCGGTCATCGGCGCGGGAGGTGAGGTCAACCCGCTGCCGCGCACGCCTCTCGAGGTCGTCGATGTGCGCCCCACGGGCGCGTGCGTCGGCGTCGGCTTCCAGGTGGCTTCGGCCACGTCGGTCACCGCGACGTGGACGACGGATGCCCCGGGCGCGACGTGCACCGCCACCTTCTCGGTGCGCGACGCACAGGGTCGCGTCACGAACGCGGAGCGGGACGGTCGCGTGCTGCTCGACCTGCTCGGCTTCCCCAAGGGTCCGGCCAGTATGAACCAGACGGCATATGCCGACGGCACCGTCACGCTGCGCGTCGACCCCGGCGAGGCGCGACAGGCCTACCCTGCCCTCGCCGGCTTCGTGATCCGGTCGGCCGGGCAGGAGGTCGCGCGGTGCACGGTCGACGGCGTCTGCCCCGCGATCGCCGCTCCGAACGGCGAGCAGCGCACCTACGAGGCGTGGGCGATGAACGCCGTGGGTGAGTCGAAGACGAGCGTGCGGACGGTGGCATGGGCCTACGACGCGCCGCTCGCGCCGGCGAGCGTGGCCGCTGCGCCCGTCGTCACCGGCGATGGATCGGGGGGCATCGTCTCGCTCGTCATCGACGGGATCGAGGTGGGCGAGACCGGCAGCCTCGAGATCACGAGCCCTGCCGGAGAGGCGGTGCGCGTGCCCGTGGGCCGCAACGACACCCGTGTCGACGTGCCGTCGTACCGCGTCGGCGCCAACACGAGCTCGATCATCACCGTCACCCCGTACTCGCGCTTCGACCTGCCGCCCGGGCTCGGGGGCAGCGCGTCGGGGGCGGCCGCGACCGTGCAGGCGAGCGGCATCGGCAGTCCGCAGTCGCCCCAGCTGACCCTCAGCTCGGTGTCGAACGGCGACGGCACCGCCACCGTCACGGCGCGCGCCTCTGCGCAGCGCAACGGAGACGGCTCGACGCTGCGCTACGGCATCGTGCAGGAGGGACAGCGCTGCACGGTCGCCGACGACGGTGCGACGGCGACCTTCCCCGGACTCGCCGACGGCGAGGAGTACGTCTTCCGGACCTGTGTCGAGTCGTGGTGGGACGGACGGTCGTTCGGCCGCGCCGAGACGACGGCGAGTGTGCGGGCGCATCAGACCGGCCGGGCGCCGCAGGGCTGGACCTTCTCCGTCGACGGCGTCCCGAACGTGCAGGCGCAGCGCGCCGACTGGGTGATCCGCGCCGCCCCGACCTCGACCGAGCGGCTCCCCAATCACAACCGGGCGGAGCTCCAGGGCTGGGGCCCGGGCACGACGGTCTTCGGCCGCGATCCCGGCATCCAGGTCCGCTACGTGCACGAGTTCTGGGGCACCGCCACGAACTGGTCGACCGTGACGCCGCGCGCCGGCAGCGCCCCGTACCAGGTGCAGGCGAGCTGGGAGGCGGCCTCGTGCGTCGGCGGCAGCCCGCTGACCACCCGCGGTCAGTCCTCCAACGCCCCGAACGGGTCTTCGGCCGCTTTCGCGTTCGGCAACGCGGGACTGCGGTACTACGACGCGCAGAACAGGCTGCTCACGCACACCGCCGGCACCTGGGACGTGCCGGTCGGCGCGGAGCGGGTGGAGGGCATCTCGGTGACCGTGAACTGGGACGCCCAGGGCTGGGGGCTGGCCCCCGCGAGCACCGAGTTCTCGGCAGTGTGCCAGCCGAACAACGGCAACCCCGCCCCGGCGCCCTGACCCGAACCTTCCACGAACCCACACGACAGAGGACACACCACATGACCATCACGCAGGAGCAGGCCGACTGGTTCGCGCAGACGTTCGGGCAGATCGCCGACAACGTCGAGCGCGCCGTGCTCGGCAAGCGCCACGTCGTCGAGCTCGTGCTCACCGCGATGCTCAGCGACGGCCACGTGCTCCTCGAAGACGTGCCGGGCACGGGCAAGACCTCCCTCGCGCGGGCGATGGCGCAGTCGGTGCAGGGGACGAACACGCGCATCCAGTTCACGCCCGACCTGCTGCCGAGTGACATCACGGGGCTGAGCGTCTACGACCAGAAGGAGGGCGTGTTCGAGTTCCACGCAGGCCCGATCTTCGCGAACATCGTGCTCGCCGACGAGATCAACCGCGCGAGCCCGAAGACGCAATCGGCCCTGCTCGAGGTGATGGAGGAGGGAAAGGTCACGATCGACGGCGTCTCGCGCGAAGCGGGCGTGCCGTTCCTCGTGCTGGCGACGCAGAACCCGGTCGAGCAGGCCGGCACGTATCGCCTCCCCGAGGCGCAGCTCGACCGCTTCATGATGCGCACGTCGCTCGGCTACCCCGACCACGCCGCGACGGTGCGCATCCTCGACGGTGCGGCGATCGCGACCGCCGAGCTCGCGCCGATCATCACGCCGCAGGCGCTGGTCGGCATGGCCGACCTCGCCGCCGACGTCTACGTCGATGCCCTGGTGCTGGACTACATCGCCCGCCTCGTCGACGGAACCCGGTCGGCGGACGAGGTGCGTCTGGGTGTCAGCATCCGCGGCGCCCTCGCCCTCACGCATGCCGCGCGCACTCGCGCCGCGTCTCAGGGGCGCACCTACGCGACCCCCGACGACGTGAAGACGCTCGCGGTGCCGGTGCTGTCGCACCGCCTGATCCTGCACCCCGAGGCCGAGTTCGACGGCGTCACGCAGGAGACCGTGGTCGGGCAGGTGCTCCTCGACGTCGCACCGCCCTCGAGGCGCGAAGCGGTATGAGCGTCCCCGAGCGCCGCGGCGGCTCCACCGGCACGGTGGAGCCGCGCATCACGCGCACCGTCCAGTCCACCGGCACGACCGGCCGCACGCACGTGACCGCCACGGCCACGAGCGTCGCCGAGTCGCGCCGCGGGCGCGCGTTCGTGCGCGCCGCGGTGTGGTGGACGGGCGCGTGGCGGGCGGCGGGCTCGGGCATCACGGCCGCGGCGGAGTGGGCGGCGCAGACCATCCGGCCGGCGGGCGTCCTCGTGGCGGTCGCGGCGACCGTGGGACTCGTGCTCGGCCTCGTCTTCGGCTGGGTCGAGTTCATGGTCGCGGGCGCAGCATCCGTCGTCCTTCTCCTCGCCGCGGTGCCGTTCCTCTTCGGCGCCCGCGCGTACGACGTCGACCTGTCGCTGACCCACGAGCGGATCGTGGCCGGCGACGGTGTCGCCGGGCGCATCATGGTGCGCAACGACGGTCACCGCACGGCCCTGCCGGGCCGCGTCGACATCCCGGTGGGCGCCGGCCTCGTCGAGTTCGGCGTCCCCCTGCTGAGGCCCGGTCACTGGGTCGAGCAGCCGCTCGACATCCCCGGGCTCCCGCGGGGCATCGTGACCGTGGGTCCCGCGACGACCGTGCGCAGCGACCCGGTGGGCATGCTGCGCAGCGAGCACTCGTTCCCGGACGTGCACGACCTGTACGTCCACCCGCGCACGGTCTCGCTGCCGTCGACGAGCGCCGGGCTCATCCGCGACCTCGAGGGCGCGCCGACGCGGCGCCTGGTCGACGCCGACATGTCGTTCCACGCGATCCGCGAGTACGCCCCCGGCGACTCGCGGCGGCAGATCCACTGGCGCTCCACGGCGAAGACCGGGCGCCTGATGGTGCGGCAGTACGAGGAGTCCCGCCGCTCCCGCATGGCCGTCGTGCTCGGCGTCTCGCAGGCCGAGTACGCGGACGCCGACGAGTTCGAGCTCGCCGTGTCGTGCGCCGCGTCGCTGGGCCTGCGTGCCGTGCACGACGCGCGCGACGTGCAGATCGTGACAGGATCCGAGATCCCGCGCGTCGTGCGCGGGCGGCTGCGCGCGATCCGCCACATCCCCGCGGCCGCGCCCCGTCCGATGCTCGACGGCTTCAGCGGCGTCGACCTGCTCGAGAGCACGATGCCGGTCGGCGAGGTGTGCCGGCTCACCGCGGAGTCGGGCGAGCGGCTGTCGATCGCGTTCGTCGTGGTCGGCTCGCGCGTGCCGCTCACCCGGCTGCAGCAGGCCGCCCTCGCCTTCCCGGCCGACACGAGCGTGGTCGGGCTCATCTGCGACGAGCGGGCCCACCCGCGCATGCAGCAGCTGTCGGGCATGACGGTGCTCACCGTCGGCACCCTCGAAGACCTCTCGGGCCTCCTGCTGCGGGGAGCGACATCGTGAGCGGGTCGATCCCGGTGACGGCGAAGACGGATGCTGCGCCCCGCGGCGCGTTCGACGCGCTGGGCCTGCGCACGCCCCGCATCCCCGCCCACGTGCGGGTGGGCACCGCTTTCGCCGCCGTGATCGCCGTCGTCGCGGCCGTCGCCGCCTGGCCCATCTACCGCTCGGGCAGCTTCACGCTCCTCGTCGTCGTCGGAACCCTGCTGGGGGGCGCGATCGCCGCGACGGCGCGGTGGCGGCGCTGGAACGGCTGGGCGGTCGCCGCTGCTCTCGCCCTCGCCGTGCTGCTCGTCGGGGTCCCGCTCGCGGTGCCCTCGCGCCTCGGCACGCCCGACGACGTGGTTCGCGGGTTCGGCGAGCTGGCGAGCGGGCTCGTGCTGGGCTGGAAGGACCTCGTCACCGTCGAGCTGCCGGTGGGGTCGTACCGCAACCTGCTCGTCCCCGCGCTGGTCGTGTTCCTCGTCGGCACGTGCGCGGTGCTGCTGCTCGCGTGGCGGGAGGACCGCACCGCTTACGCCGCGGTGCCGGTGGCCCTCGGCATGGTGACATTCGGGCTCTTCTTCGGCCGCACCGTGGTGAGCGCCCCGCTCGCGCTCGGCCCCGTCTTCCTCTACGCACCGGTCGAGACGGTCGTCGGCGCTGCCGGCCTCGTCGCGAGTCTCCTGTGGCTCGCCTGGCGCACGCACGACGAGCGCGTCCGCGCGCTCCAGCGTGCGGCCGCATCGAGCGGCGTCCGCATCTCGCGCCGACCCTCCGCGGCCGACCGGCGTCGCACCGCGCTCGGCGCGGGCATGGTGGTCGTCGCCCTCGGGGTCGCGGTGGCGGTCGTGCCGTTCGCCGCCCGCGGCGCGGAGCGCGAGGTGCTGCGCTCGGCCGTCGGCCCGGACATCGATCTGTCGGCCGAGGTGAGCCCGCTCTCGCAGTACCGCGCGCTCTTCGCCGACGCCCGCGCCGACGACGTGCTCTTCACCGTCGAGCCCGTCGTGACCGACGGCGTCGTCGGCACGCTGCCCGAGCGCGTGCGCATCGCGACCCTCGACGCGTACGACGGCGAGGTCTTCCGCTCGGGCGGCGAGGGCGCCGTCGACGCCGGCCGGTTCGTGCGCGTGCCGTCGGCCCTCGACGCCGGCGAAGGCACGCCGGTCCAGGCGCGCGTCGAGATCGACGCGTGGGACGGGATCTGGATGCCCACCACGGGCCGCCTGGAGACCGTGGAGTTCGACGGCGACCGGTCCGCATCGCTGGCCGACCGGTTCTACTACAACGCCGCCGCCTCGGCCGGGGTGCAGACCGCCGGCGGGGGCTTCGAGGCCGGCGACGGCCTGGTGCTGCGCGGCGTCGAGCCCGAGACGCCCGAGCTCGCCGAGCTCGAGCCGCCGGGAAGCCCCGGTGGCGTCGGGGCGCCCGAGAGCCTGCGCGCGTGGATCGACGAGCATATGACCGGTACCGGCGGCGCAGCCCTCGCGGGCCTGGTCGAACTGCTGCGCGATCGCGGGTATCTCAGCCACGGACTCGCGGAGGGCGACCAGGAGCCGGCGTGGGTGGCGGCGCTGCCGGACTACACCTTCCAGCCCAGTGCCTCGGGCCACTCGCTGGCCCGCGTCGACACGATGTTCGCGCGCCTGCTCGAGCGGGAGACGGACCCGCGGGCCGCCGCATCCGGCAACTACGTCGCCGCGGTCGGCGACGACGAGCAGTTCGCCGTCGCCGCGGCGCTCATCGCCCGTGAACTCGGATTCCCCTCCCGCGTCGTGCTGGGCGCACGCCTGGCCTCCGCCGAGCCCGGACTCGCGACCTGCGACGACGGCGCGTGCCGCGCGCAGCACCTCACCGCGTGGACCGAGGTGCAGTCCGCCGCCGGTGAGTGGGTCGCCGTCGACGTGACGCCGCAGTATGCGAAGTCGCCGAGCCTCGACGTGACCGAGCAGCGCGACCCCGAGAACGTCACCGAGGTGCGCCCAGACTCGGTCGAGGAGGTCGTGCCGCCGGATCCCGCTCAGGAGGACTCCGCCTCCGACCGCCCCGCCGACGACGACGCGGGCGCCGACCTCGCGTGGCTCTGGCCGCTGCTGCGGTTCGGCGGGATCGCGCTGGTCGTGCTCGTGCTCGCACTCGGCCCGTTCCTCATCGTGATCGGCACGAAGGCGGCGCGACGCCGGTCGCGTCGGCGCACCGGCACGCCCGCGACCCGCATCGCCGGCGGCTGGGACGAGTACGTCGACGCTGCCCTCGACAGCGGTCGCGCGGCACCCCGGACCGCGACGCGCAGCGAACTCGCCGCCGCCTTCGCGACGCCCGCCGGAGCGGCGCTCGCGCGCGACGCCGACCGCGCGGTGTTCTCGCACGCGGACCTCCCCGACGGCGAGGCGCGACGCTACTGGGAGGCCGTCGATGCCGAGCGGCGCAGGTTCCGGCGTGAACGCGGGTTCTGGCGTGGGGCGCTCGCGACCGTATCGTTGAGATCGTTGTTCCGTCCGATGGCGCCCGAACCGGGCGGCCGCGCGCGATTCGCCGAAAGGGGGAGACGACGGGCCGAGCCCGTGCGTCCCATGCCATGAACGCCACCGATGCCACCGCCGTCGTCTTCGGAACGCTGATCAGCCTGCTGCTGTTCGCCGGTCTCTACGTCTGGACCGCGCTCGCGCTGTCGGCGGTGTTCCGCAAGTCCGGCGTCGAGGCCTGGAAGGCGTGGGTGCCGATCCTCAACACGATCGTGGTCCTGCAGCTCGCCGGACTCTCGCCGTGGCTCGTGATCCTGGCGTTCATCCCGTTCGTCAACCTCGCGTTCCTGGTGGTCTGGGCGATCGCGCTGTTCCGCGTCAGCGTCGCCTTCGGCTTCGGCGCCGGCATGACCGTGCTCGGCTTCCTGCTGTTCCCGGTGTGGGCGTCGATCGTCGGCTGGGGGAGCGCGCGCTGGGTCGGACGCGAGACGGATGCCGCGACCCGCGGCGCGGTCGGAGCCGGCGTGCGTCGCACCTCGGGCGAGGCGACGACGCCGCCCCCGCTGCCGCCGTTCCCCACACCGCGGCCGCAGGCCGGCGTGCCGACCCCGTACCCGCCGGCGCCGACCTCGATCCCACCCCTGCCCACGGATGCGGTCGCGGCATTCGCGCCGCCGCCGCCCTCGTACGCCCCTCCCGCACCGGCCCCGGCTGCGGCGCCCGCTGCACCGACGCCCGCCTCGACGGTCGCGCCCGCGGCGCCCGTCGCGTCGCCTTCCGCGGCGGCCGAGGCGTCCGCCGACGCGGAGGCCGCGCCGCCCGCCGCCGGGTGGACGCCGCCTCCGCTGCCCGGCCGCCCCGTGTCCGCGGCCGGCGGCGAGTCCGGCGGGCCCGAGACCGATCCGTGGCAGGGCTTCGCGCTCGACGGCGTCGACCTGAGCGCAGAGGTCACCGGCGCGGTGCCCGGGGCGCCGGCGCCGATCTCCGCCGTCCCCGCCTCGCCGCTCGCGTCCGTCCCACCCGCACCGGACCCGTCGCCGGCCCCGGCGCCGGCCGTCGGCCGCAACGGGTCGGAGCCGCTGGTGGCGCCCGAGGCCGCGACCACGGGTGAGGAGGGCATCACGCGGCCACCGGTCACGCGCGTGCCCGCGACCCCGGCGGCCGAGGGCGAGCGCGAGCCGTGGGCGCCCGCGCGCTCGCCGATGAGCGAGGCCGAGGCCTTCCCCGAGGCGTCCGGCCCGGTGTCGGCGATCGTCGGCGCCCCCGACGCCGGATCCCCCCGCTCGGCGCGGTCGTCGGTGTCGGCGTTCCACGCCAAGCCCGAGATCCCCCACGAGCAGGACTTCCTCGAAGAGACGATCATCGCCCGCCGCAAGCGCACCGACTGGACCCTGGTGCCGCCGACCGGCGATCCGGTCGCGCTCTCGGCCGAGGTCGTCATCCTCGGCCGCCGGCCCGCCGGCGACCCCGACTTCCCCGGCGCGCAGCTCGTCTCGATCCAGGACGGCACCGTCTCCAAGACGCACGCGCGCCTCGAGCTGCGCGACGACCGCTGGTACGTCACCGACCTCGACTCCACCAACGGCGTGCTCTTCGCGACCGTGATGGGCACCGAGGTCGAGGCCCCTCCCGGCGAGGAGGTCGAGGCCGGCGACCGGTTCCTGCTCGGCGACGCCGAGGTGCGGCTGCGGCGGAGCGACGGGTGATCGACCCCGACGACGAGCGCACCGCCCTCTCGCGCCGCCGGACCCCCGAGCCGGAGCAGGACGACGCGCCCGACGATCGGACTCTGCCCTCGCGACGGTCGTCGGGGCGGCTGGGAGAGCACGACGACACCGTCGTGTCTGCGCGGTCGAGCGTGCCGTCGGACTCCGAGGTGCCCACCCAGGCGGCGACCGAGCCCGCGCCGCCCGGACCGCGCCGGACGGCCCACCCGCCGGCGCCGGACGACGTCGCAGCCCGCTCTGACGGCGGGCGCGCAGCATCCGTCCGTCCCGTGGATGCGGCGCTCGCGGCTGAGCCCGCCGGCCGCAGGGCGGCGGTGCCCGGCTCGGGCACGGCCTCGTATCGCGCGCGCCCCGTTCCCCCGGCAGTCGTCTCCCGCGCAGGGACGGCCCGGCGCGGGCCCCAGGATTACGTCGACACGGCGGCCGCGGACGCCGCCCACCGGCGCCGCAGACGCCGGCGGGCCGTCACGGTCGTGGCTGCGGCATCCGTCCTCATCGTCGTGGCTGCGCTCGCGCTCACCGTCCTGCTGACGATCGCCTGACGGGCGTGCTTCGCGGGCGCTGTCGGCCCTGCCTCGGCGTGTCGTCGGCGCGTCCGGCTCGCGACGTGCTTGCGCGTTTGCCCGACCCCCGAAACCCACGTATCATGGATCGGGTGTGCGCTCACGCGCGCCGTCCGACGTGCCTCGGCGTGTCGGCGGCCGGGCGGGCGCCGCATCTCAGGGAAAGGCCTGCGAACAGGCCACCCCCACGGCATACCCACCAACAAGAAGCGCGTCAGCCATTCTGGCGCGTCGGTGGGTCAGCGTGAGCCCGCAGCGTCACGAATCGCAAGATCCGGATGCCGCGGGGGAGACCACGACGCTGTCACCGTGCAGCACAACAAGGAGAGAACGTGCCAACCATTCAGCAGTTGGTTCGCAAGGGTCGCTCGCCCAAGGTCTCGAAGACCAAGGCGCCGGCGCTCAAGGCGAACCCGCAGCAGGCGGGTGTCTGCACCCGCGTGTACACGACCACCCCGAAGAAGCCGAACTCGGCGATGCGCAAGGTCGCCCGTGTCAAGCTCCGCAACGGCACCGAGGTCACCGCGTACATCCCCGGCGAGGGCCACAACCTGCAGGAGCACTCGCTCGTGCTGGTCCGCGGCGGTCGTGTGAAGGACCTCCCCGGTGTCCGCTACAAGATCGTCCGCGGTGCGCTCGACACCCAGGCAGTCAAGAACCGTAAGCAGGCTCGCAGCCGCTACGGCGCGAAGAAGGGCTGAGAAAGATGCCTCGTAAGGGACCCGCCCCGAAGCGCCCCGTCGTCAACGACCCGGTCTACGGCGCACCGATCGTCAGCCAGCTCGTGAACAAGATCCTCGTCGACGGCAAGAAGTCGCTCGCCGAGTCGATCGTGTACAACGCCCTCAAGGGTGTCGAGGCGAAGAACGGCCAGGACGCCGTCGCCACGCTCAAGAAGGCGCTCGACAACGTGCGCCCGACCCTCGAGGTCAAGTCGCGCCGCGTCGGTGGCTCGACTTACCAGGTGCCGGTCGAGGTCAAGCCTCACCGCGCCAACACGCTCGCCCTCCGCTGGCTCGTGAGCTACGCCAAGGGCCGTCGTGAGAAGACGATGACCGAGCGCCTCCAGAACGAGATCCTGGACGCCTCGAACGGCCTCGGTGCCGCGGTCAAGCGCCGCGAGGACACCCACAAGATGGCCGAGTCGAACCGCGCCTTCGCGCACTACCGCTGGTGAGCCGCTTCGACAGGCTCAGCGACCGGTTCGCCGGTCCCTGAGCCTGTCGAAGGGCCGCCCGCCCAGAACCACCTTCAACAGCTAAGGACACCCCGTGGCACAAGAAGTGCTCACCGACCTCAACAAGGTCCGCAACATCGGCATCATGGCGCACATCGATGCCGGCAAGACGACGACGACCGAGCGCATCCTGTTCTACACGGGCGTCAACCACAAGATCGGCGAGACGCACGACGGCGCTGCCACCACCGACTGGATGGAGCAGGAGCAGGAGCGCGGCATCACGATCACGTCGGCCGCCGTCACGTGCTTCTGGAACAAGAACCAGATCAACATCATCGACACGCCCGGCCACGTCGACTTCACGGTCGAGGTCGAGCGTTCGCTGCGCGTCCTCGACGGCGCGGTCGCCGTCTTCGACGGCAAGGAGGGCGTCGAGCCCCAGTCCGAGACCGTCTGGCGTCAGGCCGACAAGTACGACGTTCCCCGCATCTGCTTCGTCAACAAGATGGACAAGCTGGGCGCCGACTTCTACTTCACGGTCGACACCATCGTCAACCGCCTGAAGGCCAAGCCGCTCGTGCTCCAGCTGCCCATCGGCTCGGAGAGCGACTTCGTGGGCGTCGTCGACCTCGTCGAGATGCGCGCGCTGGTGTGGCCCGGCGACGCCAAGGGCGACGTGACCATGGGCGCCAAGTACGAGATCCAGGAGATCCCGGCCGACCTCGCCGACAAGGCCGCGGAGTACCGCGAGATCCTTCTCGAGACGGTCGCCGAGTCCGACGAGGAGCTTCTCGAGAAGCACTTCGGCGGCGAGGAGCTCACGGTCGCCGAGATCAAGGCCGCAATCCGCAAGCTCACCATCGCCTCGGAGCTCTACCCCGTGCTCTGCGGCTCGGCGTTCAAGAACCGCGGCGTGCAGCCGATGCTCGACGCCGTCGTGGACTACCTCCCGTCGCCCCTCGACGTCCCCGCCATCGAGGCGAAGGACCCGAAGGACGAAGAGGTCATCATCGAGCGTCACGCCGACCGCGACGAGCCGTTCGCGGCGCTCGCGTTCAAGATCGTGACGCACCCGTTCTTCGGTCGCCTCACCTACATCCGCGTCTACTCGGGTCACCTCGACTCGGGTGCCCAGGTCGTCAACGCGACCAAGGGCAAGAAGGAGCGCATCGGGAAGATCTTCCAGATGCACGCCAACAAGGAGATGCCGGTCGACTCGGTCACCGCGGGCCACATCTACGCGGTCATCGGCCTCAAGGACACCACCACCGGTGACACCCTGGCCGACAGCGCCAACCAGGTCGTCCTCGAGTCGATGACGTTCCCGGAGCCGGTCATCGAGGTCGCCATCGAGCCCAAGACCAAGGCCGACCAGGAGAAGCTGGGTCTCGCGATCCAGAAGCTCGCCGAAGAGGACCCGACGTTCCGCGTCGAGCAGAACGCCGAGACCGGCCAGACGGTCATCAAGGGCATGGGCGAGCTGCACCTCGACATCCTCGTGGACCGCATGAAGCGCGAGTTCAAGGTCGAGGCCAACGTCGGAAAGCCCCAGGTGGCGTACCGCGAGACGATCAAGAAGACCGTCGAGCGTCACGACTACACCCACAAGAAGCAGACCGGTGGCTCGGGCCAGTTCGCGAAGATCCAGTTCGCGCTGGAGCCCCTCGAGGTCACGGCCGACAAGACGTACGAGTTCGAGAACAAGGTCACCGGTGGCCGGATCCCGCGCGAGTACATCGAGCCGACCAACCAGGGCTTCCAGGACGCCATGAACGTCGGCGTGCTCGCCGGCTACCCCATGGTGGGCGTGAAGGCGATCCTCATGGACGGCGCGTCGCACGACGTCGACTCGTCCGAGATGGCGTTCAAGATCGCTGGCTCCATGGGCTTCAAGGAGGCCGTCCGCAAGGCGAACCCCGTCATCCTCGAGCCGCTCATGGCGGTCGAGGTGCGTACTCCCGAGGAGTACATGGGTGACGTCATCGGCGACCTGAACTCGCGTCGTGGCCAGATCCAGTCGATGGAGGACGCCCAGGGCGTCAAGGTCGTCCGTGCGCTGGTCCCGCTGTCCGAGATGTTCGGCTACATCGGCGACCTGCGCTCGAAGACCTCGGGCCGCGCCGTGTACTCGATGGAGTTCGACAGCTACGCCGAGGTTCCTCGCAACGTGGCCGACGAGATCGTCCAGAAGGTCAAGGGCGAGTAACCCTTTTCCGTCGGGATGCCTCGGTGACGAGGCATCCCGACGGCACAACTTCACACAGAATCACCAGAACCGTCTCTACTAAGGTGGAGATATCCCCGTAGACGACCGGCGCACACCAGCGCCCGGAACCTCTACACGAACGTCCTGAGGAGGACCCAGTGGCTAAGGCCAAGTTCGAGCGCACCAAGCCGCACGTGAACATCGGAACGATCGGTCACGTCGACCACGGCAAGACCACGCTCACCGCCGCAATCTCGAAGGTGCTCGCCGACAAGTACCCGTCGGCCACCAACGTGCAGCGCGACTTCGCGTCGATCGACTCGGCTCCCGAGGAGCGTCAGCGCGGTATCACGATCAACATCTCGCACGTCGAGTACGAGACCCCGAAGCGTCACTACGCCCACGTCGACGCCCCGGGTCACGCCGACTACATCAAGAACATGATCACCGGTGCCGCTCAGATGGACGGCGCGATCCTCGTGGTCGCCGCCACCGACGGCCCGATGGCTCAGACGCGTGAGCACGTGCTGCTCGCCAAGCAGGTCGGCGTGCCCTACCTGCTCGTCGCGCTGAACAAGTCGGACATGGTCGACGACGAGGAGATCCTGGAGCTCGTCGAGCTCGAGGTCCGCGAGCTGCTCTCGTCGCAGGACTTCGACGGCGACAACGCTCCGGTCGTCCGCGTCTCGGGCCTCAAGGCTCTCGAGGGCGACGCCGAGTGGACCGCCAAGATCCTCGAGCTCATGGAGGCGGTCGACGAGTCGATCCCCGACCCGGTGCGCGACAAGGACAAGCCGTTCCTCATGCCGATCGAGGACGTCTTCACCATCACCGGCCGTGGCACGGTCGTCACGGGCCGCGCCGAGCGTGGCACGCTGGCCATCAACTCCGAGGTCGAGATCGTGGGTCTGCGCCCGACGCAGAAGACGATCGTCACCGGTATCGAGATGTTCCACAAGCAGCTCGACGAGGCCTGGGCCGGCGAGAACTGTGGTCTGCTCCTGCGCGGCACCAAGCGTGACGACGTCGAGCGCGGCCAGGTCGTCGTGAAGCCCGGTTCGGTCACCCCGCACACCAACTTCGAGGGCACGGCGTACATCCTGTCCAAGGAGGAGGGCGGCCGTCACAACCCGTTCTTCACGAACTACCGTCCGCAGTTCTACTTCCGCACCACCGACGTCACCGGCGTCATCACGCTGCCCGAGGGCACCGAGATGGTCATGCCCGGCGACACCACCGACATGACGGTCGAGCTGATCCAGCCGATCGCCATGGAGGAGGGCCTCGGCTACGCCATCCGTGAGGGTGGCCGCACCGTCGGCGCCGGCACGGTCACGAAGATCATCAAGTAAGTTCTTCGCGCACTGCTGCGAGAAGCCCCCGGGAGTGATCCCGGGGGCTTCTCCGCGTTCCGGGCGTCTTCTTCCCGTGCGGGCGGTTGACGAGCGACGGGGTACCGCCGCAGCATCCGTCGCGACAGTATGGGTCTGGACGCCTCGCCGGGGGCGTGCGAAGGAGTGAGCATGGGCGGTTTCGAAGACCTCGTCAACCAGGGCAAGGACCTCTACGAGCAGAACAAGGACAAGATCGGCGAGTTCCTGAAGTCCGAGCAGGCCGAGGACATCAGCGACAAGGTGCTCGACGGTGCCTCCGATCTCGCCAAGAAGGTCGTGCCGGAGGAGCACCACGGAACGGTCGACGACGTCCGCGGGAACGTCGACGGAGCGGTCGGCAACCAATAGCGGCAGCATTCAGGGAGCGGCCCGGGGAGACCCGGGCCGCTTTCGCGTTTCCTGAGGCGATCGTGATCTCGGCGTGACTATTGGGACTTGACGTCTCGATCGGCGCGCCGATAGCTTGACCGTGGGCTACGTGCGTCCGGTGCGACTGGGGAGTCAACACCGGATGGGAACGCACACTTGGGGAGCCTGACCGGGAAATTCGGGGTCCCCTTGAGCTGACATCAGCGAGAAGGGGAAACCTTGATGTCTGGGCACTGGGGAATTGACGGTTCGGCGCGCTCGGGAGTGCGGCGGGGGCTTCGGGAGGCGCGCGAGCGCGACCGCAAGCTGACGATGAGGCACCGGTGGTACGCCGGTGGCATCGCGACGCTGCTGGCGGGCGCGCTGATGTTCACCGGGGTCACCCCGGCGATCGCCGACGTCGTGCCGACGCCGACGCCGACCGCCGAGGAGACGACTCCCTCGGGCGACACGACGCCCCCTGCGGAGGAGACGCCGGCCGAGCCGGCGCCGTCTGACCCGGCGCCCGCCCCGTCCGAGCCCGCTCCGGCAGAACCCGCTCCCGTTGAGCCGGCTCCGGCGCCGGAGTCGACGGAACCGCAGCCCGAGCAGCAGGAGCCCCAGGCGCGTATCGCGGCGCCCGAGCAGAACCTCGTCGCGCCGCTCGCGCTCGTCGCGGCCGACTGCGCCGGCGGCAATGCGGTCTGCGGCACGCTCACGATGACGAACATCATCGTGGGCGGCGGCCCTGCGTCGACCGACGACTGGGCGCTCCTCGCCGACGGCAGCTCGCCCGACAACGACTACGTCTTCACGAGCGGCCAGCAGCGCCGCGTGTCGAAGCCGGGCACGTACACGCTCACCGCGACGGGCAACGGCGACACCGCGAACTACGTCAGCGTTCTCAGCTGCACGCTGAACGACACCAACGGCAACACCCGGCTGCGATTCACCCAGCCCAACACCCTGGCGTACGAGGGCGGTGCCGACCAGAACCTCGTCGCTGCCTGTACGTTCACGCACACCTACAGTGCGCCGCAGCAGGCGACCATCACAGTGAAGGCCGGCTCGGACCGCACCGGAGTCACGGGCGTCACCAACCTGATGGGAGTCGTCCTCCACCTCCAGAGCGACAGCAACGGCGCTCCGAGCGGCGCTCGCGCCGACGGCGTCGCAGGCGACGGTGCGGGCTGGGCGCGCTGCGTCTCGGACGCCAACGGCGACTGCGTCTTCACCGTGCCGGCTACGCAGCCCGGCGGCGCGAACAACGGCACCCGCCCGTGGGTCGTGCAGTACAGCGTCCCCGCCGGCTACTACGCCAACCCGACGCTGCGCGTCGGCGGCGCCTCCGGCAGCGGCTCGGCACTCGCCTACCAGTTCCGCATGAAAGTCGGTCTGCAGGGGACCACTTCCTATTCGTCGCTGAACGCCGCCCAGCTCATGCTCGACTCGGGCTCGGCCTACAACGCGTCGCAGGGCATCTGGCAGCAGTCGCGCAACAACCCGACGCTCGCCCCTGCATGTGGTCTCGATGTCGCGCTGATCCTCGACATCTCCGGCTCGGTGGGGGATGCGCTGCCGAACCTCAAGCAGGCGGCGAACACCTTCGTCGACGCCCTGCAGGGCACGCCCTCGCGCATGTCGCTGTTCTCGTTCTCGTGGCAGACACCCGGGGCGGGCGCAGCGCAGAACTACCCCGACCTGGTGTCCGTGTCGACCGCTGGGCAGGGCACGACGTTCAAGAACCGCTACGCAGGGTGGACGTCCTCGGGCGGCACGAACTGGGACCGCGGTCTCGGCATCGCAGCCTCGTCCAACACCGGAGACAACAAGTTCGACGTCGCCGTGGTCATCACCGACGGCAACCCGACCACGTACAACCAGCCCTACCAGGGCAGCGGCAGCGACAACCGCTTCCGTGAGACCGAGAACGGCATCTACTCGGCCAACGCCCTGAAGGCGGCCGGCACCCGGGTGCTCGCCTTCGGTGTCGGGGCGGGTGCGACGGGCGCGACGAACTCGCTCAACCTGCGTGCGATCTCCGGGCCGACCGCCTACAACGGCAGCAACGGCCAGGTGGCCGACTATTACCAGACAGCGGACTACAGCTCCGTCGGCACGGCGCTGCGCAACCTCGCCCTCGGCAACTGCGCCGGCTCGCTGACCGTGACGAAGATGATCGTCCCGAGCAACGCGCCGCAGGGCTCGATCCAGGGTGCCACGCCTGCCGGTGCCGACTGGACCTTCACCAGCCAGATCAACACGGCCGGTGTCACGACCCCCAACGCGTCGCGCACCACGATCGACGACAACACGGGCACCGTCACCTTCCCGCTCACGTTCCCCGGCGGAACGTCGAACGCGTCGGTCACGGTCACCGAGACGCAGCACCCGGGCTTCACCCTCCAACCCGTCGGTGGACAGAACGCGGTGTGCACGAACCTGAACACCCAACAGAACGTGGTTCCGACCGGCAATCCGACGAATGGGTTCACCGTCACGGTGCCGAGCACCGAGGCGATCAACTGCATCGTCTACAACCGCGCCCCCAACCCGGAGGCCGATCTGACCGTCAGCAAGGTGTGGAAGGTCAACGGCGTCGAGTACCCCAACGGCGCGCAGCCGGCGGGCCTGTCGGCGCAGCTGACCCTCACCGGTCCGGGTGCCGCGGGGGCGACGAACCAGGGCTGGGGCGTGACGCGCACCGGCTACACCCAGAACGGGAGCGCCACGATCAACGAGTCTGTGACGCTGATCGATCCGACGATGTGCACCAACGTCGCGAAGATCACGACGCTCAACGGGTCACCGACGGACATCATGCTGGGCTCCGGCTACCAGATGCAGCTCACGCAGCAGCACAACACCGCGACGATCACCAACACCGTCACCTGCCAGAGCCGCCTCACGCTCATCAAGGAGGTGGCGAACGGACCCGGTGACGTGTCGACGTGGGATCTCCATGCTCAGTTCCTCGCGGGGTCGCCGGTGCCCGCTCCTGCGCTGCCCGGATTCTCGGGCGCGACCGGAACAGCCGCGGCGACCAACCAGCCGGTCACACCGGACGCGCGCTATCAGCTGTTCGAGGAGGACGGCGACCCGCGCTATGAGCAGATCGACAACCGGACGTCGTCGCAGTCCAACCCGGCCTCGACCGGTTCGGCGACCTGTATCAGAATCGAGGCCGACGGCGACCCCTGGCCTGGCAGCGGATACTCCGACGGCATCAACGGCGGCGTCAATGTTCCGCTCGGCTTCCGAGTGGCGTGCACGCTGACCAACCAGAGTGCACAGCTCACGCTCCTGAAGAGCGTCGTCAACGACAACGGCGGCGACAAGACCCCCTCCGACTGGCAGCTCACAGCGACCCCCGCGACCCTCGCCGGCCTCACACCCGAGACCGTCACCGGGTCCGGCGTCTTCGTCGAGGCGAGCCGGTTCTGGGTGCGCCCGGACCACGTCTACACGCTGACCGAGTCCACGGTGACGGGCTACTCCTTCCAGAAGCTGCAGCAGTTCGTGGGCGGCACCTGGGTGGACGTCGTCGCGAACCCGGATCCCACGAAGTACCCGCAGAAGAACGGCGCGGGCAATTGGCAGATCACGGTCGACGCCCTCGCGAACGACATCTACCGGTTCGTGAACGACGACGACGCCCCGAAGCTGACGCTCGTGAAGGAGGTCGTGAACGACAACGGCGGCACCGCGCAGAACACCGCGTGGACGCTGACGGCGACCTCCCCGGACGGCCCGAACCTGAGCGGCACGACCGGTGTCAGCGGCGATGTCGTGGCGAACGAGGGCTACACCCTCGGTGAGGCGAACGGGCCGAGCGGCTACGACTGGACCAAGCTTTCCTGCACGGGTCATCCGAACACGACGAAGGACAGCCCGACGCTGAAGCTCGAGCCGGGCGACGACGTGACCTGCACCTTCACGAACGATGACAAGCCGGGCAAGCTCACCCTGATCAAGGTCCTCGACGCTGCAAACGGCGGTTCGGCGGTCCCGGCCGACTGGAATCAGAAGCTCACCGCGAAGCGCGGCCAGGACGCGACGCTGACGTTCAACCACAACGAGACGAAGGACGTTCCGGCCGGCGTGTACGCGCTGAACGAGATCAGCCAGATCACCGGCTACGAGTGGACCGACCTCGCCTGCTCGACCGGACAGACCTCGCTCGCGGACAAGACCGTCACGGTCGCGAACGGCGCGAACGTCACCTGTACGTTCACCAACCGCGCGATCAAGCCGACGCTGACGCTCATCAAGATCGTCGACAACAAGAACGGCGCCGGCTCGGCGACTCCCGACATGTGGACCCTCACGGCGGCGGCTCAGGGCCAGCCGACCGTGACCGGTCAGGGGACGGCATCCGGGGCGGTCATGCCGGGATCGGAATATGTTCTCTCCGAGAGCGAGAACGTGTCCGGCTACACACCCGGTGACTGGAGCTGCTACGTGACGGGCAGCGACCCGCGCGTGGCGTTCCCGATCGACGACGACACCGTCGTCCCGGTCGTCGGCAAGAACGTGACCTGCGAGATCACGAACACCGCCGTGCCCGCTGAGGGCAGCATCGTCAAGCAGGTGCGTGCCGGTTCGCCGCAGCAGATCGCCGCGGGTCCCGACGCCGGAAAGTGGCAGATCGTCTACGACATCACCGTCACCAACGAGTCGCGCACCTCGACGCTGTTCTACTCGCTCACCGACGCGCTGCAGCTGGGTGCGGGTATCACCGCCTCGTCGGCGGCCTGGACGGGACCGAACGGAACCAGCGGTGCGTTCTCACTGCCGGCCGGAACCGCGATGCTTGCGACCAACGCGTCGCTCCCACCGCAGACGAACGGCGGCCTGCCGCTGGCGACCCACGTCTACACGGTGACGGTGATCGCCGACGTCGCGCCGAGCGCGGCCGGCGCGGACTCGTCGGTCTGCACCTCGACCCAGCCGAAGCGGGCGTTCCTCAACACCGCGACGCTCACCGTCGACGGCAAGCCGACGACGGTGCAGGACTGCACGCAGCCGGTGTTCCCGACGATCCTGAAGGTCGGCACCAACCCGGCATCGCAGAACCCGGATGCCTCATGGAACATCCAGTACACGGTCACGGTGGGCAACCCCAGCACGACGACCGCGGTGCAGGCGACGCTGAGCGATGCGTTCCCGGCGGCCCCGGCCGGCTGGACGCTCGTCCCGAACAGCTGGACCGTGGCTGCCGTCGGCAGCGCGCCGGCGCCTGCCGCCTCGCCGTACGCGCCCGGGTCGGCCACGATCTGGCAGGGCGCTCTGCCCGCGAACACGAGCTACTCCTACACGGTCACCGGCAGGCTCGTGCCCACGACCACGGCGACGCCGATCGGTGACTGCGCAGCGCAGGCGGGTCTCAAGAACAAGGCGACCGTCACCTCCGGCCAGATCGTCAAGGATGCGACCGGCTGCGTCACCGTCGTGCTGCCTCCGGTCGCGGTCACCAAGACCGACGGCACGGCCACGCAGCTCGCCGACGGGAACTGGCAGATCGACTACACGGTGACGGTCACCAACGCGAGCAGCTTCGCGACGGTGTACACGCTCACGGACACGCCTGATCTCGGCACCGGCTTCTCGGTCGTCAGCGGCACGTGGCAGGGCACCGCCCCGACCCCGAACAAGGCGATCGCGGCGAACAGCTCGCAGCAGTACGTGTACCGCATCGTGGCATCGTTCGATTCGGCGACCGAAGATCCCGAGCTCGAATGCGTCCCGGGTGAAGGAGGCGCGTTCTACAACGTCGCCTCGATCACCTACCCCGGCGGCACCGCCAGCGACGACGGCTGCGCCGAGCCCGGCGCCCCGACGGTGACGAAGACCGCCGCGGCTCCGACTCCTGGCGCGGGTGGCGCGTGGAGCATCTCGTACACGGTCGTGGTGAGCAACACGAGCGGGATGACGCTCGCGTACACGCTCGGCGACGCGCCGATCGCGCTGCCGACCGGTGTCGACCTGACGACGCCGTGGGCGGTGTCGGGCCCGGTCAAGGTGCCGGCCGATGCCGGCGACGCGACGCTGACGGCCGGCTGGAACGGCGCCGACCAAACGCAGGTGGCCACCGGCACCCTCCCGAACGGAGCGACCCACACCTACACGGTCACCGCGGGTGTCACGCTCACGACGGATGTCGACCCTGACGTCCTGAAGTGTTCGGAGAGCCCGGCCGAGAACAGCGGCATCTGGAACACGACGGTCGTCACGAACGGCGTCTTCGAGGTCTCGGACGAGGACTGCATCGAGATCCTGCCGGTGCCCGTCGAGGTCGTGAAGTCGAACGGCGTCGCAGCGCAGGGTGCAGGCGGCGTCTGGACGATCGAGTACGAGGTGACGGTGTCGAACCCGAACCCGCTGCCGAGCGTCTACACGCTGACCGATGCGCCGCAGTTCGACGCGAGCTTCGAGATCCTCACGCAGGGTTGGGAAGGCTCGCCGGACACCACCGATGTGCCGATCGCGGCGAACGCCACCGGGGCTGCGGCTCACGTCTACACCTACGTGGTGACGGCGAACTCGACGGTCGACCCGGTTCCCGCGTCCGGCCTGCGATGCACGGAGAACGGCGGTGGCTTCTTCAACGTCGCGACCGTGGCCTTCCCCGGCGGCACCGACAGCGACAGCGGCTGCGCCGTGCCGGCGAAGCCGGCGGTGCAGAAGACGGCGCTCGAGTCGGTCCAGGATCCCGCAACGGGTGAGTGGACGCTGCGCTACGAGGTTTCGGTGACCAACACCACCGGCCTCACGCTGTGGTACTCCGTGACCGACACTCCGGAGGCGCTGCCGACCGGCGTGAGCGGTGGCGAGTGGACCGCCTCCGGCCCGGTGGTCGCGGGCGGCGGCTCGGGCACGCTCAACCCGGCGTGGGACGGCGACGCTGTCGTGCAGCTCGCGACCGGCGTGTTCCCCACCGGTGCCACGCACACCTACACGGTGACGCGCACCGTCTCGATCGCGGCATCCGTCGACGACACCGTCCTCGACTGCCAGAGCGAGGGGGGCGGGATCTGGAACTCGACGACCGTCACCAACGGCGTCGGCGGGAACACCAGCGAGGACTGCGCCGAGATCGACCGCCCGGGCGTCACGATCGACAAGACCGTGACGGGCACGAAGCAGCTCGCGGACGGCACGTGGGAGATCACCTACGACGTCGTCGTGACCAACGAGTCCACGGAGCTGCCCGCGATCTACAGCCTGGCCGACACGCTCGAGTTCGGTGGCGACATCGTGATCGACGACGCGTCGTGGGCCGGACCGACCGGTGGCGACTCGTTCGAGGGCCCGGGCTGGACCGACACGCTGGCGACGGATCGGGTGCTCGCGCCGAGGGCCGGCGACGCGGGGGTCGACACCTACACGGTGACGGTTC
Organism: Microbacterium sp. NPDC056569; assembly: GCF_042793475.1. NCBI lineage: Bacteria > Bacillati > Actinomycetota > Actinomycetes > Micrococcales > Microbacteriaceae > Microbacterium > Microbacterium sp. NPDC056569. The sequence continues at coordinate 161,944 of NZ_JBHTUV010000001.1, read as the reverse complement.
ACGCGACGGTGGATGCTGCGGCCTGGGAGGGCGACACCCTCGTGTGCCAGGACGGCGAAGAACCCGGTGCGGGCGGCTTCCTCAACACGGCCGTCGTGACGGTCAACGGCGAGGATATCCCCGCGGACGACTGCTCAGAGCCGAAGCTGCCGACGTTCCAGAAGATCGGTGTCTCGGCGACGCAGGATGAGGACGACGCCACCCAGTGGCTCGTGACGTACGAGCTCCGGGTCACCGGCAGCGGCTACGACACGTTCTACTCGCTGTCCGACACCCCGGAGTTCGCGGAAGGCATCGATGTGATCTCGGGCGTCGCCCAGCGCACCGACACCGACCCCGACGGGCCGGCGATCCCGGTGACGGCGGGCACGGACTTCGTGACCGACGTGCCGCTGGGTGCCGACGACGAACCGCACGTCTACACGATCGCGTGGCTCGTCGACATCACCGACACCTTCGACCCCGACCTCGCAGCCTGCGAGGGAGAGGGGACCGGGTTCTTCAACAGGGCGCTGCTCTCGATCGGCGAGATCGAGATCCCCGGCGAGGACTGCATGCCCGTCGAGGACCGGGTGTACCCCGTGCCGACGAAGACGGTGACGTCGACGACGCAGGATCCCGAGACGGGTGACTGGACCATCGTCTACGAGATCGACGTCGCGCTGGCGCCCGAGGGACCGCTGAACCCCAAGGGACTCTCGGCGGAGTACGACCTCGAGGACGAGCTGCAGTTCGGTGGCGACATCAACATCGGCAGCGCCGAGTGGACCGGACCGAGCGACCTCAGCCCCGGCACCTTCCCGGCCCCCGACCAGCCCGCACAGCTGGCCGAGGACGAGAGGATCGACGCCGGCGAGACCGACACCTATGTCGTGACCGTCGTGGCCTCGGTGACCGAGGAGGCGATCGACGGCGGCACGACCGACTGCATCGGCGGCGAGGTTCCCGAGGCCGGAGGCTTCCTGAACACCGCGCTGCTGAGCTCGGGCGGGACGGACACCCCGGTCGAAGCCTGCTCCGAGCCGGTCTTCCCGACGATCGAGAAGCACGGCGGCGAGACGACCGACAACGGCGACGGCACGTGGGACATCGAGTACATCGTCACGGTGCGGTACCCGGAGTCCGACTCCGACCCGCTGCCGGAGTCGGTGGCCTACGACCTGACGGACGCTCCGGTGCTCCCGGCGGGCGTCGAGGTGGACGGCGACTGGCACGCCGAGGCGTGGGACGACGTCACCCCCGACCCGACGAACCCGACGTGGGACGGCTCGGGCACCTGGACGGTCGTCGACGACGGTGAGCTCACGCCCGAGGACGGCGTGCACACCTACCGGGTGTTCGCGACCGTCGTGGTCACCGCGCCGCCGGCAGGCGAGCCGGTGGTGTGCGATGACACCGGGGAATCGGGCATCCTGCTCCCGAACGTCGGCACCATCACGTCGGGCGAGTACACCGACGACGACAGCGGGTGCCAGGTGGTGCACTACGACGACGTCAAGATCGAGAAGACCGCCTCGAACCTCCCTGAGCAGGGCAGTGTCGAGCCGGGCGACGAGTTCGACTACGTCCTCACGGTGACGAACCTGGGAACGCGCGAGGCGACGAACGTCGTGGTCACCGACCCGATCCCGGCTCGTCTCGAGGTGACGGCGATCGATCTGCCCGCGGGCTGGGTCAACGACAACGCGCCGGCGCTCGTCGACGAGGACAACACCCTCATCGTCAGCACCCCGACGCTCGCCGTCGGCGCATCGGCGCAGATCGTCGTGACCGTCGCGTTCACCGAGGTCGAGACCGAGGTGATCGATGTCGGCACCGGCACGCCGCCGGAGACTCCGGCACCGATCGAGGAGTTCGTCAACACGGCGTGCGTCGAGGCCGACGTCGATGCGGTCGAGTCGAACAACTGCGACACCAACGAGATCCCGACCCGCGACTTCGCCGCGGTCGTCTACACCACGTGCGTGGGCGACGCTCCGTTCCTCGGGTGGTCGGTCTCGAAGTCGCAGACGCTGCTCGCCGAGCCGATCGACCTGTTCTGGGAGCCGGTCAACCCCGACGTGAAGCCGACCACGACGCCCGCGAACGTCGCTCTCTCCCAGCCGGGCGGGACGCTGACGTGGTCTGATGAGATCTCGTGGCCCGGTGCGGCGTTCACACCGTCCGGCATCTCGATCGACTACCCGGGATGGCGTGCCATCGAGGTGACCGACATCGTGCCCGGTTCGAATCCGACGCAGTACTACCTGCCCGGGACGAACGTGGTGATGACGCCGGCCCAGCAGGACGAGTTCGTCTTCAACGGCCTGATCCTCGACCCGAGCGAGCTCGACTTCGCCTGGCGCGGCAACACCGAGGTCACACTCTCGGTCAACCCGAGCCAGACGTTCTCGACCTCCTACCCGCCGGCGACGCCCGAGTGCTTCGTGGCACGCCACACCGAGGTGCAGATCGAGAAGACGGCGAGCGTCGAGAAGACCGAGCCCGGGAAGTCGTTCAGCTACACGCTCGACGTGGCGAACGTGAGCGACGACGCGGCGGCCGAGGGCGTGGTCGTGACCGACGCCATCCCGGCCGACATCAAGATCACCGCGGTGAACTGGACCGGCAAGGGCGACGCGAACACGTTCCCGAACTGGCAGTCCTGCGAGGTGACCGGTCAGAACGGCGCAGGCTACGGCGGCACGCTCACGTGCGTGCTGTTCGGGCCCCTGCAGCCGATCGACTCCGACAACGGCGGTGCATCCGTCGCCCCGAGGATCACGCTCTCGGCGACGGTGAACCCGGCATCGAAGGCGAACACGATCACGAACGTGGCGGTGGTGGACTACCACACGTTCGGCGACCCGGACGACCCGGGCCGTGACTCGGACGACGCCACGGTGCTGCTCTCGTCGCTGCCGGCGACCGGTGGGAGCCCGATGCTGCCGCTCATCCTGCTCGGTCTGGTCGTGATGCTCACGGGCGCCGCAGTGGTCGCGGTCTCGCGCCGCCGTCGCGGAGAGGCCAAGCCGACGCTGTGAGCCCTGGAGAGGGCGGGCACCCCCAAGGGCCCGTCCTCTCCGGTTCCCGGCATCCTTTTCGCCGCGTCACTTGACGCGGATGGATGCCGGGAATACCTTTGCGAGCGGGAACACGTTTCGGCACGTGTTTGGGGAGAACGCCGAACCTACTTGGGGACCGCTTCTTTTGCACTTGCCGTGACGTGCTGGGAGGGGCCTCTACTTGGGGCACCCTGTGTCGTTGCGACCAAGGGTGAAGTGAATGTTCAGTCGTACTTTCGTGCGCGCCTCGAAGTCTGAGGGTCCGCGCCGCCGCATGCGTCAGGAGCGGACTCAGGAGCGTCGTATCGCGCTCCAGAACCGCTGGTACGTCGGAGGGCTCGCCGCGATCGTGGCGAGCTCTCTCGTGTTCTCGGGGATGACCCCGGCATCGGCGGAGGAGGTGACCACCGACCCCGCCGCCACGACGGAGGCGACGACAGAGTCGACATCGACGGATGCTGCGACCCCGCCGCCTGCCGAAGAGCCGGCCGCGGAGCAGCCCGCAGTCGAAGAGCCGGCTGCGCCGGCAGACCCGCCGCCCGCGGCACCGGAGGAGACCGCGCCCGAAGCGACGGCACCGGAGTCGCTGGCGCCGTTCTCGCTGGTCGCGCCCGCCGCGGCAGACATCTCGGCGCTCGCCGTGGTCTGCGCAGGCCTCAACGGCGGCTTCGAGATCGACGGCAACTACACGCCGGGCGACTGCGGCGGCAACAAGGACTGGACGAACGTCGACTACTCGACGACCACGCAGGGCGGCACGTACAACACCGGCCGCAAGGACGACGACCCGACCGAGACCTGGACCGAAGGCGGTGGAACCCCGCCGAAGGTCCAGTTCGATCGCGTCTACTCGTTCGCCGAGACGGTCGGCGGCGACTACCTGCTCAACATGGCGTGGGAGCGCCCGAGCAACTCCGGCACCGGCGGTTTCGCGATCGAGGTCACGAACACCGGCGTGCGGATGGGCAACGGCGTGCCGCAGCCCGACCGCAGCGCGGGAGGGTATGTCTTCTACTTCACGATGCAGGGCAACGGCCTGCCGGTGCTCGAGCTGACGTGTACGTACACGTCGCAGGCCGACTATCCGACGTCCGGCAGCTCTCCGAACTGTCAGGCGCCCGTCGCGGGCGCGTTCCTCGCCGCGGCGAGCAATGAGCCGCTGACGAGCCCCTCCGGGGCCACGATCCCGGCCGGAGCATTCTTCGAGATCGGGCTCAACGTCACCGACCTCACCGGCGGCGTCGTCCAGCCGGGCTGCCCCGCTCCCGCTGCGGCCACCGCCTACCTCCGCAGCTTCACCGGCGAATCGACGGGTCCGGGCTCGAACCCCAAGGGCTGGGTCGGCCCGCTGACCGTCGAGCCGCCGTCGACGTGCGGCTCGCTGACGATCAAGAAGACCGACACCAACGGAGCAGGCCTCGCGGGCGCGACCTTCAGTGTTTCGCCGAACCCGACGACGGGCTCCGGCAGCACGAGCGTCGTCACCGGTGCAGGCGGCACCTTCTCGTTCTCGAACAACGTCAAGCCCGGTGCCTACACCGTGACCGAGACCGACGCCCCTCCGGGATACCTGCTGCCGGCGCAGACCAGCCAGCAGGTGACGATCGGTCTCAACGAGGACAAGACCCTCACGTTCGTCGACCCGCTCGGAAGCGTCACGTGGCTCAAGCACGACGCTTCGGGCGCGCTGCTGGGCGGCGCGACGTTCGAGGTGTCCGCGACCGGTGGTGACGCCGCCGCCGCACCGTGGGCGAGCACGTTCCCGAAGACGGTCGTCGACAACGGCGCGAACGACGCCGACCCGGTCGCCGGCCAGATCAAGGTCGTGAACCTCCCGACCGGCAGCTACTCCGTCAAGGAGACGGCGGCCCCGGCGGCATACGTCCTCGACGCGACCCCGCAGACCTTCACGATCTCGGACGCGACGCCGAACCCGTCGATCACGAAGCCGTTCGTGAACATCCCGTTCGCGAAGGTGACGCTCGCGAAGAACTGGGTGGAGTCGTTCCCGGGTGACAAGGCCGACATCGCGATCGGCGGCGCGGCCTCGGCGAACGGCACGTCGACGGCCCCGACGAACGGCCCCGTCATCGAGGTGTCCGTCGCACCGGGCTCGGCGCTGACGCTGGCGGAGGTCCTGCCCGACGCGAACACCGGCGAGTACTCGTCGACGCTCGCGTGTGTGGGCGCCACGGTGGCGAACAACACCGGCACGGGCGGGTCGATCACCGTTCCGGCCTACCCGGCCTCGGCGAACGGCGTGCAGTGCACGTTCACGAACACCGCGATCAAGAAGACGATCACGCTCCAGAAGCGCTGGATCGACGCGGTCCAGGGCGACACCGCCCAGCTGCACGCGGGACCGGCGACGGCCACTTCGACGGCCAACGGCACGCCGAACCAGCTCGACCAGGTGAACGTGGCGACGACCTCGGTGCGTGTCGGCGACAGTGTCGCCCTCAGCGAGGTCCTGGGCGGTGTCGGCACCTATGGCTCGAAGTACTCGTGCACGGCAGGTCAGGTGACCGGCGACGGCACGGGCACCTCGTTCAGCCTGACGGTTCCGAACGCGAACGTGACCTGCACCTTCGAGAACACCGCCGACCGCGGCACTGTCACGCTGAAGAAGCAGTGGGTCAACGCCTTCCAGGGCGACAAGGCCGACCTCTCCATCACCGGCGCCGCGACGGATGCTGCGACCTCGGTGGCCACCGGCGGCAACAGCACCGACAACACCAACGTCGCCTCGGTCGAGGTGCGCCTCGGCGAGAAGGTGACGCTGTCCGAGTCGCTGCCGGATGCCAACACCGGCGAGTACAGCTCGACGTGGTCGTGCTCGAACGGTTCGAGCGGTTCGGGTGGCAGCATCCCGCAGATCACGGTCGTCGGTGATGTCGACTGCACGATCGTGAACACCGCCAAGGAGATCAAGGTCCACGTGAACAAGCGCTGGATCGACGCCTTCCAGGGTGACGACGCCACGCTGTACGCGAACGGCGATTCGGGCACGTCGACGGCAAGTGGCGCCTCGAATGAGCTCGATGAGGACGTCGTCGTCAAGTCGGTGCGCATCGGTGATGTGGTGAACGTCAGCGAGCAGCTGGCCGGTGACAACATCGGCACGTACCTCAGCGGCTACGCGTGCACCGCGGTCCAGAACGGCATCGGCGAGGGGCGTGAGTTCCAGTTCACCGCTCCCGCGACCGACGTCACCTGCACGTTCACGAACACGGCCAAGAAGGTGGGCGTGACGCTGCAGAAGCGCTGGATCAACTCCCTCGAGGGCAGCAGCACGCTGCTGAGCCTCGACACGCTGACCCGTACGTCGCTGGCCAACGGCCAGCCGGGGGAGTACGAAGACCCGGTGAAGCTGACGCTTCAGGTGCGGGTCGGCGTGGTCCTGCCCTTCAAGGAGGAGCTGAACGACGTCGGCGTCTACTCGTCCAACTACCTCTGCATCGGCGGCGAGACCTCCGGCACGGGTGAGGGTCGTGAGTTCCTGCTCACGGTCACCGACGAAGACATCGCCTGCTTCTTCGTCAACCGCGCGCTCAGCAACGACGTCACGGTCGTGAAGACGTGGGTGAACGGTCAGGAGGGTGACACCGCCGACCTGAGCATCAGCGGCGCCGACGCGGACGCGGAAGGCACGTCCACGTCGAACGGTGACGTCGGTGCATGGACCGACTCCGCCCACTCCGTCACCGACCAGGCGACGATCGGCGGGACCGTCACGGTCGCCGAGGTGATCGAGACGCTCGAGGGCGACCCGTCCGACTACGCGTCGTCGCTCGTCTGCACGCAGAACGGGACGACCCTGGTCGACGTGGATGCGCGGACCGGCTCGTTCACGATGCCGAACGGCGCCGTGCAGTGCGAGTTCACCAACACGGCCGAGCGCCCGACGCTCTCGCTCGTGAAGGTCGTCAACGGGGCGCCGGTCGCCGACACCAACTGGCAGCTCTTCGGCACCCCGGGGGACGGCGACGTGGTGACCAACCCCGCAGGCGGTGACGTCAGCCCCACTCCGGTGCTGCCGGGTATCCCGTTCGACCTGACGGAAGAGGTCATCGGCGACATCGCCGGACTCGACGAGTTCGAGCCCGGGGAGTGGTCGTGCTTCTCGGACGACGAGGGCACGATCGAGCTGACCGACAGCGAGCCGGGTTCGGCGGCACTGCGGGGTCTCGACAAGGGTGAGCACGTGGTCTGCACCATCGTGAACAGCCACGTGGATCAGGGCTTCACCGTCGACAAGGACGTCGTGGACTCGGTTCAGAACGAAGACGGCTCGTGGACCGTGACGTACGACATCACCGTGCACAACAACAGCGTCCTCGTGCCGATCACGTACGACCTGGTGGACACCCTCGACACCCCGGCCGCCGGCGTCTCGTACACCGGGGCGTCCTGGACCGGCCCGACCAGCGGCTCGTGGGTACTGCCCGACCTGACCGCTGAGCTGGCGAACGACCAGGTGGCGCCCCCGAGCAACGGCGCGAACGACCCCGTCTACACCGTCTCGGTCAACGTCGAGGTCACCGCGGTCCCGGCCGACCCGGGTCCGTGCGACTCCGGAGAGGGCGAGGGCATCGGCATCGTCAACACGGCCTACCTCACGGTCGGCGAGGTCACGGAGGACGACAGCGCCTGCGGCACGGTCCACTACGACGACGTCTCGATCGAGAAGACGGCGACCAACCTGCCGGTGCCGCCCGAGGGTGAGGAGCCCTGGGTCGAGGTCGGCGACGTGTTCGACTACGTGCTCACGGTCACCAACAACGGCACCCGCGATGCGGAGGACGTCGTGGTCACCGACCCGGTGCCCGAGCGTCTCGAGGTCACGAACATCGAGCTGCCGGCCGGATGGGCGAATGACAACGCGCCCGACCTCGTCGACGGCGACAATGTGGTGAGCGTCAGCACGCCGCTGCTCGCCGAAGGGGAGTCCGTCGAGATCGTCGTCACCGTCGAGTTCCTGCCGCCGGAGGAAGACCCGGAGGCACAGGAGCCGCCGGCTCCGCTCGACGAGCTCGTCAACGAGGCCTGCGTGGCAGCGCTCTATGACGAGGACCCGACGAACGACTGCGACGAGATCGTCACCGAGGTGCACGAGATCACAGCGATCGTCTACACCACCTGCGTGGGCGACGCCCCGCTCCTGGGATGGACGATCTCGAAGTCGGGCACCCTGCTGGACGACCCGATCGAGTTCCTGTGGACGCCCGACTCCCTGGAGCCGACGACCGAGCCGCAGCAGATCGCGATCACTCAGCCGGGCGGCACGTCTACGTGGAGCGACCTGATCGACTGGCCCGGGACCGCGTTCACGCCGTCGGGCGTCTCGATCGACTACCCCGGCTGGCGGCCGATCGTGGCGAGCGACATCGTGCCCGGATCGAACCCCACGCAGTACTACGTGCCGGGGACGACCGACGTGATGACGCCGGAGCAGCAGGCGGAGTTCGTGTTCAACGGGCTGATCCTCGACCCGAGCGAGCTCGACTACTCGTGGCGCCTGCCGTCGACGGTGACCTTCACGGTCAACCCCACGCTCGAGTTCTCGGTGGAGTACCCGCCGGCGAGCCCGGAGTGCTTCGTGGCCCGCCACTCGGACGTGCAGATCGAGAAGACGGCGAGCGTCGAGAAGACCGAGCCCGGCAAGTCGTTCACCTACACTCTCGCGGTGCAGAACGTGAGCGACGACTCGGCCGCCGAGGCGGTCGTCGTGACCGACGCGATCCCGGCCGACATCAAGATCACGGACGTGACGTGGCCTGGCAAGGGCGACGCCGCGGTGTTCCCGAACTGGGAGACGTGTGAGGTGACCGGTCAGGACAGCGCGGGATACGGCGGCAACCTCGAGTGCGTGCTCTTCGGCCCCCTGCAGCCGCAGGGCGCGAACGAGGGCGCGTCGGCGGCTCCGACGATCACCCTGGCGGCGACGGTGAACCCGGCGTCGAAGGCCAGCTCGATCACCAACGTGGCGGTCGTGGACTACCACACGTTCGGTGACCCGGACGACCCGGGCCGTGACTCGGACGACGCGATCGTCCTGCTCTCGGCGCTGCCGGCGACCGGTGCGGAACTGCCGCCGCTGCTGGTGATCCTCGGCCTGCTCGCCCTGCTCGGCGGCACGACGATGCTCATCGTCACCCGCCGCCGCCGCGGAGAGGCCAGGGCCACCGTCTGATCGACCGTGAGAGAGAGCGGGACCCCCAAGGCCCGCTCTCTCCCACCCGACTCCGGCCCGCCCTTCGGGCCGGACGCCGAGCCCCTCGCACCCCAAAGGCGAGGGGCTCGTTCGCGTCCTGCGTCGCGCGGGATGCACGGATGCCGCGGGCCGCAGCATCCGTTCCGCGCGTCGATTTCGCACATCCGGGCGTGTCGCGATAGCCTGCACGAACGGCGGTTCTCCGCCTGTTCCGCACCCTTCGGGAAGGGCGTGGAACCGCGGGTCTCATTCAGCCCGAACTGCGTGAGGTCTGACACCCGTTCCCCCGACGGGTGGATGGTGCGCCCCTGAGCACCGAGTAGTGGCGGTACCCCCGTGCCGTTGAATGACCGACGTGCCCCCGCACGTCATTGCAGTATCGGCGTGCCCCCGCACGTCGCTGGGATGTACGGCGTGCCTCTGCGCGCGCCGCTGGGAAGTACGGCGCGCTCCGGCGTGCCGCTGGGATGAACGGCACGCCTCGGCGTGCCGCTGGGACGGCGCATCGGCGCCGGTTAGGGGAGGAACGCTGTGCCTGCATTGCGCAAGCGAACATTCAAGGCGCTGACTGGGGCTCTGATCGCCGCCGCCCTCGTGGTGGCGCCGCTGGTGACGGCCGGAGCGACGGCTGCCGAGCCGGTGCTCAAGGGCGAGGTCGGAAAGCTCGAGCCTGCCACGCCCGAGGGGAACGCACCCGGCTACTGGGAGAAGCTGACCGAGCACACGTCTGCGTGCTACAAGGTCGACGGTCCCTGGAGCTCTTCGCACGGGACCATCAGTTCCGACAAGAAGACGATCACGCTGAAGCCGTACCAGGCCGGCTGGTGGGGCGACCACTGGGAGCTCCTGATCATCAAGGCCGGCACGACCAACAACGTGATCAAGCACCCGCAGGCGGGTGTCGCGTACGCGTCGCCGGCCAACAACGGCGGCAACCAGGCAGATGTGTCGCACTGGATCGTCTGCAAGGGCAAGACGCCCGACACCCCGCAGCCTGAGAAGCCGTCGCAGGATCTCGATTGCACGACGATCGTCGTCGACTATCACCGGGCGCTCAAGAACGGCGACCACATCAACATCACGTATGCCGAGGGCAAGCAGGTCAACGCGTACGTGGACCAGAACATCGCCGGCGGCTGGAACGGGCTGGGTCTGCGGTTCTCGGACGGATCGACGAAGCCTCTCACCGAGGCGGAGGTCACGTCGGGCGTCATCACGTGGCAGTACTCGTCGCTGATCCCCGGCAAGGACTACACGATCTCCTTCGTGCAGACGAACGAGACGGACACGTGGCCCGAGCTCGAGTGCGAGGGTGAGGACGAGCCCACCGTCGTCACGCCGGCGCTGACCTTCACCGAACCGACGTGCAAGGCCGACGGAACCGTCACTCCCGGTGACGGCGTCACGTGGACGTCCGTGAAGAACGCGGACGGCACGACCACCTGGACCGCCACGCCCAAGGCCGGCACGAAGTTCGCCGACGGCGTCCAGACCGAGTGGATCGTGCCGAGCCTGCTGCAGCTCGCCGCCGACAGCGAGGCCTGCCGGCCCGCCCAGCCGGAGCCGGAGCAGACGAGCACGCTCGAGTTCGACTACGACTGCGCGAGCACGACCGTCACGACGAAGACGACCACCACGACCACGCCGTACGAGTGGGATGGCAAGTCGTGGGTGCTGGGCGAGTCCTCCAGCGAGGTGAAGACCGAGAAGCGCCCGATGACGGCGGCGGAGAAGAAGGAATGCCCGCTCCCCGACAAGAAGGTCGAGAACAGCCCGTGGGTCGACGGCGCGTGGGACTGCGGTGACACCACCGTCACCCAGACGCGCGAGGTCACGACGACGGTCTACACCTACGACGAGCAGGGCACCGTGACGCCGACCGTCACCAAGACCGAGGAAACCCAGACCCGTGCTCTGAGCTCGGACGAGGTCGGCGAGGTCTGCGACCTGGTTCCCGGTGAGATCCTGTCGACCTGCGTCGGCGATGTGCCGTTCCTGGGCTACGAGGTCATGCTGCCCGAGGGCTACGAGGCCGAAGCTGACAACCCGGTCACGATCACGTTCGTCAACCCGGACGGCGAGGACTTCGTCGCAGACGCCCAGCCCCTCAGCGGTGTGCTGCTGTGGCCGGGCGCCTCGAACGGAACGCCCAAGATGTGGCCCGGCTGGGAGATCGTCGACGGCGAGTACGTCAAGACCGCCGGCAACTACGACTGGACCCGCAAGGGCGTCACGGTGCGGTTCGAGGTGAACCCGTCCTACTCGACGGAGGTGTTCTACCCCGAGGCCTCCGCCGAGTGCGCGAACCCGCCCGTCGGCGGTGGTGACGACCCGTCCGGCACGCCGACGTCGACCGACTCCCAGGCCCTCGCGGCCACGGGCGGCGGCATCAGCCCGATGTTCGCGGTCGCGGGTGGTGCGGCGCTCATCGCCGGTATCGCGATCGTCGCGTTCGCGGCGTACCGCCGTCGTCAGTCGGCGTCGTAACAGGTCCGAACACCCGTCCGAAGGCGGTCGCGCGGTTGCGTGACCGCCTTCGGCGCGTGGTGCCAGGGTATGCGCAAGGTTTTGCCAAGGTTATAGCCAAAATCGCAAGGTGGGCGTAGCGTGTCTCACACTCCGCCGGGGGGCGGAGCAAGGGCGCGCTGGGGGCGCTTCGCGAGAATGTGGCGGTCTCAGTGCATGTGCCTCTCGGGGACGGGTGACTGAGATGCTGGGAAAGAAGACGTTGGCCGCCGGTTTGCTTGCGGTGGTGCTGGTGCTCGGCAGTTCGGGTTCTGCATTAGCGGATGCTGCACCTCCACCGCCGGCAGACACGGCTCCGGCGGGCGACGCCTCTTCGGCGCCCGAGCCGCCACCCGTCCCCGAGCCCGCCCCTGCACCGGAGCCGGCACCACCGGTTGCCGTCCCCGCGCCGGAGCCGGCATCACCGGCTGCCGTTCCCGTGCCCGAGCCGGCTTCGCCGACGTCGGAGCAGACCGCGGCGACGGGCGCGGATGTCGCGGTACCCGCGCCCCCGGAGTCCGAAGCGCCTCAGTCCACGCCCGCCGCCGAGGACGCGGCAGCGTCGCGCACGCTGGGCCCGACCGGCGGCAAGGACGACGGCGGCAAGGACGACGGCAAGGACGACGACGGCAAGGACGACGACGGCAAGGACGACGACGGAAAGGACGACGACTGTGGGGACTCGTCCTCTCACCGCAGTGCTGGCGAAGACGGTAAGGACGAGTGCGACCACGGCGGCAAGAAGGCCGAGATCAAGCTCGTCAAGGTCGTCGTCAATGACGACGGCGGGAACGCGAAGCCCGCGGACTGGACGCTGAGCATCCGGCCCGACGGCGGCAGTTGGCGCACCATCCCGCAGCACACGTGGACCGTCGTCGAGGCGGGCACCTACAAACTCGGCGAGTCGGACGGCGTCGTGGGATACGACTGGACGAAACTCGAGTGCACAGACAGCAGGGGCACGAGCATCCACACCCCTGTCGTCACGCTCTCGAAGGATGCGAAGGTGGTCTGCACGTTCACGAACGATGACCGCAAGCAGCCGAAGAAGGGCGAGCTGAAGCTCGTCAAGAAGGTCGTGAACGATGACGGCGGC
>NZ_JBHTUV010000001.1:0-148986 GCF_042793475.1 Microbacterium sp. NPDC056569 | reverse complement strand
GGGGACTGGGATCTTCAGGTGCGGATCGACGGGGTGTGGACCACGCTCACGCAGGGGCAGTTCCACCAGCTTCCGGTCGGCACGTACGAGATCCGTGAGACGGGCGGCCCGTCGGGCTACGACTTCGTCGGCGTGACGTGCACGGCCGGCGGTGGCGGCGGTGGCGGCGGTGGCCACGACGATGACGATGACGATGACAAGAGCGACAAGAGGACCGGCGGGTCGCAGCATCCGTCCGCCGACACCGTCACGATCGTCAAGGACGCGAAGGTGGTCTGCACGTTCACGAACGATGACCGCAAGCAGCCGAAGAAGGGCGAGCTGAAGCTCGTCAAGAAGGTCGTGAACGATGACGGCGGCGATGCCGAGCCGGGGGACTGGGATCTTCAGGTGCGGATCGACGGGGTGTGGACCACGCTCACGCAGGGGCAGTTCCACCAGCTTCCGGTCGGCACGTACGAGATCCGGGAGGAGGGCGGCCCGTCGGGCTACGACCTGGTCGGGATCTCGTGCACCGCCGGTGGCGACGGCTCGACGGTGACCGTGCCGCAGGGCGGCAAGGTCACCTGCACGTTCACGAACGACGACCGGCCGAGCGATCCGACGATCGCCAAGACCTTCGACGGGCTGGCGTTCGTCGGACCTGGTCCCGTCTGGACGGTGAGCTATCTGCTGACCGTCGACAACAGCGGACAGCCGCGCGACGAGGTATACGATCTGTTCGACGTCCCCTCCTTCGCGTCGGGCGTCACCATCACGGGCAACCAGGTGGTCGACGTGACGAACGGCAACACGCCCATCGCGTGGAACGGACAGCCTGCGACGCCGATCGTGTCGGGCGCGACGATCGCGGCGGGCGCGACGCACGTCTACCGCGTCACGTTCACCGTCACCCTCTCGGAAACGACCCCTCCGGGCGAGATCGATTGCACGGGCGAGCCGGGCAACGGCTTCTTCAACACGGCGACGCTCGTGTGGGAGGGCGACGAGGCGAGCTCCGAGGACTGCGAGCCGGTTCCCGCGCAGCCCGTGTTCGACAAGGTGGCGCTCGGCGCCACTGCGGTCGACGCCGACACCTGGGCGCTCGCGTACCGGCTGTCGGTCACCAACCCGGGACCCGGCGCTGCCGACTACACCCTTGCCGACACGCTGGGGACACTCCCCACCGGCGTGACGCTCGTCGAGGCCGTCGCCGCTGCCGATCCGGCGTTCCCGGACACGCCCGCGCCGGTCGTCACCCAGTGGACGACGTTCGATCCGGTCACGCTCGCGCTCGACCGCCCGATCGGCGACGGCGTCACACACGCGTACCTCGTCACCGTGACGGTGGACGTCGCGATCCCGCAGCTGCCGGATCCGCTTCCCGCCGATTGCGCGGACATCCCCGGCACGGGCTACGTGATCCCGAACCTGGGCTCCATCGAGATCGACGGCATCGTCATCGACGACGAGGCGTGCAACGTCATTCAGCTCGTCGACCTCGGCATCATCAAGAGCCACTCGACTCTCGAAGGCGGCGCCGTCGAGCCCGAGGTGCCGTTCACCTACTACCTCGACGTGACGAACCACGGCACCGTGGACGTCACCGACGGAGTCGTCACCGACGAGATCCCGGCCGAGCTGGACGTGCTCGGCGTCACGGTCCCTGCGGGCTGGACGGACCAGTCGACCGGGAACACGGTGCTCGTCGCGGACGTGAGCCTGGCGGTCGGCCAGACGCGCCGCATCAGCGTTCAGGTGTCGCTGCCGCAGCCACCCGCGCAGGTGCCGCCCGTCGTCGGGCCCGGTGAGGAGCCGCCGCCGTTCGAGCCCGACTTCATCGGCGACCTCGTCAACGAGGCGTGCGTGGCTGCGCCGAACGACGGCAATCCGGAGAACGACTGCAGCACCGACACCGTGCCGGTCGACGAACTGATCGCCGACATCTTCGTCACGTGTCTGAACGACATCGCCTACCTCAACTACAGTGTGGCGACGAGCCCGAGCCTGGCCGGCCAGCCCATCAGCCTCACGTGGGCTCCTGACACCCAGGTTCCGTCCCCGGAGCCGCCGAACGTGCAGCGCACGCTGACCGCGGGGGACTCCGGCACGATCCTCTGGCCGGGTGGCCGGCTGGCGCCGAACGACGTGAGCATCCAGTGGCCGGGCTACCGCCCGCTCACGATCGACGACTACGACCCGGCGACCGGGGCGCTGCTCGTGGATCCGAGCCTCGTCTACAACGGCATGGTGCTCGACACGTCCTACCCGACGTACCCGTGGCGGCTCTCGTCGACGGTCACGATCTCGGTGAACCCCACGATGACGATCCAGACGGCGTACCCCCCGGCGACCGTCAACTGCGAAGTGCCGCGCTCCGCCGATCTCATCATCGACAAGACCGCGGACGTGCAGACGACCGCGCCCGGCGCGTCCTTCCACTACGGGCTGGAGGTCACCAACCTCGCCGTCGACTCGGTCGCAGAGCCGGTCGTGGTCACCGACGTCATCCCGGCGGACATCCGGGTCGACGCCATCACGACGAGCGAGACGGCGTTCCCGAGGTGGCGAGACTGCGCGGTGTCGGGAACGAGCGCCGGCGGCTTCGGCGGCACGCTCGAGTGCACGCTGCTGGGTCCGCTCGCGATGGGCACCTCCGCACCGCTGATCACCCTGGGTGTGACCGTGCGTGACACCACGACGGCTCGCTCGATCACGAACACCGGCGAGGTGTGCTGGGGGCCGGCCACGAACGGGCTGCCGTTCCAGGCGTGTGACGACGACTCCGTCACAGTGACGCTGTCGGACCTGCCGGCGACGGGTGGCGAGGTGCCATCGGGCGTGATCGCCCTGGCCGTCGCAGCGATCCTGACCGGTCTGCTGACGGTGCTGCACACCGCGATGCGGCGCCGGCGCGGCACCGCGCAGCTGCCCGACTGAGCGTGCGACGGGAGGACGGGGCCGCGCATCCGTCCTCCCGCCGGCGGGCATCCTGGGAAGGCGCCGAGCATACCCGCGTCGCGACACGCCCGAGTTTGCGACACGCCCGGGCTGCACGTAGACTAGTGAGGTTCCACATTCCGACGCCCCTCTTGGCGCGCGTCGGATCACTGCCAGGGCAGTGCATAGGCAGCGCAGACGCGCAGGGTCCTAGGCCGCGGGCAGCAGAACCACCACATCACGAATCCACCTTGAGCGGAGCTTTGCTTCGCGCGCGGGGGAGGACGGATGCCGGGAGGCGGCGCTTCGGCGCGGCACCCGGATTGACAGCAGAACAGCGGTGCAGCACGCACTGCGTAAGCGGTGCAGAAGTGCCATGGCGCTTTGCGCCACGTGCGTCCAATGCCACAGGGGTATGACGCGAGAAAGAGAGTGAGCAGACAATGGCGGGACAGAAGATCCGCATTCGCCTGAAGTCGTACGACCACGAGGTCATCGACTCGTCGGCGCGCAAGATCGTCGACACCGTGACCCGTGCGGGCGCGACGGTCGTGGGCCCCGTGCCCCTTCCGACGGAGAAGAACGTGATCGCCGTGATCCGTTCTCCCCACAAGTACAAGGACAGCCGCGAGCACTTCGAGATGCGCACCCACAAGCGTCTGATCGACATCATCGATCCGACGCCCAAGGCTGTCGACTCGCTCATGCGCCTCGACCTTCCGGCCGATGTCAACATCGAGATCAAGCTCTGAGGTTCGACATGGCTGACATCAACAACAAGATTTCCAAGGGCCTGCTCGGCACCAAGCTCGGCATGACCCAGGTCTGGGATGAGAACGGCAAGCTCGTTCCCGTCACCGTCATCGAGATCGCGCCGAACGTGGTCACCCAGGTTCGCACGCCCGAGAAGGACGGCTACAAGGCCGTTCAGATCGCCTACGGCCAGATCGACCCCCGCAAGGTGAACCAGCCCCTCACGGCCCACTTCGAGGCCGCGGGTGTCACCCCGCGCCGTCACCTCACCGAGATCCGCACCGCGGACGCCGCTGACTACTCACTCGGTCAGGAGCTCACGGTGGACGGTACGTTCGAGGCCGGCCAGCTGGTCGACGTCGTCGGCACCAGCAAGGGCAAGGGCACCGCGGGTGTCATGAAGCGCCACAACTTCAAGGGTGTCTCCGCCTCGCACGGTGCGCACCGCAACCACCGCAAGCCCGGTTCGATCGGCGCCTCGTCGACCCCGAGCCGCGTCTTCAAGGGCATGCGCATGGCCGGCCGTATGGGTGGCGAGCGCGTGACCGTCCTCAACCTCAAGGTGCACGCCATCGACGCCGAGAAGGGTCTGCTGCTCGTCAAGGGCGCCGTCCCCGGTGCTCGCGGCCGCATCGTCTACGTCCGCAACGCAGTGAAGGGTGCCTGATCTCATGGCTGACTCGACTCTCGCGCTCGACGTCGTGAAGGCAGACGGCACGGCGGCTGGATCGGTCCAGCTCCCCGCCGCTCTGTTCGACGTCAAGACGAACATCCCGCTCATCCACCAGGTCGTCGTCGCGCAGCTCGCGGCGGCTCGCCAGGGCACCCACTCGACCAAGCGTCGCGGTGAGGTCTCGGGCGCCGGCCGCAAGCCCTTCAAGCAGAAGGGCACGGGTAACGCCCGCCAGGGCTCGATCCGCGCGCCGCACATGACCGGTGGTGGCATCGTCCACGGTCCGAAGCCGCGCGACTACTCGCAGCGCACCCCCAAGAAGATGATCGCGGCCGCCCTGCTGGGCGCGCTCAGCGACCGCGCTCGCGGCGAGCGTCTCCACGTCGTGGAGTCGTTCGGCATCGAGGGTGCTCCGTCGACCAAGGCCGCCGCCGCGGTCCTGACCGGTCTCGGCGCCACCAAGAACGTGCTCGTGGTCGTGGACCGCTCGGACGACATCAGCGTCCTCAGCGTCCGCAACATCTCGTTCGCGCACGTGCTGCCGGCCGACCAGCTCAACGCCTACGACGTGCTCGTCTCGGACGACATCGTCTTCACCAAGGCCGCCTACGACGCGTTCGTCGCGTCCAAGAGCGCCGCCACCGAGGAGGTCTCGGCATGACCGGCATCAACAAGGACCCGCGCGACATCATCCTCAAGCCGGTCGTTTCGGAGAAGAGCTACGGGCTCATCGACGAGGGCAAGTACACCTTCCTCGTCGACCCCCGCGCCTCGAAGACCGAGATCAAGCTCGCGATCGAGAAGATCTTCGGCGTCAAGGTCGCAGCGGTCAACACGCTCAACCGCACGGGTAAGGCCCGTCGCACCCGCTTCGGCACCGGCAAGCGCAAGGACACCAAGCGCGCCATCGTGACCCTGAAGTCGGGCACCATCGACATCTTCACGGCAGTCGGCTG
The DNA here is from genome assembly GCF_042793475.1 of Microbacterium sp. NPDC056569. NCBI lineage: Bacteria > Bacillati > Actinomycetota > Actinomycetes > Micrococcales > Microbacteriaceae > Microbacterium > Microbacterium sp. NPDC056569. The sequence goes on along the minus strand of NZ_JBHTUV010000001.1, from coordinate 143,685 downwards.
ACGGTCGGGACAGAGGACTAGAGAACTATGGCTATTCGCAAGTACAAGCCCACGACCCCGGGTCGCCGCGGCTCGTCGGTGGCCGACTTCGCCGAGATCACCCGATCGACGCCTGAGAAGTCGCTCCTCCGCCCGCTCAGCAAGACCGGTGGCCGCAACAACCAGGGCCGCATCACCACGCGTCACATCGGTGGTGGCCACAAGCGTCAGTACCGCGTCATCGACTTCCGTCGCAACGACAAGGACGGCATCAACGCCAAGGTCGCGCACATCGAGTACGACCCCAACCGCACCGCGCGCATCGCGCTCCTGCACTACTTCGACGGCGAGAAGCGCTACATCATCGCGCCGAACAAGCTGTCGCAGGGCGACATCGTCGAGTCGGGTCCCTCGGCCGACATCAAGCCGGGCAACAACCTGCCGCTGAAGAACATCCCCACCGGTACCGTGATCCACGCGATCGAGCTCCGCCCCGGCGGCGGCGCGAAGCTGGCCCGCTCGGCCGGTGCGTCGGTTCGCCTCGTGGCGAAGGACGGCCCCTACGCTCAGCTGCGTCTGCCCTCGGGCGAGATCCGCAACGTCGACGCGCGCTGCCGCGCGACCGTCGGCGAGGTCGGCAACGCCGAGCAGTCGAACATCAACTGGGGCAAGGCCGGCCGCAACCGCTGGAAGGGCATCCGCCCGACCGTCCGCGGTGTCGCCATGAACCCGGTCGACCACCCGCACGGTGGTGGTGAGGGTAAGACCTCCGGTGGTCGTCACCCGGTTTCGCCGTGGGGTCAGGCCGAAGGCCGCACCCGTCACGCGAACAAGGAAAGCGACAAGTACATCGTCCGTCGTCGCAACGCCGGCAAGAAGCGGAAGTAGGAGTAGAGGAAGATGCCTCGCAGCCTTAAGAAGGGCCCCTTCGTCGACGAGCACCTGCTTCGCAAGGTCGTCGTCCAGAACGAAGCCGGCACCAAGAACGTCATCAAGACCTGGTCGCGCCGTTCGATGATCATCCCGGCCATGCTGGGTCACACCATCGCCGTGCACGACGGACGCAAGCACATCCCCGTGTTCGTGTCCGAGACCATGGTCGGCCACAAGCTGGGCGAGTTCGCGCCCACCCGCACCTTCCGCGGCCACGTGAAGGACGACAAGAAGGGCCGCCGCCGCTGACGCGGGGGCAGAGGAGAGAGAAATGGTGGAGTCCATCGCACGCGTGCGACACATCCGCGTGACCCCTCAGAAGGCTCGTCGTGTCGTTGCGCTCATCAAGGGCAAGCAGGCTGAGGAGGCCCTGGCCATCCTCAAGTTCGCACCGCAGGGTGCGAGCGAGCCGATCTACAAGCTCGTCGCCGCCGCGATCGCGAACGCTCGCGTCAAGGCGGACAAGGACGGCGAGTACCTGGACGAGCAGGACCTGTACGTGAAGAACGCGTACGTCGACGAGGGCACGACGCTCAAGCGTTTCCAGCCCCGCGCGCAGGGTCGTGCCTTCCAGATCAAGAAGCGCACCAGCCACATCACCGTCGTGCTCTCGACCCCCGAGGTCGCGGAGACGGCGCCGGCTGCCAAGAGCAAGAAGGCGAGCAAGTAATGGGACAGAAGGTCCACCCGTACGGCTTCCGCCTCGGCATCACGACCGACCACGTGTCGCGTTGGTTCTCGGACTCGACGAAGCCCGGCCAGCGTTACGCCGACTACGTCGCCGAGGACATCCGCATCCGCAAGCTCCTGCAGACCCAGCTCGACCGGGCCGGCGTGAGCAACATCGAGATCGAGCGCACCCGTGACCGCGTTCGCGTCGACATCCACACCGCCCGTCCGGGCATCGTGATCGGTCGCCGCGGCGCCGAGGCCGAGCGCATCCGCGCCGACCTCGAGAAGCTCACCGGCAAGCAGATCCAGCTGAACATCCTCGAGGTCAAGAACCCCGAGGCCGACGCGCAGCTCGTCGCGCAGGGCATCGCCGAGCAGCTCACCGCTCGCGTGGCGTTCCGCCGCGCGATGCGCAAGGGCCTGCAGGGCGCGCAGCGCGCCGGCGCCAAGGGCGTCCGCATCCAGGTCTCCGGCCGCCTCGGCGGCGCCGAGATGAGCCGCTCGGAGTTCTACCGCGAGGGTCGTGTGCCGCTGCACACGCTGCGCGCGAACATCGACTACGGCTTCTACGAGGCGAAGACCACCTTCGGTCGCATCGGCGTGAAGGTCTGGATCTACAAGGGCGACCTGACCAACAAGGAGCTCGCTCGCGAGCAGGCGAACGCGCCGAAGTCGGACCGTCGTCGTGACGATCGTCGTGGCGGCCCGCGTGGCGACCGCGGCGAGCGTGGCGGCGACCGCCGCAACGAGGCCCCCGTGGCAGAAGGAGCGTCGGCGTAATGCTCATCCCCCGCAAGGTCAAGTACCGCAAGCAGCACCACCCCGGCCGCTCGGGCCAGGCCACCGGTGGCACCAAGGTGTCGTTCGGTGAGTTCGGCATCCAGGCCCTCACGCCCGCTTACGTGACGAACCGTCAGATCGAGTCCGCTCGTATCGCGATGACCCGTCACATCAAGCGTGGCGGCAAGGTGTGGATCAACATCTACCCCGACCGTCCGCTCACGAAGAAGCCGGCCGAGACCCGCATGGGTTCCGGTAAGGGTTCGCCCGAGTGGTGGGTCGCAAACGTCAAGCCGGGTCGCGTCCTCTTCGAGGTCGCCGGCGTCAACGAGGAACTCGCTCGTGAGGCCCTGACCCGTGCCATCCACAAGCTGCCGCTCAAGGCACGCATCATCAAGCGCGAGGAGGGCGACGCGTAATGGCGATCGGCACCAAGACGCTCGCCCCGAGCGAGCTCGACACGTTCGAAGACCAGCGCCTCGTCGAGGAGCTGCGCAAGGCCAAGGAAGAGCTGTTCAACCTGCGCTTCCAGTCGGCCACCGGCCAGCTCGAGAGCCACGGCCGCATCCGTGCGGTCAAGCGCGACATCGCGCGGCTCTACACCGTGATCCGCGAGCGCGAGCTCGGCATCCGTGCCACGCCCGCGCCGCTGGAGACCGCGACGAAGGCGAAGAAGACGAAGGCCAAGAAGTCGGATGAGACTTCCGAGGCCGCGAAGGAAGAGGCCGAGTGATGGCTGACAAGAAGCAGGCCGCTGAGGTCGAGCACGGCGAGCACGACGTTCGCGACGCCGACGCCCGCGGTTACCGCAAGGCCCGCCGTGGCTACGTCGTCAGCGACAAGATGGACAAGACCATCGTCGTCGAGGTCGAGGACCGCGTGAAGCACCCGCTCTACGGCAAGGTCATCCGCCGCACCTCCAAGGTGAAGGCGCACGACGAGACCAACTCCGCCGGCATCGGCGACCTCGTCCTCATCAACGAGACCCGCCCGCTGAGCGCCACCAAGCGCTGGCGTCTGGTCGAGATCCTGGAGAAGGCCAAGTGATTCAGAACGAGTCCCGCCTCAAGGTCGCCGACAACACGGGCGCCAAGGAGCTGCTCACCATCCGCGTCCTCGGTGGCTCGAACCGCCGTTACGCGGGTCTCGGTGACATCATCGTGGCCACCGTCAAGGACGCGATCCCGGGCGGCAACGTCAAGAAGGGCGACGTGGTCAAGGCCGTCGTCGTCCGCACCGTCAAGCAGACCCGTCGTGCCGACGGTTCGTACATCAAGTTCGACGAGAACGCCGCCGTCATCCTGAAGAACGACGGGGAGCCCCGCGGCACCCGCATCTTCGGCCCGGTCGGTCGTGAGCTTCGCGACAAGAAGTTCATGAAGATCGTCTCGCTCGCACCGGAGGTGATCTGACCACATGGCCAAGATCAAGAAGGGTGACCTGGTTCAGGTCATCACGGGCAAGAAGCAGGACAAGGGCGGCGACCGCGGCAAGCAGGGCAAGGTCCTCGAGGTCCTCGCCGAGCAGAACCGCGTCATCGTCGAGGGCGTGAACTACGTCACGAAGCACAACCGTGTCGGTCAGTCGCAGCGCGGCACCAAGACGGGCGGCATCGAGACGATGGAAGCCCCCATCCACATCTCCAACGTCCAGGTCGTCGACCCCTCGACCAAGAAGCCGACCCGTGTCGGCCACCGTGTCGAGGAGCAGACCAAGGACGGCGTGAAGCGCACCGTCCGCGTGCGCTACGCGAAGAAGTCAGGCAAGGACCTCTGAACATGAGCACCACCACTGCCGTGGAGGCTGGCAAGATCCAGCCCCGCCTGAAGCAGAAGTACAACGCCGAGATCAAGAAGGCTCTGCAGGACGAGTTCGGCTACGAGAACGTCATGCAGATCCCCGGCCTGGTCAAGGTCGTCGTGAACACCGGTGTCGGCGAGGCAGCTCGCGACAGCAAGGTGATCGATGGCGCGGTCGACGACCTCACCAAGATCACCGGTCAGAAGCCGGTCGTGACCAAGGCCCGCAAGTCCATCGCGCAGTTCAAGCTGCGTGAGGGCCAGGCCATCGGCGCGCACGTCACCCTCCGTGGCGACCGCGCGTGGGAGTTCATCGACCGCCTCGTCAACCTGGCGCTGCCCCGCATCCGCGATTTCCGCGGCCTCTCGGGCGCCCAGTTCGACGGTCACGGCAACTACACCTTCGGTCTCCAGGAGCAGTCCGTGTTCCACGAGATCAACCAGGACAAGATCGACCGCGTCCGCGGCTTCGACATCACCATCGTGACGACGGCGAAGACGGACGCCGAGGGCCGCGCACTCCTGCGCGCCCTGGGCTTCCCGTTCAAGTCGGACGACGCGCAGGCGTAATTCCTGAACGGATGCTGCGGCCGGCGCGCGAGCGGCGGTCGCAGCATCCGATCCCACAACTGAACATCACCGTCATGGAAGGTCGTCTGGCGTGTAACGGCAGCCGATACCTCGTGAACAAAGGAATCAAGAAATGACAATGACAGACCCGGTCGCAGACATGCTGACCCGTCTGCGCAACGCGAACTCGGCGCACCACGACTCCGTGTCGCTGCCGAGCTCCAAGCTCAAGACCCACATCGCCGAGATCCTCAAGCAGGAGGGCTACATCTCCGCGTGGGAGGTCAGCGACGCCCGCGTCGGCTCGACCCTCACGCTGACGCTCAAGTACGGCCCGAACCGCGAGCGGTCGATCGCCGGCATCAAGCGCGTCTCGAAGCCCGGCCTCCGCGTGTACGCGAAGTCGACCGAGATCCCTCGCGTCCTCGGCGGCCTCGGCGTCGCGATCCTGTCCACCTCCTCCGGTCTCCTCACGGACCGTCAGGCAGAGCAGAAGGGCGTGGGTGGGGAAGTCCTCGCCTACGTGTGGTGATCTGACATGTCGCGTATCGGTCGTCTTCCGATCGACATCCCCGCCGGCGTGACCGTTTCGGTCGATGGCCAGGATGTCGCCGTCAAGGGCCCCAAGGGCGAGCTCGTGCTCACCGTGGCCCGTCCCATCGAAGTCAAGGTCGAGGACAGCCAGGTCGTCGTGACCCGTCCCGACGACGAGCGCGCTTCGCGTTCGCTCCACGGCCTGACCCGCACGCTCATCAACAACAACATCATCGGTGTCACCCAGGGCTACACCAAGGGTCTCGAGGTCGTCGGCACGGGTTACCGCGTCGCGCAGAAGGGCACGGCGGTCGAGTTCGCTCTCGGCTTCTCGCACCCCGTCCTCGTCGAGGCGCCCGAGGGCATCACGCTGACCGTCGAGGGCAACAACAAGCTCACGGTCGCGGGCATCGACAAGCAGGCCGTCGGCGAGGCCGCGGCCAACATCCGCAAGATCCGCAAGCCCGAGCCGTACAAGGGCAAGGGTGTGCGCTACGCCGGCGAGGTCGTTCGGCGCAAGGCCGGAAAGGCTGGTAAGTAACCATGGCTGTGAAGTCGAAGTCCGACGCGCGCGCGCGTCGTCACGCCCGCCTTCGCAAGAAGGTCGTCGGCACCACCGAGCGTCCCCGCCTGGTCGTCACGCGTTCGTCGCGTCACGTGTTCGTGCAGCTCGTCGACGACAGCAAGGGCCACACCGTGGCCTCCGCTTCGACGCTCGAGACCGACCTGCGTGCGTCCGACGCTGACAAGACCGCCAAGGCCCGCAAGGTCGGCGAGCTGCTCGCCGAGCGCGCGAAGGCCGCCGGCGTCTCGGACGTCGTGTTCGACCGTGGCGGCAACCGCTACGCCGGCCGTGTCGCGGCGATCGCCGACGGCGCCCGCGAGGGAGGTCTGAACCTGTGAGTGACAACAAGGAGAACATCGTGACCGAGCAGGCTGCTGCCGAGGCCCAGGCCCCGGCTGCGGACGCGCCCGCCGAGCGGGAGCGCGAGCCGCGCCGCGGTGGTCGTGAGCGCAACCAGACCCGCGGTGACCGCGGTGGCCGCGACCGCAGCGAGAGCCAGTTCCTCGAGCGCGTCGTCACCATCAACCGCGTGTCCAAGGTCGTCAAGGGTGGTCGTCGCTTCAGCTTCACCGCGCTCGTCGTCGTCGGCGACGGCAACGGTGTGGTGGGCGTCGGCTACGGCAAGGCCCGTGAGGTGCCCCTGGCGATCTCGAAGGGTGTCGAAGAGGCCAAGCGGAACTTCTTCCGCGTGCCCCGCGTCGGCTCGACGATCCCGCACCCGGTGCAGGGTGAGGCGGCCGCCGGTGTGGTGCTGCTGCGCCCCGCCGCCGCCGGTACCGGTGTCATCGCCGGTGGCCCGGTGCGTGCTGTCCTCGAGTGCGCCGGCATCCACGACGTGCTGTCGAAGTCGCTCGGCTCGTCGAACACGATCAACATCGTCCACGCGACGGTGGAGGCCCTGAAGCAGCTCGAGGAGCCCCGTGCGGTCGCCGCGCGTCGCGGTCTCGACTTCGACCAGGTCGCCCCCGCCCGTCTCGTCCGTGCCGAGGCTGAGGCCGCGGCCGCTGCGAAGGCAGGTGTCTGATGGCTGCGCGCCTGAAGGTTACGCAGGTCAAGTCCAAGGTGAGCGAGAAGCAGAACCAGCGTGACACGCTGCGTTCGCTCGGTCTGAAGCGGATCGGCGACTCGGTCGTCCGTCCCGACGACGCGCAGACGCGCGGTTACGTCCGGACCGTCGCGCACCTCGTGAAGGTTGAGGAGATCGACTGATGGCTGAGAAGAACGACGCCGTCGAGGCCGAGAAGGCCCCGAAGAAGGCTGCCGCTCCCAAGGCTGCTGCTGAGAAGAAGGCCCCCGCGAAGGCGGCCGCCGCCAAGGCCGACAAGGCTGAGAAGGCGCCCGCCAAGAAGGCCGCCGCTAAGAAGGACGTCGCTAAGAAGGACGCCCCGGCCTCGCGCCCGGGCGTGCTCAAGGTGCACCACCTCCGCCCGGTCCCCGGCTCGAACACCGCCAAGACCCGCGTGGGTCGCGGTGAGGGGTCGAAGGGCAAGACGGCGGGTCGCGGTACCAAGGGTACGAAGGCCCGCTACCAGGTCAAGGTCGGCTTCGAGGGTGGGCAGATGCCGCTGCACATGCGCACCCCGAAGCTCCGCGGGTTCAAGAACCCGTTCCGCGTGGAGTACCAGGTCGTGAACCTGGACAAGCTCGCGGAGCTGTACCCGGCCGGTGGCGACGTCACCATCGGCGACCTGGTCGCCAAGGGTGCAGTGCGCAAGAACGAGAAGGTCAAGGTGCTCGGCACCGGCGACATCTCGGTGAAGCTCAACGTGTCGGTCGACAAGGTCTCGGCTTCCGCCGAGCAGAAGATCGTCGCCGCGGGCGGCGCCGTCAAGTAATACGCGCACAGTGGGGGTCGGAGCTTGCTCCGGCCCCCACTGGGTTACCCTGGACGTCGGTACGTCTGCGTGCCGATGCCCCCCTCTGGAGGAATCCTCTTGTTCAGCGCCATCGCGCGGATCTTCCGCACTCCCGACCTTCGTCGGAAGATCGCATTCACCCTGGCGATCATCGCCCTGTACCGCTTCGGCGCGCACGTGCCTGCGCCGTTCGTCGACTTCCCGAACGTGCAGTCGTGTCTGCGGCAGTCCGCGGGCACCGAGGGTCTGCTCTCGCTGGTGAACCTGTTCTCCGGCGGCGCCCTCCTGCAGCTGTCGATCTTCGCCCTCGGCGTCATGCCGTACATCACGGCGACGATCATCGTGCAGCTGCTCCGCGTGGTCATCCCGCACTTCGAGACCCTCTACAAGGAGGGTCAGTCGGGTCAGGCGAGGCTGACGCAGTACACCCGCTACCTCACGATCGCGCTGGCGCTGCTGCAGTCGACGACGCTCGTCACCGTCGCGCGCAGCGGCCAGCTCTTCGGGACCACCGGTGTTCCCGAGTGCGAGGAGCTTCTCACCAACACCATCTGGTGGGCGCAGCTGCTCATGATCATCACGATGACCGCCGGCACCGGCCTCATCATGTGGTTCGCCGAGCTCGTCACCGAGCGCGGCATCGGCAACGGCATGTCGCTGCTGATCTTCACGTCGATCGCCGCGGCCTTCCCCGCCTCGATGTGGGCCATCTGGCAGTCGCGCGGCTTCGAGGTCTTCCTCCTCGTGCTCGCCGTCGGAATCGTCGTCGTCGCGCTCGTCGTCTTCGTCGAGCAGTCTCAGCGGCGCATCCCGGTGCAGTACGCCAAGCGCATGGTCGGTCGCCGCACCTACGGCGGCACGAACACGTACATCCCGATCAAGGTCAACATGGCCGGCGTCGTGCCCGTCATCTTCGCCTCGTCGCTGCTGTACATCCCGGCGCTCATCGCGCAGTTCAACCAGCCCCAGGTGGGCCAGGACGTCCCGGCCTGGGTCGAGTGGATCCAGCTGTACCTGGTGCGCGGCGACCACCCGCTGTACATGGCGCTGTACTTCCTGCTCATCGTGGGCTTCACGTACTTCTACGTCGCGATCACGTTCAACCCGGTCGAGGTCGCCGACAACATGAAGAAGTACGGCGGCTTCATCCCCGGCATCCGTGCCGGTCGCCCCACGGCCGAGTACCTCGACTACGTGCTCACGCGCATCACCCTCCCGGGCTCGATCTACCTCGGTCTGATCGCGCTCCTGCCGCTCATCGCCCTCGCGACGGTCGGCGCCAACCAGAACTTCCCGTTCGGCGGCGCCTCGATCCTCATCATCGTCGGCGTCGGTCTCGAGACGGTGAAGCAGATCGACGCGCAGCTCCAGCAGCGCCACTACGAAGGGCTCCTCCGATGACGCGACTCCTGATCGTCGGCCCGCAGGGCTCCGGCAAGGGCACCCAGGGCATCCGCATCGCCGAGGCGTTCGGCGTCCCGGCCATCTCGACGGGCGACGTCTTCCGCGCCGCGGTCGCCGACGGCTCCGAGCTCGGCAGCCAGGTGAAGGCGATCATCGAGGCGGGCGACCTGGTCTCCGACGAGCTGACGAGCGCGGTGGTCCGCGAACGCCTCTCGCAGGCCGACGCCGAGGGCGGGTTCCTGCTCGACGGCTATCCCCGGAACGTCGCCCAGGTGATGCACCTCGAGGAGTTCCTCGAGGGCCGCGAGGAGGAGCTCGACGCCGTCATCCTGCTCGACGTGCCGCGCGATGAGAGCATCTCGCGCATCTCGCTGCGCGCGCAGGAGCAGGGGCGCACCGACGACACCGAAGAGGTCATCGCGAACCGTCTCGCGATCTACGAGCGCGAGACCGCGCCGATCGTCGGCGTGTACGAGACGCGCGACATCGTCGACCGCGTCGACGGCGTGGGCACCCTCGACGAGATCACCGAGCGGATCATCTCCGCCCTCGAGGCGCGCGGGCTCGTCCGCGTCCCCGTCGCCTGATCCCGTGTCGCTCCGCCGCTCGATCTACAAGTCGCCTGCCCAGCTGCGGGCGATGGTGGAGCCCGGCCTGATCACGGCCGCGGCGCTCGACGCCGCTCGCGGCCTGATCGCACCGGGTGTGACGACGGCGGAACTGGATGCCGCAGCATCCGCTCTCATCACCGCCCGAGGTGCGAAGTCGAACTTCCAGATGGTGCGCGGGTACCGCCACACCATCTGCGCCTCGGTCAACGAGGAGGTCGTGCACGGCATCCCGGGCGACCGCGTGCTCGCCCCGGGCGACATCCTGTCGGTCGACGCCGGCGCCGAGTACAAGGGCTGGAACGGCGACTCCGCTTTCACGTTCGTCCTGCCCGACGACGCGCGGCCCGAGGTGGTCGCGGCGCGTCAGCACCTGTCCGACGTGACCGAGGGGTCGCTGTGGGCCGGCATCGCCGCGCTCGCGACGGCGAAGCACATCGGCGAGGTCGGCACCGCCATCCAGGCGCATATCGAGGCGAACTCGCCCGCGTCCGGGACGTACGGGATCCTGCGCGAGTACGTCGGGCACGGCATCGGCCGCAAGATGCACGAGTCGCCGTCGGTGTTCAACTATCGCGTCCCGGATCCGGGGCCCGAGGTGCGTCCCGGCCTCGTGCTCGCCATCGAGCCCATGGTGGTGATCGGCGACCAGGCCACGTTCGTCGAGGACGACGGATGGACGGTCTCCACGATCGACGGCACCGCCGGCTCCCACTGGGAGCACAGCGTCGCCGTCCACGAAGACGGAATCTGGGTGCTCACGGCACCCGACGGCGGTGCCGCGGGCCTTGCGCCCTTCGGCGTGACCCCACGCGAGATCGCCTAGGAGGCTCGACATGGCACAGGCAGCACGCAAGACCAACTGGTTCGCGATCTGGGTGACGGTGGGCGTCGTGATCGCACTCGTGCTCGTCACGGTGCTCGTGGTGACCCTGAACAACGCGGCGACCCCCCAGCCGCTGCCGACCGAGGTCAACACCCCGTCGGCGTCGAACATCGACGCCGAGACGGGCGCGATCCTCGTCGGCGACGGCGAGGATCGTCTCGACACCTACATCGACTTCATGTGCCCCGTCTGCAACCAGTTCGAGCAGATGTACGGCGCGGAGATCGAGGGGATGGTCGACGACGGCAGCATCACGCTCGGCATCCACCCGATCTCGATCCTCGACCGCCAGTCGAACGGAACCCAGTTCTCGACGCGCGCCGCCAGCGCCGCCTACTGCGTGGCCGCCGCCGACCCCGATGCGTCGCTGCCGTTCCTGCAGGCGATGTTCGAGAACCAGCCGTCCGAGGGATCGAGCGGCCTGACCAACGGCGAGATCCTCGACATCGCCTCCGGCGTGGGAGTGACGGGCATCGACGCGTGCGTCAACGACGGCACGTACGCCGGCTACGTCGCCGCGATGACGGAGGAGACCCCGATCCAGCCCGGTTCCCAGGGCATCGGCACCCCGACGATCGCCGTCAACGGCCAGGTCATCGCGAACTCGCAGCTGCCCCCGGCCGGCTCCCTCGCGACGCTCTTCGAGTAAGCCTCGGACGAAACGGATGCCGCGGCCCGCAGCATCCGGTCGCCCCCGCCCTCCGACCCTTCCCGCCGTACCGGCTCGCCGCTACGCTTCGGGGAGAGAGGGGGGTGCGGTGAGCGGAACGGGGCGCAGGTCGCTGCGCGGAACGGCGTTGCTCGCGGTCGTCGGCATCGCCGCGGCCGCCGCGCTCACGGGTTGGACGGCGGTGGTCGTCGCGGATCCCGCGGCGGCGGAACTGGGAGAGTGCCCCGACGGCACGATCCCGGGGCCGGGCAACACGAACCCGATCTGGACGGACGACAACGTCGCGATCTACGCGGGGCAGGACTTCCGGGCCGAGGCCGGCGCTGCCGAGGCCGAGGGGCTCGTGATCGTTCAGGGCGACGCCGACTTCACGAAGGCCCCGGGCGGCACGTTCAACGTCGGCTGGGTGGGCGTCGGATCGGGGGTGGTGCCCACTCCCGGGGAGACGATGCTCGCGGTCGGCGGCAACGTGTCGGTGGGAACGGGCACCGTGCTGGACGTCGGCGCCAACGCCCGCAACGCAGCGGGCGAACTCGTCGGCGGCAACGTCGATGTGGGCGGCATCACGAGACCCGACTACGAGACCGACGGCTCGCGCTACCGGCTCAACAACGGTGCCCTGCAGCAGGAGCTCGGCGGGGCGGCCATCGCACCGTGGGCGACGTGGGGTGCCGACATCTCGGCGGCGTCGACGACGTACGCCGGACTGGCACCGACGGGGACGGTGACCGCGGCGTTCACCCGGATCGACGTCGTCGGTGACGGGGTGGCGACGCAGCAGGTCTTCACCGTCGCGTCCGAGGACCTCGCGGCGAACCCCGAGATCCACTTCGACGGCATCCCCGAGGGCGCGTCCGTCGTGATCAACGTGACAGGTTCCGGCGCGGTGACGTGGGCGCCGTACTATTTCGGCGACAACGGCGTCCGCGTCGACGACCCCGCCTCCCCGAACTTCGGCACCGTCGCCCAGCGCACGCTCTGGAACTTCGTCGCCGCGACATCGGTGCACGTCGCCGGGTCGTCGCAGGTCCTCGGCTCGATCCTCGTGCCCGCCGCCGATCCCACCCCGGACCAGCCCGCGCTCCGTGTGACGGCGAGCACGAACGGCCGTCTCTACACGAACGGCACGATCGTCATGGACGGCGTGGGGAACGAGCACCACAACTACCCGTGGATCGACCCGCCCTTCGACTGCATCCCTGAGCCCATCGTCCCGCTGGCCACCGGCTCGGTGAGGATCGCGAAGGACATCTCGCCCGAGGACGCCGCGTTCCTCCCTGACGGCGTGCTGTTCCACGGCATCGTCACCTGCCAGGTGCCGGAAGACGGTGGCGAAGTCGTGGCGGAGTGGTACGTGGCACCCGGCGAGTCGGTCTCGGTGGATGGCTTGCCGGTCGGAGCCTCGTGCGAGATCCAGGAGTCGCTCGGCGTGGGGTCGCGGGCGGTCGCGCCGTTCCCCGTCGTCGGTCCGGTGCTCGCTCCGACCTACTTCCTGTGGCAGACGCCGGTATGGGATCCGTCTCCGCCGGAGTTCGTCGTGCCGGAGCCGGACGACCCCGTCCAGTTCACCTTCACCGTCACCAATGCGCTCGCGCGCGGTGCGTTCACGATCGGGAAGTCGGTGGAGGGCGAGGGCGCGCCGGACGCGACGTTCACCGGCGTCTGGTCATGCACGCTCGCCGGCGAGATCGTCGGCGCCGGCGACTGGTCCCTGTCGGCGGGCGAGACGACGGCTCCGATCGAAGCGCTCGTCGGCGCTGTCTGCACGATCGCCGAGACGACACCGGTCGCGCCCGACGGGGGCAGCTGGGCCGCGCCCGTCATCGAGCCGGCATCTGTGACCATCACCGCGGCCTCCGCACAGGCGCCGCTGACGTTCCAGGTCACCAACACCTTCGTCCTGGATCCCCTCCTCGGCGGGTTCGACATCGTCAAGGTCGTGGACGACCCCGGCGGCGTGGGCTTCGCCGACTCCTTCAGCGGCACCTGGTCGTGCACGGCCGAGGGCAGCGAGGTCGCCGGCGGCTCGTGGGCCGCGACGACCGCTCAGCCCTACGCGGTGGACGACATCGCCGTAGGCGCGACGTGCAGCGTGACCGAGCACGCGCCGCCCGATCCGGCCGGCGGGGCGTGGGGCGCCTTCGAGATCACGCCGGCGAGCTTCGTCATCGAGGACGCCGAGACCCGGGTCACGGTCACGGTGACCAACACGCTCGCAGCCGACCGACCCGCGACCGGCGGCGGTGGCTCGCTCCCCGCCACCGGTACGACGGTCCCGTGGTGGGCGATCGGCGCGGGCAGCGTCCTTCTCATCGTGGGAGCCGCGGTCGTCGCGGTCGCGATGCGTGCTCGCCGGCGTTCCTGAGTGCGAGCCGTGACGGCGCCGCAGCCATTTGCCGAGGCATCCACTATCACGTATGCTTGATCTTTGGTGCGTTGCGCCTGTATTGGCGTGTCGCCGCACCGAATCCCATCCACCGCAGATCGACCGGTCTGCACAAGTGTTAGCGAGCGTATGGCGAAGAAAGACGGTGTCATCGAGATCGAGGGCGTCGTGTCCGAGGCGCTGCCCAACGCGATGTTCCGCGTTGAGCTGAGCAACGGCCACAAGGTCCTCGCGACGATCTCCGGCAAGATGCGGCAGAACTACATCCGCATCATCCCCGAGGACCGTGTCGTCGTGGAGCTGTCGCCCTACGACCTCACCCGCGGGCGCATCGTCTACCGCTACCGCTAGGCCGGTCGAGAAGTAACACCCCACGCTCCGGCGTGCCCGGTGAAGACAGCGAAGAGAAGAAATCATGAAGGTCAACCCCTCCGTCAAGCCCATCTGCGACCACTGCAAGGTCATCCGCCGCCACGGCCGCGTCATGGTGATCTGCAAGAGCAACCCGCGTCACAAGCAGCGCCAGGGCTGACATCAGGTCTGGACGGATGCTGCGGGCCGCAGCATCCGTCATCCCACAACTGAACACGACGACAGGCAGCGTCAGAACCTCTCCGGAGGGGACACCTCGGGCTGGGGGCCCGGGCACCGACTCTGCTCCACACCTCCACCAACTCCCAGGAGAATCGCATGGCACGTCTTGCCGGCGTTGACATCCCGCGCGACAAGCGCGTGGTGATCGCCCTCACGTACATCTACGGCGTCGGCCGTACCCGCTCGAACGAGATCCTCGCCGCGACGGAGATCGACGAGAACATCCGCGTCAAGGACCTCAGCGACGACCAGCTCATCGCACTCCGCGACTACATCGAAGGCAACTACAAGGTCGAGGGTGACCTCCGTCGTGAGGTTGCCGCCGACATCCGCCGCAAGGTCGAGATCGGTTCCTACGAGGGCCTGCGCCACCGCCGCGGCCTCCCGGTGCGCGGCCAGCGCACGAAGACGAACGCGCGCACCCGCAAGGGCCCGAAGCGCACCGTCGCCGGCAAGAAGAAGGCGCGCTAAGGCGCGGCCCCCAGGGTTTAGGAGAGCAGAGCAATGGCACAGGCCAAGTCCGCCGCGCGCAAGCCGCGCCGCAAGGAGAAGAAGAACATCGCGCTGGGCCAGGCCCACATCAAGTCGACGTTCAACAACACGATCGTCTCGATCACCGACCCGTCGGGCGCCGTCATCAGCTGGGCGTCGTCGGGTGGCGTGGGCTTCAAGGGCTCGCGCAAGTCGACGCCGTACGCTGCCGGCATGGCCGCGGAGTCCGCTGCCCGCCAGGCGCAGGAGCACGGCGTCAAGAAGGTCGACGTCTTCGTGAAGGGTCCGGGCTCGGGCCGCGAGACCGCGATCCGTTCGCTCACGGCCGCCGGCCTCGAGGTCGGCTCGATCCAGGACGTGACGCCGCAGGCCCACAACGGCTGCCGTCCGCCCAAGCGCCGCCGCGTCTGACATCCCGTAAGCCGGGGCACCATTCGCCGGTGCCCCGGCTCCGGCACGTTTCCCACGGATGCCGCGACCGCTCGCCCGCGCGTCGGTCGAAGCATCCCGAGCAAAACTCAACACCTCACCCACCGCACGTGTCATATAGCGGGCACGTGATCGAAAGGAACACATAGTGCTCATCGCACAGCGTCCCACTCTGACCGAGGAGAAGATCGGGGAGTTCCGCAGCCGTTTCGTCATCGAGCCGCTGGAGCCCGGCTTCGGTTACACGATCGGCAACGCGCTGCGTCGCAGCCTCCTGTCGTCCATCCCCGGCGCAGCCGTGACGTCGATCCGCATCGACGGCGTCCTCCACGAGTTCAGCACCATTCCCGGTGTCAAGGAGGATGTCACCGAGATCATCCTCAACATCAAGCAGCTGGTCGTCTCCAGCGAGCGCGACGAGCCCATCACCGCTTACCTGCGCAAGACCGGCGCCGGTGAGGTCACCGCCGCCGACATCTCGGCGCCGGCCGGTGTCGAGGTGCACAACCCCGAGCTGGTCATCGCGACGCTCAACGACACCGCCAAGTTCGAGCTCGAGCTCACCATCGAGCGCGGCCGCGGCTACGTCTCGGCGACGCAGAACCGCAACGAGTACGCCGAGGCCGGCCAGATCCCGGTCGACTCGATCTACTCGCCCGTGCTCAAGGTGTCGTACCGCGTCGACGCGACGCGTGCCGGTGAGCGCACCGACTTCGACAAGCTCGTGCTGGACGTCGAGACCAAGTCCTCGATCGCCCCGCGCGACGCCGTCGCTTCGGCCGGCCGCACGCTGACCGAGCTCTTCGGCCTGGCCCGCGAGCTCAACGTCGAGGCCGAGGGCATCGAGATCGGCCCGGCGCCGGTCGAGACGGTCCTCTCGAACGAGCTGTCGATGCCGATCGAGGACCTCGACCTCTCGGTGCGTTCGTACAACTGCCTCAAGCGCGAGGGCATCAACACCGTGTCGGAGCTCGTCGCCCTCTCGGAGACGCAGCTCATGAACATCCGCAACTTCGGTCAGAAGTCGGTCGACGAGGTGCGCGACAAGCTCGTCTCGCTCGGCCTGTCGCTGAAGGACTCGGTCCCCGGGTTCGACGGCGCGCACTTCTACGGCGGCTACGACGACGAGACCGTGTGATCGGATGCCTCGTGCCGAGGCATCCGTATCCCCCTGACCGAATTTCATCCTGGAGTAACTGAGAATGCCCAAGCCCACCAAGGGTCCCCGCCTCGGAGGCGGCCCCGCCCACGAGCGCCTGCTGCTTGCGAACCTGGCCGCCGCGCTGTTCACCCACAAGTCGATCAAGACGACCGAGACCAAGGCCAAGCGTCTGCGTCCGCTCGCCGAGCGTCTCATCACGTTCGCGAAGCGCGGCGACCTGCACGCGCGTCGTCGCGTGCTCTCGGTCATCGGTGACAAGGAAGTCGTGCACGTCCTGTTCACCGAGATCGCTCCGCTGGTCGCGGACCGTGACGGCGGCTACACCCGCATCACCAAGGTCGGCAACCGCAAGGGCGACAACGCGCCCATGGCCGTCATCGAGCTCGTCCTCGAGCCCGTGACGAAGAAGCCGTCGGCCAAGAAGGCTGCCGCGGCGTCGGCTGCTCCGGCCGCCGACGAGGCTCCCGCCGAGGAGACCGCCGCCGAGGAGACCCCCGCCACCGACGAGGCCGCCGACGCCGGCGCCGAGTCGCAGGAGGAGGGCGCCGCCGCCGAGGCCGCTGCCGAGGACGCCGTCGAGGCCCCCGCTGAGGAGAAGTCCGAGTAATCGGATCCCGCCGGGCGCAGCAGCCCGGCACCCCTTGCACCGCGAGGCCCGTCACCCACTGGGTGACGGGCCTCGCTGCGTTCGCCCGCGTGTGCGTCGGGGCTCAGGGGGTGAGGTCGGTGCTGAGGATCTCGGCGAGGCGGGCGGCGCGGTCGGCGGCGTCGGCGCGGCGCTCGTCGGCGAGCTCGTCGACGGCGGCTGCCACGGTGTCGGCGAAGATGCGGCCGCCGGCGGCGCCGGGATGGATCCTGTCGCCGGCGAGCAGGTCCTCGTGGGGCGCGATGGCGCCCGACCAGTCGGCGACGATGACGTTGCGGTGGTCGTCGGCGAACGCGGTGAGCTCGGCGTTGACCCCGGGGATCCAGTCGCGCGGCGCGTAGGCGTTCACGAGCACGAGGCCCCGCTTCGGGCCGACGGTGTCGGCGAGGTCCTCGAGCGACGAGGGGTCGACCGCACCGTTCGTGCCGAGTGCGACCACGACGTACGGTCGCAGGCGACCGCTCGCGTCGAGTTCGTCGACGATCTCGGGTCCGGCCCACATCGAGCGCGACACCTCGGCGTCGACCTCGATGCCCGGGAGGCGCTCCACGAGCCCGCCGGCCGCCGCCAGCATGACGGAGTCGCCGACGGCGCTGATCTGGTCGCCCGTGATGCCGGAGGGCGCCGGGGTGGCAGCATCCGTCGCCGAAGGATCGGGGTCGAGCGGCGTGGGGGATTCGCGCAGCGCCTTCTCGTAGGCCGCACGGCCCGCCTCGACGGCGGCCTCGGCGCTGGTCTGGTCGGGCGACACCGCGATCGCCGCGCCGGCGCCCGTGAGCACGAGCGCGCCGGCGAGCGCGACGCCGACGGTGCGCAGCCGGGCGCGGGGTCCACCCTGCAGCCGGGCGGTGAGTGCGCGCGCCGAGGCGCGGAACCCGAGCCGGCGGACCGGCGTCTCGATGTAGCGGAACGACAGAGCGGATGCTGCAGCCGTCGCCGCGAGGACTCCGAGGCCGACCCAGACCGGCGCCGTGGCGACGGTCGCGTCGGGCGCGAACGCCCCGACCGCGAGCACCAGCAGCGGCCAGTGCCACAGGTAGATGCCGTAGGAGCGGTCGCCGATCCAGCGCATCGGCCGCACGTCGATCCCGCGCCCGAACCAGGAGCCCGGCCACACGCCCGCGACGATCGCGACGGCGCTGAGCAGGCTCGCCGCGAGGAGCGCCCCGGGGAACGTCATCGCCGATGTGCTCTGCGGCACGGCGGCGAGGGCGGCGAGCCCGACGAGAGCGAGCATGCCCGCGGTCCCGGTGACATGTCGCGCGGCGGGTGAGTCCATCCAGCGCCGGCGCCCGTCGAACGCCCTCGCCAGCAGGAACGCCAGGCCCACGCCGAGCAGCAGTCCGAACGCGTGCGTGTCGGTGCCGAAGTAGGCACGCGTGACGTCACCGCCGCCCGCGACGACGGCGCCCATCCAGGCGGCCGACGCCGCCGCCAGCGCGAAGGCCGCCGTCGTGCGCGCCCACGCGCGCGGCAGCAGCAGGAACAGCGGGAAGATGAGCGGCCAGAGCAGGTAGAACTGCTCCTCGACCGCGAGCGACCAGAAGTTGCGGAAGAGCTCGGGCGTGGCGGCGGCGAAGTACCCGCCGCCTCCCGCGACCGAGATCCAGTTGTAGCTGAACGTCGCGGCGCCCAGCACCTGGGCGTCGAGGTCGACGAGCACGTCCCCGCCGACCAGCCAGGCGAGCGCCGAGCAGACCACGACCACGACCGCGAGGGCGGGCAGGAGCCGCCGCGCGCGCCGCTGCCAGAACCGGCCGAGCGCGACGCGTCCGGTCGAGACGTGCTCCCGCAGCAGCAGGCTGGTGATGAGGAACCCGCTGATCACGAAGAAGACGTCGACCCCGACGAAGCCGCCCGGCAGCAGTGCCGGCGGGAACAGGTGGTAGACGACCACGAGCATCACCGCGATCGCGCGCATGCCGTCGAGCCCGGCGAAACGGGTGTCCGGCCCGGCGAAGCGGGCGGGCAGGCGTGGGGAGGGCGCAGTCGACGTCATGGGTTCTCGCGAGCGGCGGAGGGGGAGACGGCAATTGTACGGGGCGCGTCTGGGCGTATCACGGCGCGCGGTCGCGACTCTTTGCCAGAGGCAGGCCGAGCGCTACTCTTGGCCCCAACCTCGGCGGGCCGGGGTCATTGGGGATGCTTCCAGCGCCGCTGCACGTGATCGAACGGCGGCGTACGAGGGGAGAGCGCGTGTCCGGATCGGGGACGCCAGGGGCGACACCCGCGCATTGGGTGGGCACGCCACGCGTCCGCACGCGCGCCGGACTGTCGATCTACTCGATCCTGCTCATCATGCTGCTGTCGGTGAGCGTGCTGTCGAGCATCGTCGTCGGCATCATCGGGTACGTCAACGGCACCGAGGCGCTGCGCGCGATCGCGTACGAGAAGCTCGTCGAGATCCGTGAGAACCGTGCCCGCGAGGTGTCGCAGCTGTTCCGGTCCATCGAGAACTCGGTGCGGCTGTCGGCGCTCAACGACACGAGCAAGACGGCCGTTCGCGCCTTCAGCGAGGGCTTCGCCGAGCTGAACGCGCAGGAGGTGGAGGCCGCAGCATCCGCCGCGGTCGACACCTACTATCGCGACGCCTTCGCCGCCGACCTCGAGGCCGCGACCGGAGAGGACGTCGACGGCTCGGCGTTCGCGCCGCGTGACGCGGCCGAGACGTACCTGCAGTACCACTACGTGATCCCGTACGACACGTGGGAGGACGCCATCGTCGCCGATGACGCGGGTGACGGCAGCGCGTGGTCGGCGGCGCACGCGAAGTACCACGACTACTACCGGGCGATGACCGAGCTGCAGGAGTACGAGGACGTGCTCATGCTCGACACCCAGGGCAACGTCGTCTACACCGCGTACAAGGGCGTCGACCTCGGCACGAACCTCTTCGACGGGCCGTACCGGCTGTCGAACCTCGCCGTCGCGTACCGCGAGGCGATGGACCGCAACATCGTCGGCGACGTCGTGCTCGCCGACTTCGCGTCGTACGGCCCGAGTCTCGGCGCACCGGCCGGCTGGGCCGTGGTGCCGATCGCCGACGACGGCGAGGTGCTCGGCGCGCTCGCGATCGAGCTGCCCATCGAGCGCATCGACGACGTCATGACCGTCGCGGGCGAGTGGGAGCTCAACGGCCTCGGCGCGACCGGCGAGACGTACCTCGTGGGTGCCGACGGAACCATGCGGTCGGTCTCGCGGGCGCTGCTCGACGACGCCGACACGTACGAGACGGATGCTGTGGCCGCAGGTCTCGCGCCGGCCGCGGCCGCGCTCGCCGTGAACAACGGCAACACCCTGCTCAACCAGGCGATCGCGGGCACTGCGGTGACCCGCGCGCTGGCCGGCGACTCGGGCACGCTGCTCGAGAGCGACTACCTCGGCCGCCCGAGCCTCACCGCGTACGCGCCCCTCGAGGTCGACGGGCTCGACTGGGTCATCGTCGCGCAGGAGACCGAGCAGGAGGCGATGGTGCCCGTCGAGGACTTCACGCGCAACCTCATCCTGTCGACCGCCGCCATGATCATCTTCGTCTGCGTGCTGTCGCTCGTGCTCGCGCAGGTGTTCGTGCGGCCGCTGCGCCGCCTCAAGACCGCCGCCCAGCGCATCGCCGGGGGCGACGAGGGCGTTCAGGTCGACGCCGGCTCGAGCGACGAGCTCGCCGACGTCGCGAATGCGTTCAACGACATGAGCCGGAGCCTGCAGGTGAAGTCGCACCTCATCGCGCAGCAGGAGAAGGCGAACGAGGACCTCATCCTGTCGTTCATGCCCGAGGGCATGGCGAGCCGCTACAAGCTCGGCGACGACGCGATCACCCAGGACAGCGACGACGTCACCGTCGTGTTCGCCGACGTCGTCGGCTTCGAGGCGCTCGCCCTGTCGATGTCGTCCGACGACGCGGTCGCGCGCCTCAACGACCTCATCCGGGCGTTCGACGAGGCCGCGGAGCGGCACGGCGTCGAGCGGGTGCGCACCACGCGGCAGAGCTACCTCGCCAGCTGCGGGCTCGCGACGCCGCGCGTCGACAACGCGCGCCGCGCGGTCGAGTTCGCGCTCGAGCTCGACACGATCCTCGAGCGCTACTCGACCCAGCAGGGCGTGTCGCTGACGCTCCGGGCGGGCCTCGACTCGGGCAAGGTGACGAGCGGACTCATCGGTCGCGCGCGGGTCGTGTACGACATGTGGGGGGATGCGGTGAACCTGGCGTTCCGCGTGCAGGGCGACTCCGACGAGCCGGGCATCTACATCACGCAGCGCGTGGCGGAGCGCCTGCCCGACTCGATCACGGTGCTGCCCGCCGGAGAGATCGAGACGCAGTCGGGCGGCCAGCGCGTCTGGAAGGTGGAGGCCCCGGCGATCGTCGTGGCCGAGGGGTGAGGCATCCGTGGCCGACATCGTCTCGCAGCCGTGGTTCTGGCCCGCCGTCGTCGTCTCGGTGGGCCTGCCGGTCGCGCTCATCGGGCTGACGGAGTTCCACAACGCGCTCGCCCGCCGCGGCAGCCGCGCGGCGCCGATCGTGCTCATGGTGCGCAATTACCTCGTGCCGGTCGCCGGCATCCTCGTGCTGCTCAGCCAGCCCGGCGCGTGGGAGGGGTCGGGCACGTGGCCGAAGGTCGTGTGGACGATCTTCGGGCTGCTGGTGATCGTCGTCACGATCAACGCCGTCAACCACCTGGTCTTCCACCGCGCCGAGAAGGGGTCGTGGCGGGACCGCTTCCCGACGATCTTCAGCGACCTCATCCGGTTCGTGTTCATCATCCTCGGCATCGCGGCGGTGTTCTGGTGGGTGTGGGACGCCGACGTCGCCGGCGTGTTCGCCGCCCTCGGCATCACCTCGATCGTGGTCGGCCTCGCGCTGCAGAACGCGGTGGGGTCGATCGTGTCGGGCCTCTTCCTCGTGTTCGAGGCGCCGTTCGAGCTCGGCGACTGGATCGAGACCGGCGGCACGCGCGGGCAGATCGTCGAGGTCAACTGGCGCGCGGTGCACCTCGAGACCGGCAACGGCACGGTCGTCATCCCGACGGCCGAGCTCGCGGGCGGGTCGTTCGTGAACCTGTCGCGCAACCCCGAGCCGTATGCCGCGACCCTGGAGGTGGAGTTCGGCAGCGACGACCCGCCCGGGCGCGTGCGCGAGATGCTCGTCGCCGTGGCCCGCGACATCCCGCTGCTGTCGCCGGGCTCCGAGCCGTCGGCGACGACGCTGGGCGGGTCGCGGTACGAGGTCGCGATCCCGCTGCGCACGCCCGGCGACCGCGCCGACGCGCTCGACGCCTTCGCGACGCGCGTCTGGTACGCGGCGCGGCGCGCCGACCTGCACCTCGACGGCGACCTCACCGACGACTGGCGCACGTCCGCCCGCCTGCAGGACGCGCTGCGGCAGATCGCGCCGGCCCTGAGCCTTGCGCCGGGCGAGGCGGAGGCGCTCGCCTCGCACGCCCGGTTGGAGCGCTACTGCGCGGGGGAGTCGCTGCTGCGACCCGGCAATGTGCCCGTGGAGACGCGATTCATCCTGGCCGGCTCGGTCGTGCTCGGCATCCCGACCGAGGACGAGGGCTTCGTGCAGGTGGGGGTGCTGGCGGCGGGGGACGCCGTGGGCCTCACCGCGCTGTCGCGCACGCCGACCATCTCGCGCGCCCTCGCCACGAGCGAGGTCGATGTCGTGGTGGTGCCGGTGGCCGCGCTCGACGACATCGTGCGCGCTCACCCCGTCGTGGCGCGCGAGATCGTCCGCGAGAGCGAGAATCGGCTCCGCCTGGCCGGCGCCGCGCTCGCCGCCGCCGGCGGGTCGCTGCCCCGCGGCCGGTACATCGTCGGCTGAAGCCGTGGGCTCGTCCTGGCGCGATCTGCGCGCTTCACGCGAGCGCCGCCGCGTGTTCGTCTCCGACGAGATGCTCTCAGAACCTCAATGAACTTCCGACTCACACGACTCGCTTGTCTGGGTGTTCGGGCTCGTGTGAGTCGGAAGTTCATGGGGCGCTGGGGAGCGGCGCGGTTGTGTGAGTCGGAAGTTCATGGGGCGCTGGGGAGCGGCGCGGTTGTGTGAGTCGGAAGTTCGTCGGGCGCTGGGGGAGCGCCGCGGTTGTGTGAGTCGGAAGTTCATCGGCGTTTTCGGCTCGATCCCGCCGCCGAATAGGCTGGAGCCCGTGCGGATCCGCCTCGACATCGCCTACGACGGCACGCATTTCCGCGGGTGGGCGCGCCAGCCCGGGCTGCGCACCGTGCAGGAGACGCTCGAAGCCTCGCTCGCCCGTGTGCTCGGCGGCGATCCGCGCCTCGTGGTCGCCGGGCGCACCGATGCCGGCGTGCACGCCACCGGCCAGGTCGCGCACGTCGACCTCGACGACAGCCAGCAGCAGCGCATGCTCGCGCGGCACGCGCGACCGGCCGCGGGCATCCCCACCGCCGACGACCGCGCCGCCGCGCTCGCCGCGCGCATGACGGGGGTGGTCGGCGCCTACTCCGACGTCGCGGTGACGCACTCGCGCGTGGCTCCTGCCGGCTTCGACGCGCGCTTCTCGGCCGTGTGGCGCCGTTACGAGTACCGCATCGGCGACACCGTGACCGGCTACGACCCGCTCGAGCGCCATCGCACCACGACGGTGCGGGCGGCCCTCGATGCGGAGGCGATGGATGCTGCCGCCCGCGCGCTCATCGGACTCCACGACTTCGCCGCATACTGCAAGCCGCGCGAAGAGGCCACCACGATCCGCACGCTGCTCGAGTTCGACTGGCACCGCGACGACCTGGGCGTGCTGGTCGCGAACGTCAAGGCCGACGCGTTCTGCCACAGCATGGTGCGGGCACTGGTCGGCGGCTGTGTCGCCGTCGGCGAGGGGCGGCTCGATGTCGAGGACGTCGTCGACATCCGCGACGCGCAGGAGCGCGTGCCCGAGGTGAAGGTGCTCGCCGCACGCGGGCTCACGCTCACCGAGGTCGGCTATCCGGCGGACGACCTGCTCGCCGGGCGCGCCGAGCAGACCCGCGCACGGCGCGACCGCGAGTGACCGCGGCTCACGCGACCGGCTCCGCCCGCTCCCATCGGTGCCCCCCGGCGTCCTGCGCCTGCACCATCGCCGCCTGCGCGGCGGCTGTGAGCGGCCCGAGTTCGTAGCCGGCGTCGGCCACCTTCGCCCACCCCACGCTCGCGGAGAACTCGACGGCGAGGGGTTGATCGGCGGTGACGGTGGAGACGCGGTCCAGGAGGTCGCGGATGCAGTCCCGGACGACGCCGTCCGGGCGCGAGACGAGCACCACGTAGCCGTAGGGGCCGTCCTGACCGATGTCCGACTCGACCGGGAACGACGCCCGGACATCGGAGCGGAAGCGCGCGAGGATGCGGCGGAATGCCACTTCGCCACCGGCGATCCGCAGCGCTTCGGTGTCGTCGAGCGACACCGACAGCAGGGACCAGCCCGCCTCGCCGGACTCGCGGGCACGGAGCAGGCGATCGGTGGCCGTCCGTTCGAACGGGTCGGTCGTCTCCTCGACGCCCATGCCAGCGGGACTGCGCGCGACCGACAGCAGCGTCACGATCGCGCACGTCAGGTAGGCGATCTGCCCGAGCGCCTTCAGATCGGGCAGGGCCGGGTCGACGGGAGACGAAGCCAGCGCCACTCCCGACGCGATGATGCTCGCGACGGCGATGACGGGGAGGATCGCCGACGCGATGGTGAGGGGCAGAAGCCTGCCGCCACCGTGCTCGGGCCTGCGCATGAGTTCGGCGACGGAGAGAGCGGCCATGGTCGCGGATGCCAGATACAGCAGCGAGAAGACGAGCGAGTGGAAAGTGGTGCCATCCGTCGCCACGTATGCGGCCCCGGACAGCGCCCCCTGCACCGGCCCCAGCCACGGCAGGCACCTCTTCCCACGATCCGCGCGCAGTCCCGACCACACCAGCGCGGGAGCGCCCAAGGCGAACCCCGCGGCCGCGTCCCCCAGCAGATGGATCGACGCCGCGCCTGCCACGACTGTGCCGTAGGCGGAGAGGGTGACCTGCACGAACATCAGCGACCAGAGCAGCGATGCGAGGCGTGGTCGGTAGAGGAAGCCGAGCCCGATCATGATCATCGACATCAGCGTCGCCAGGGCGGCGAGCACGACGGCGTCGTCGAGGGCGGAAAAGGTCATATGGCCTCCGAAGGCATGCGCAGGGTGACGGTGGTGCCCGTACCCGGTTCGCTGGAGATGTCGATGGTGCCGCCGTGGGCGTCGACCACGTCCTGCACGATCCGCAGGCCGATCCCGGTGCCGGGGATGCCGCTGTCGAGCGCCGCCGACGACCGGAAGTAGTGCTCGAATACGCGGGGGAGGTCGACACTAGGGATGCCGATGCCCGTGTCGACGACCGAGATCACGATGTCGGTGCCGTCACGGCGCCCCGAGACCCTCACCGTTCCTCCGGCCGAGGTGTACTTGACCGCGTTGCCGATCACGTTGTCGAGCATCTGGCGCAGGCGGAACGCATCGCCCCACATCCGCAGCGCCGGACCCGGCGCGAGCGACAGCGACACCACGCGGTCTGCGGCGTTCGCGGCGTACGACTCCACGGATGCCTCCAGGACGGTCCGAAGGTCGGTGACGGCACGGGCGTCCCGCTCGGGGCGCTGCGCACTCTCGGGGGCGGCCGAGAGGATCGCGCTGATGAGGCGCATCATCCGCTCGCCCGACTCCTCGATGATCGCCAGGCGGTCGCGGACGTCCTGCTCGAGACCTTCGCGCTCGAGCAGACGGTCGGTGTGCCCGAGGATACCGGTCAGCGGGTTGCGCAGCTCGTGGGAGACGACGGCGGCCAGTTCGTCGCGCCGACGGGCGGCCGCGAGCACGGCGGTGACATCTTCCGCGATGACGACGGTGCTCGGCTCCTCGCCGGGGCGAGGCTCCTGACGGCGGCTCGTGATCGACAGAGCATGCCACCGTCCGTCTGGATCGAACAGCCACACCCGCTCCGCGTCGAGCTCTTCCCCTCGGGCGGCCCGCGCGTACGTCCGCACGCTCTCACGCAGCGCCGTGCCGCGAAGCCTGTCGTACTCGACGGAGTGCGCCGGCTGGTGGGGGTCGACCTCGTCCAGGGCGTAGAGCTCGCGATAGGCGGTGTTCGACGAGATCAGCTCCCCGGACTCGCCGATCCGTGCGATCGCGATGTGCACCCCGTCCAGCGTCTCGCTCACGCGACGCTGCTCGACCGACACCGTGTCGAGCGTGTGGTGGATGCGCCGGGCCTGCCTGCGCAGGAGCGTCCGGTACGCCCGGCCCTGGCGAGCGGTGGCATGCACGGTGATGCCGACGAAGGCGAGCGCGAGCACGACGATCAGCACCCGCAGGCCGCTCGCCGGCGTCGTCTCGTTGACGAGCACCTCGATGAGGGCGATGACGGCCACTGCTGCCAGCCCGAGGGCGAGCTGGGCCAGGCTGAACAGCGCCGCGAGCCAGGCGATCGGGAAGACCCACAGATGCGACAGCCGCAGCTCCGTGCTGAACGTCAGCAGGCCGACCCAGAGGATGTCGAGGTAGGGGAGTGCGGTGATGACCGACTCCGGCAGACGATGCCACGGGAGCACGAGCGTGACCACGGTCGTGATGATCACACCCGCCGCGCCGGCCAGCACGGACGGGATGACGAGCACGTCGGGTTCGATGAGGGCGACGACGACGATGATGATCGCGACGACCGCGGCGAACGCGAGCTGCCAGATCCACACCGTGCGGACGCGGCTGTCGGCCTCGCGCGGATCGTAGACGGGATCTGCGGCGGCGATCAGACCGATCGACGAGTGCGTCGTGCCCACGGCGGGACCTAGTCGGCGACGCCCGGCGTGAGGCGATAGCCCACACCGCGCACCGTCTCGATGTAGCGCGGGTTCGTCGGATCCTCATCGAGCTTGCGGCGCAGCTTGGCGATGTGCGTCTCGATCGTGCGCATCTCGACGTCGGTCACCTCCGACGACGCATCGGCCGGCTCACCCCTCGACACCCGCACCAGCTCCTCCTTGGTGCGGACCCGGCGGCCGGTCGTCAGCAGCGCGCCCAGCAGGTCGAACTCGGTGCGTGTGAGTCCCAGCTCCACTCCGCCTCGCTCCGCGATCCTGGTGGCGGGGTCGACCATGAGATCGTCATGGTGCAACGGCCCGTCGGTGTGCGCCGGCGACGCCTGCGCGGTGCCGGAAGCGACGGCGGGGGTGGTCTTCGCCCGGCGCAGCACCGCATCGATCCTTGCGCGGAACTCGCGCGCGCGGAACGGCTTGGCGACGAAGTCGTCGGCCCCCGACGAGAGCGCCAGCACGGCATCCGCCTCATCGGTCAGCGCCGACACCACGATGATGTGGGTGCCGCTGCGGTCGCGGATGCGGCGCGTCGTCTCGAGCCCGTCGATCCCCGGCATGTTGATGTCGACCGTCGTGATGAGCGGTGCGTGCTCCGCCACGGCGTCGATGCCCTCGGCACCCGAGACCGCGCCGAACGCACGGAATCCCGCCGACTCGAAGATGTCGACCAGCAGGTCGCGCACGACGTCGTCGTCCTCGATGACCACAGCCGTCGCCGTCACGGCCTCGCCGTCCATGTGCTCTCCTCGAATCGCGCTTGCCCGAATTGTTCCACACGCGGTCGCCGGTCGCCTCGTAGACTGACCGGACGCGTCGGGCGGGACAGACTTCGGGGGTCACATGCGCATCGTTCACCGTGTTTCGGGCATCGTGCTGACCGGCGCGATCGCTCTCACGCTCGCCGGGTGCGGCCCGGCGCCCTGGGAGCAGGCGGCGGGCGGCAGCACCCCGACCCCGACATCGAGCTCCGTGCCGACGCCCGTGCCCAACGATCTGTCGGGCGGGGCGACACAGCGCCAGCTGACCGCGGGCGCCGTGACCGCCACGATCGACTACTGGTCGACGCTCGCGATGGACAAATGGACGGCCGAGGCGATCAAGCCCGTCAGCCTCTCGCTCATGACGACGGTGACTCCGGACGACGGCCAGAAGGTGTACCTGCAGCGCGCGACGATGACGGCCGTGCCCGCGACACCCACGGGTGTGCTCGACGCGCTCGAGCCGCAGGTCGATGCCGCGACGGTGAGCCCCGGCTACCTCGTGCTGGATCCCTACAGCTACTCGCAGACGTTCAACGTCGGTCCGGTGCCGGCCGAGGCGACGCACGTCACGCTGCAGTTCGCCTACGACTTCCTGGTGCAGACGACGCCGACGTCGAGCGAGTACGCGAAGCAGACCGCCACGGACACGGTCACGGTAGCTCTGACTGACTGATCAGGCGGTTCACGATGGTGGCGCTGACGCGCTCCCATCGATCGCCGCCCTTGCCGCTCGCGACCCGAGCCGCCTCGCGCCCGGTGTATACGAGGGTGTCGAGGTCGTACCCGAGCACCGACACGGGTGCCCAGCCGGCGCTCGCCGTCGGCCGGATCGGCAGCGCGCCGTGCACGTCGAGCAGCGTGACCCGCTCGAGCGTCGCGCGCAGCAGGTCGCGCACGACGGCGTCGGGCCGTGGCACCAGCACGACGACCGCGCCCGCCGCGGGTGAGCCGACGTCGGACTCGGCGGGGAAGGCAGCCCGCACCTCGTCTTCGAGCCGCTCCGACAGGGTCGCGAAGGCGGCCGCGCCCGCGGTCTGCCGGATGTCGGCCGCGTCGTCGAGCCCGAGGTAGATGACCGACCACGGCTCGGAGGTCCGCTGCGCCCGCAGCAGCCGGTCGCCGGCGGTCCGCTCGAACTGCTGCCAGGCCGTCGAGACGCCCGCGGTGCGCCCCAGCCCGCTGTCCCGCGCGGTGGTGCCGACCACGGCGATCAGCGCGCAGGCCACGTACACCAGCATCCCGACCGATGAGATCAGCCGGACGAGCTCGAAGTCGTCGCCGCCCGACGGCGGGAAGACGAAGCCCGCGATCAACGTGCCCAGGCCCGTGACGAAGAACGCGATCGACACGATCACGAGCGGCAGCAGCAGGCGGTCGCTCCGGCGCGCCGCGGCTCGCGCCCAGTCGAGCACGAACAGACCCGCGAACACGGATGCCGCGAAGAAGACCGTGCGGTACGCCACCGTGAACCACACCATGTCGTCGACGATCGCCAGCGACAGCGCCGATCCGGCGGCCAGGAGCGCACCCGCCCAGACGTGCGGTCGCAGCCCCCACGCGGCGCGGAATCCCGACCACAGGAACGCGGGGGCGCCCATCAGCGCGCCGAGCGAGGCGCGGCGGAGCGGCTCGATGCCGGCGATGTCGGCCGCGACGACGCCGTACGTCGCCAGCATCGCGAGGGTGAAGGCGATGCTCCAGGAGAGCGTGTGGAGCCCGGGCCGCACGAGGAACGCGATGCCGATGGTGAGCATCGTCGCGAGCGTGGTGATCACCGCCTGCGCGATGCCGAGGTCGACGCCGGATCCGGCGATGAGGTCGGTCATGCTCGCCCTTCTGTGTCGCGCCGGTTCCCCGGCTGCGGTCCCGAGCGTGCCTCCGGCCGCGCAGCCGGGTCCCCGCCCAGGTCGCCGGCCAGCGGGAGGCGGATCGTGACGGTCGTGCCCTCGCCGGCCGCACTGTCGATCGAGAGCGTGCCGCCGTGGGCGAGCACGATGTCGTTGCTGATGCCGAGCCCGAGGCCGGTGCCGCCTGACTTCTGCTTGGCCTCCTCGGTGCGGAAGTACGGCGTGAGGATGTGGGGCAGGTCGTCCGCCGCGATGCCGATGCCGGTGTCGGCGACGGACAGCACGACGCCGCCGTGCTCCACGACGCCGGTGATGCGTACCCGCCCGTCGCGCGGCGTGTACTTGATGGCGTTGCTCACGACGTTGTCGACGACCTGCCGCAGCCGGAACCCGTCGGCGGTGATCGGCAGCGACTCGTCCGCCCGGACGTCGACCGAGATGTCGGCCGCCGCAGCCGTCGAGCGGAACGAGGCGACCGACTCGAGCAGGATCTGGCGCAGGTCGATGTCGTCGACCTCGTCGCGACCGGAGAATCCGCGCCGGGAGGTCGTGACCAGGCTCTCGGTCATCGTGAGCATGCGGTCGCTCGCCGCCACGATCGACTCGAACCGCTCGCGCGTGCGCGGAGTGAGCTCGTCGAGCTCGAGGGCGAGCTCGGCGTTTCCGATCATCACCGTGAGCGGGTGCTTGAGCTCGTGCGACGCCATCGCGGTGAACCGCTCCCGCTCGCGCTGCGCGTACGTGAGCGCGGTCACGTCATGGACGAGGAGAAGGATGCTGCCTCCTTCGTCTCCGCCGGCCGCGAGGCGCTTGGCGGTCACCGAGAGGGCGCGCCACTCGCCCTCCGACGTGAACAGCCACACCGAGGCATCCGTGAAGGTCTCGCCGCGTGCGGCACGCGCGAAGGGGCGTTCGGAGTACGGCACCGGCATGCCGCGCAGCCCGGTGTACTCGACGGAGCGGGCGGGCAGTGTCGGGTCGAGCGGGTCGAGACCGTACAGCCGCGAGTACGCGTCGTTGACGGCCAGGACGCTGCCGTCGTCCGAGATGCGGGCGATGCCGGTGTCGACGCCGTTGAGGATCTCGCTGGTGCGGCGCTCCTGGTCGGCGCGGCGCGTGTACGTCGCGGTGAGGCGATCCGCCTGCCGCTTGAGCAGGCGGCGCAGCGACCGGGTACGGCGAAGCGCCAGGTGCGCGGTGATCCCGATGAAGGTCAGCGACAGCAGCACGACGAAGGCGCGCAGCGCGGCGATGGTGCCCGTCGAGATCGCCGATTCGAACAGGAGGATCAGCCCGATGGTCGCGAGCAGGGCAGCGAGCGCGGTCGCCCGGAAGTGCATCGCGACCCACATCACGGGGAAGCCCCACAGGTAGCCGAGGCGCAGCTCCATGCCGCTCGACATCAGGCCGATGGCGAGCGCGTCGGCGAAGGGGATCACGAGGACCGCCGCCGCGGGCAGGCGTGCCCACGGCAGGGCCAGGGTCGCGAGCGTGAGCACGACCACCGCGAGCGTGCCGAGCAGGAAGTTCCCGCGGCCGAAGATTTCGGGTTGCAGCGTCATCACGAGGATCGCGGTGATCAGCACGCTCGCCGCCAGCACGAGCTGCGTCAGCCAGATCGAACGGGTGCGGCCGTCGGGGGCGCCCACGACGAACGTGGATCGTGCAGCCCCGGTAGCCATACGCCGATTCTATTGACCAGGCCATCCGGCATTTCGGCGCCGAGCCGACGGCCGGCGAACGCCCTCTTGCGGATGCCTTGCGCAAACCTTGCGGTTGCGCTCTGAATCTCTCGGAGGGGCCTTGCGGTCGGTGGGAGAAGCTCTTCCTGTGCCGGAGACGCCGGCCGCGAGAATCCGAAAGGCGACGAACGTGACCGACATCGTCCCCCTCACCCGCAGCCGTCGGGCGCACCACAGCGACGCGACCGCTGCGCTGGAGGACGTCGCGACCGTCGCCTCTCACGGCCTCGCCGACGACTTCGAGGCGGTCCTCGACGACACGTCGGTCCATCGCTCGACGATCGGCTGCGTCATCCCGGCGTACAACGAGGAGGAGTCGATCGCCCAGGTGATCGAAGGGCTGCTCGCGCAGACCCGCGTGCCGGACGTCATCCACGTCGTCGTCAACAACACCTCCGATGCCACGGTCAAGCTCGCGTCGCAGTACGCCGGCCCGCACGAGATCGTCACGGAGCTCGGCGAGCAGTTCACCGAGGTGTTCGTCCACGACATCGGCAGGAACCCCGACAAGAAGGTCGGTGCGCTGAACTACGGCTACACGCTCGTCGAGGGCTACGACTTCCTGCTCGGCGTCGACGGCGACACGGTCGCCGACACCAAGGCCGTGGAGTACCTGGAATCCGAGGCGACCTCCGACTCCCGCATCGGCGGCATCTCGGCGATCTACTCGATCGACGAGAAGCCGATCAAGGGCGCGATCGCGAAGTTCCTCATCACGGGGCAGCGCGCCCAGTTCGCGGCGTTCAACATGCACAACCTGCTCCGAGGCCGCAACATGGCCGTGCTGGGCGGGCAGTTCTCCATCTTCTCGACGCAGGCTCTGCGCGATGTTATGAAGGAGAACCACCAGTCGACGCCGTGGGTCAAGGACTCCGAGGTCGAGGACTCGCTTCTGTCTCTCCAGATCAAGAGCGCCGGCTACCTGACGAAGATCAGCCCGTTCGCCCGGGCCGATGTCGGCGGCATGACGACCCTCCGGGCGCTGGACGCGCAGCAGGTGAAGTGGACGTACGGCGCCATCGAGCTGATGTGGCCGGGTCAGCGCGGCGACACCAAGGGGCAGCCGTTCCACCCGAACCTGCGGGTGCGCTGGCTCGAGAACTTCGGCATGCTGACGAACCTGTTCGTGCGTGTGGCGTTCGTCGCCCTGCTCGCCGGCTCGCTGTCGCTGGGCGCGTTCGTGTTCTCGCCGTGGTGGCTGCTGCCGCCGGTCGTCGCGATCGCGCTGAACACGCGCATGGCGCTGACGATGCAGGACCGCACGGCACGCGACCTCCTCTTCGCGGTGACGCTCGTTCCCGCCGAGGTCTACATGTGGCTGCGCCTCAGCTACTTCGCCCGTTCGTGGACGCGCTTCCTGTCGCGCAAGAAGGTCGACAACTGGGCGATGCAGGCCAAAGCCGAGCGCGGCGGCGGCTTCGGCCACTGGACGCCGCTGATCGTCGTGATCGCCGTGGTGGTCACGATGGCGGTGATCTGGTCGATGCTCGGCCCGATGGTGCAGTCCACGATCCTCTGGATCGGCTGGCCGATCGTCGGCGTCGTGACGGTGCTGCAGACGCTGTCCATGTTCTTCAAGCTCATCCGTCGACAGCACGGATACAAGGTCTGACCCGTCACCCGAAGTCGAGTCAGAACTGGGGAAAGCGCCGGACGCTGGGGAGCACGGCGCGGGGGAGGAGGTGAGAGGGCCCGCCAGGGGAGAGGCGGGCTCCCTCACCGAGTGCCGCGGAGGCATCCGCTCTGCCTGGGGCAGAGGGATGCCTCCGCCGCCGTCATGAGGCGAGCCGGAGCTCAGCCCTCGGAGGTCAGGCGATACCCGACGCCCCGCACGGTCTCGATGTAGCGCGGGTTGGCCGCGCTGTCGCCCAGTTTGCGCCTGAGGTTCGTCATGTGCGCCTCGACCGCGCGCTTGTCGGCATCGCCGACGAAGTAGCTCGTGACGTACGACTCGCCGCGCAGCACGAGCGTGAGGTCGGCCTTGCTGCGCACGCGACGCTTGGACTCGAGCAGCGTCGCGAGCAGATCGAACTCGGTGCGGGTGAGGTCGAGCTCGTCGCCCCCGATGAGCACGATGCGGTTCTCGGGGTGCAGTCGCAGGTCGCGATGTGCGAGCCACTCGCCGTCGCCGCCGCCGTCGGCGTCGCCGTACGCGGAGACGGATGCTGCGCCCGCGGGCAGGATGACGGTCGCGGGCGTGGCGAGGTCGCGGTCTTCGATCGCCGGCGCGGTCGGCACGGCGGTGGTCGTCGGCCGCACGCCGGGGAACGACGGCCCCACGCTGCCCTGCGACGGCGCGGCGACCGGCGGTGCGACCCGTTCGGCGTCGGCGCTGCGACGGCGAAGGAGCGCCTCGACGCGGGCGCGCAGCTCGCGGGGGCGGAAGGGCTTGACGAGGTAGTCGTCGGCGCCGGCCCCGAGGCCCGCGATCACGTCGGCCTCGTCGGTGAGGCCGGTGAGCATGATGATGAAGGTGTCGGACTGGGCGCGGATGCGCTTGGCCGCCTCGATGCCGTCGATGCCGGGCATGTGGACGTCGATCGTCGTGAGGACCGGCTTGTAGGTGAGCACCGCCCGCACGCCGTCGATCCCGTTGCCCACCGACACGGTCGAGAATCCCGACGACTCGAGCACCTCGGCCAGGACGTGGCGGATCTCCGCATCGTCTTCGATGATGACCGCTGTCTTCAGCTCGTCGGCAGGGGTGCTCATGCGTGCGTTCTCTCTCGGACGGTGGAACCGGTCGGTCATGCGCGGAACACCGACCCCAGCCGCGGCCCCCGACGCATGCGCAAAGTACTCCCGATGCTACACAACCGCGGGAATGCCTGGTCGGGTGTCAATCCGGGACGACATCCCGTGTCAGTTCCACCGCGGCCTCCGGCCACCAGCGTCCGGCGGCCGGCCCGCCGTTGCATTCGCCGTCGCTCTCGCCGGGAGGCTTGATCCACAGGTTCGTGTCGACGACCTCGTCGCCGATCGTGCCGCCCGCCTCGCCGATGAGTCGGTTCCGCGGGTTGCACCACTCGCCGTTCGCGCCCGCGCCGTTGCGGCCGGTGTCGATGATCGCGTGGAGCCCCTCGAGCCGCGCGGCGACGTCGTGGGCGTAGGCGACCTCGTCGTCGGTGGCCTGGAAGTTCGACACGTTGGTGACGAATCCACGGATGCTGCCGCCGCCGTCCTGCCTCGCCGCACGGTCGACCTGGTCGATGAGGTCGGCCATCTCGTCGGCCGGCAGCCAGCGCGAGTGCCCGCCGTCGACGTAGATCCACGTGCCGTCGGCGGAGAGCGCGGTGACCGCGGCGCTCAGCTGCTCGACGCGCTCGGCGACGTTCCCGCACTCGGGGGCGAGGGCGAGGCTGTCGGGTTCGAGGATCACGATGGGCGCGGTGTCGGCGGCATCCCGCAGCGCGGCGCCGAGCGCGTTCGTCCACTCGACGTACGCGTCGGCGTCGAGTCCGCCCGCGGAGTGGCCGCCGCAGTCGCGTCCGGGCAGGCCGTAGACGACCACCGCGATCCGTGCGGACTGTTCGCGCGCCTCCGCGGCCAGATGCGCGATGCGCTCGCCGACGACGTCGAGCGGATCGCCCTCCGGCGTGAGCCAGACGGCGGTCGGCTGTGCGCTCAGATACCTCGCCGCGGCCTGCTCGGGGCTCCCGTCGGGCGCGCGGGCGGCAGCATCCGTCGCCTTCGAGAGATCGGAGGCGACCACCTTCGTGCCGCGGCCGGGAGGCTCGGGAGCCTGCCCGCGCAGGAGCACGACGGCCGCGACCACCGCGATGACGGCGACGGCACCCGTGACGGCCATGATCGAGATGGTCCGTCGCGAGAGGGGCACGAAGGCGACTCTACGAGACCGGCGCCGGGATGCGGGCACCCCGGCGTGTCGCGTCAGGCCGTGCGGGGGCGCGGGCTGCGCACGCGCGGGGCGGGCGCGGTGCGGCCCGACGTGAGGGCGCCGCGGCGGGCGGTGGTGCCGCGCTTCGAGCCGACGAGCTGCAGCAGGGCGGCTGCGAGCGGGCTCGCCGAGGTCGCCTCGGCCTCGAAGGCGCCGGCGACGACGGATGCTGCGCGCTCGAACTCCTGCGCCTTCTCGACGGCGGTGCGGCGCTCGGCGACGACGCGGTCGGCGGCGGCGTACTCGGCGCGCAGGCGGGCGCGCTCGGACTCGTCGAGTCCGGGCCGCCGCGCGGTGCGCTCCAGGGCCTCGGCCGCACGGGAGCGGAGGGCGACGCTGCGGTGCAGCTCGCGCTCGGCCTCCTCGCGGGCGGCACGGCTCGCGTCGAGGGCGCCGGCGAGTTCGGCGCGGACGGCGGCGGCGGTGGTGGTGGATGCAGCGGGCATGGGGTCCTCCAGGATCGGGGTGCGGGTTCACGCTCGGATGCCGTGAACCGGCACACCACTCCAGAGGCGCGGCATCCCGTTTTCGTACATTCGGACTTCCTGTCAAGGCCATCCGCTCGCCATGTCGGCGGCATAGGCTGTGGACGTCATGAAGGTCATCTCGTACAACCTGCGCAAGCATCGGGCAGCGGGGGAGCTCGCCCACCTGGTGGAGCGCCATGGCGCCGACGTGCTGTGCCTGCAGGAGGCAGACACATCCGACATCCCCGACGAGATCTCGGGGCTGCGGCTCGCCGACTCGACGCAGCGCAACCGGCTCGGCCTCGCCGTCTACTACCGCGAGAACACGTACCGCGCCGTGGAGGTGCGGGCGCTCGCGCTCAAGAAGTCGCTGCACGACCGCGTGCTCAAGCCGGCCGAGGAGCGTCTGCTCGGCGTCCGGCTGCACGACATCGACGAGAACACCGACCTCATCGTGGCCTCGTTCCACGCCGCGCCGCTCACGGCGCTCAACTCGCTGCGGCGGCACCAGATCCGCACTGCGCTCGGCGAGCTGCAGCAGCTGGGCGAAGGGGTGCCGGCGCTCATGGTGGGCGACTACAACTATCCGGTGTTCAAGGAGCGGCTCGGGCAGCACATCCGCGAGCAGGGGTACGAGCTGAACCTGTCGGACTCCCGCACGTACACGCGGTATCGCTTCTTCCGGGGGCACTACGACTTCGCGACGTCGATCGGGTTCGAGATCGACCGCGTGCGCACGCTGCCGCAGGGCCTGAGCGACCACCTGCCGATCCTCGTGACCGCCCACCCCGCACCGGGCGTTCGGCGCGTGGTCGAGATCGCCGATCCCGAGGCCGTCGCCGCCGGGAAGACCGGCGCCGCCTGAGCTCGTCCCTCTCGCTTCACCCCTGACATCCGGGGGTGCGAAGAGTACGATGGGCCCCGTGGCGAGGGGGATCGTCACGCGCTCCGAACCCGAGGGTGCGCAAACCGGGGCCGTTCTCGATGTCGAGGCGACGCCTGTTCCGACGCGCCGCCGGCGCGTGTGGCCGTGGATCGTGGTCGCGCTGCTCACCGTGCTGCTGGTGGGCGGTGTCGTCGTCGGCGCCTTCGCCCTGCAGTTCTGGTCCGAGGCGCAACGCGCCCGCGCGGCGGTCGAGCGCGCGGCCGCCGGCATCGAGGAGCTCAAAGGCGGCCTGGCCTCCGCCGACACGGCGGAGGTGCGCGCCACGACCGACGAGATCCAGGCGAACGTCACGCTCGCGGTGCGGACGGTCGAAGGACCCCTCTGGGAGATCGCGTCCAACGTGCCGTTCATCGGGCAGAACGTCGACGCGGTCCGGCGCGTGACGCGTGCGGTCGACGTGCTCGTCGAGCGCGCGCTGCCGGCAGGACTGCAGTTCATGGCCGGCACCGACTTCGACCGGCTCGCCGTCGAGGGTGGCGGGATCGACCTCGAGCCGTTCCGGCAGGTGCAGAGCTCGATCCCCGAGATCGCAGCGGCCTTCGCGGACGCGCAGGCGATCGTGGCGCCGATCGACACGTCGACGCTGCTCCCCGAGGTCAGTTCGTCGATCTCCGACATCCTCGACTTCCTCGACGTCGCGACCCCGGCCTTCGCCGTGGCGGAGAAGTACCTGCCGACCCTGCTCGACATGGCGGGGTCGAGCGGTCCCCGGACGTACCTGCTGATCTTCCAGAACAACGCCGAGATCCGTGCCACGGGCGGCAATCCGGCCGCCAGCATGATCGTCACGCTCACCGACGGCAAGCTCGGCTACGTCGATCAGGGCAGCTCGCAGACGTTCTACGAGGCGGGGACCCAGGGCGACGAATATGTTCCGCTCCCCGGCGAGACCGCTCGCCTGTACCTGCCCACGTTGACCAGGCATTCGCAGGACTTCACCTTCACCCCCGACTTCCCGACGACCGCGCAGCTGTTCCAGGCGCTGTGGAGCCACACGACCGGCGCGACATTCGACGGCGTCGTCTCGATCGATCCGGTGGTGCTCTCGTACATGCTCGCGGTGTCGGGCCCGGTGACGCTCGGCACCGGAGAGCAGCTCACCGCCGACAACGCGGTGAAGGTCCTGCTCAGCGACGCGTACGAGCGCTATCCCGACGGCGACGACTCCGACGCGTTCTTCGCGGATGCTGCACGGCAGGTCTTCGACCATCTCACGACCTCGTCGTGGGATCCGCTCCAGATGCTCGCGGCCCTCGAGCGCTCCGCCGACGAGCAGCGCGTCCACCTCGCGTTCGTCGATCCCGCCGCGCAGGCGCTCGCGGTGGAGTTCGGACTCGACGGCGCGCTCGCCGGCGACACCGCGATGCAGACACAGGTGGGGATCTACCTCAACGACTCCTCCGTCGGCAAGCTCGAATACCACCTGGCCGCGTCGGTCGCCGCGACGTGCGACGCGGCGATGCGGACGATCACGACCACGATGACCCTGCACAACGGCATCGGCGACGACATCCGGAGCCCGTTCACGCTGGGCTTCCGCAACAAGCGGTTCGGGTTGCCGCGCACGACGATGATCCTCGACGTGCTGTTCTTCGCGCCTCCCGGCGCGCAGATCACGCAGGTCCTCCCGGTACGCGGCGACGTGCCGCGCTGGGAGCGCACCGGCGTCGAGAAGGGCAACACGGCGGTGAGCAAGACGGTGTTCGTCGGCAAGGGCGACACCGAGACCGTCTCGTTCACGGTCGCGCTGCCCGCCGGCGACCTCGGCCCGCTGCGGCTGCGTCACACGCCGACGGCGACCACGACCCCCGTCACGATCGACCAGAGCTGCACCGCCCTCTTCCCTCCGGCTCCGGCCGGTGAAGGGAGCGGGTGAGAGACCAGGCGAAACGCCCTCGTGCCCTCCCGAACCTCGGGGGCGTTTCGTCTTCCGACGCCGACGCGCCATTGCCGCCGGTCGCTGAGCGAGCGGGGCCCGAGCGAGACGTGACGCCTGCACCCGGCGCACACCTCAGCCCGCGATGATCGAGGGGTCGGGATCGCTCCACTTCTCGATGCCCTGCACGACCCAGAACGCGAGGAAGAGCGCGAGCGCGATCGCCTCGACGATGAGCACGATGGGAACCCCCGAGGTGCTCGACTGCGGCAGCAGCACGATGTAGGCGACCAGGGCCAGCGCGAGCCCCACCGCGATCGCCGTGTACAGCACGCGGAACACCGGCGCTGGGGGTGGCCCCTGCCGTGGGAACGCGTTGCGCACGGCCACCGCGGCGAAGAGCGCGAAGAAGGCCGTCGTCGCGATGAAGTGCGCCTGCTGCAGGAACGCGTCGCGTGCGAAAGCCCACGTCAGCGCGGTGATCGCGAGCACCACCACGGCGATGAGCAGCGACGGCCACACGGCGCGGAGCGACACCTGACCGAGAGCGCCGAGCAGCAGCGCGACCAGGAACACGAGAGCGCCCAGCACGAGGTACACGATGACGCCGTTGGCGACATCCGCCTCATACGCGGGCGGGAAGCACCGGCCCGTGCACGGCACCTCGACGCCTGGCACCGCCCCGGGGGCGAGCGTGGTCGGCACGAGCGCGATGAGCGGCGCGAACAGCGCAGCCGCGTCCAGCAGCGCGCGCTCGGCGCCGCGCCCGGAGAGGGCGAAGAGGGCGAGGGAGACGGCGATCAGAGCCCCGACGAACACATCACGCGCCGGCGTGTAGAAGTAGTCGCTGACTGACGTGAGCCAGCCGTACGTCGTCGCCGCCTGAGCGATCGCCACGAAGATCGCGACCACCGTGCCGGCGATCCCGATCCGCAGGTAGCGGTAGGTGCGCTCGAGCGACGTGG
Organism: Microbacterium sp. NPDC056569; assembly: GCF_042793475.1. Classification (NCBI taxonomy): domain Bacteria; kingdom Bacillati; phylum Actinomycetota; class Actinomycetes; order Micrococcales; family Microbacteriaceae; genus Microbacterium; species Microbacterium sp. NPDC056569. The sequence goes on along the minus strand of NZ_JBHTUV010000001.1, from coordinate 104,397 downwards.
AGGGCGCGGCGGTGGCCATGTCGCTCACGATAGCGCGTGCTGCGGCGCGAGGATTTGTCCCCCAAAAGGTGGACATACACAGGAGATACGCTTGAGGCATACTGGAGAAACCCTGAACATCCCAAGTGCTCGGGACAACGGCGCGGCCCCCGGTCCTCTCCCCGAATGCCCCGGGGGCCCGCTCCTGTCCAGGGTCAGCGCGAGTCGCGCGAGCGCCGAACCGCGGCGACGACCGCGAGTGCGGCACCGGCGAGCAGCAGTGCGCCTCCGCCGATCCAGAGGCCGATCGTCTGACCCTGGTCGAGGCCGGTCGCCGGCAGGCCGTCGGCGCCGGTGATGGTGACGGCCGCCGTGCCGCCGGCGGAGGTCGACGACACCGCGGCGATGTTGTACGTGCCCGTGGCGTTGGACGGCAGCGTGATGTCGATCGCCGCGAGCGAGCCGTCGGCGCTCGACGGGGCGGTGGTGCTCGCCGTCGTGATCGCGAACTTCACCATGCCGATCCGGGCGGCGGTGCCGTTCTCACCGGTGACCGTGATGGTGACGGTCTCGTCGGGCGAGAAGGTCTCCGCGGCGCACTCGAACGAGACGGTGCCGCCGGCTTGGGTCGTCGCGGGGGTCGTGGTGCACGAGCCGGAGGGCGGGTAGATGGTCGACGCGCTCGCGGCCTGGGGGACGGCGAGTATCGCCGCGACGGCGAGGGTGGCGGCGAAAGCGGCTCGGGGGAGGAACCGGGGCGTAGTCGTTCTGGCGATGTGGGGCATCGGGAGCAGTCTACGAATCGCCGCACACCGCGGCAACCGCGGTCGGCGGGGTGAGCGTGGGGGTGGACACGGCCTCGAGCGTCGATGCGACCGGCGAACTCGCCCGTGCGGTGAGCGTCGCCGTCGCCGATCCGCCTGGCGGCAGGTCGATCGCGAAGCTGACGACGCGGCGCCCGTCGTGCGTTCCGCCGCCGAAACCCGAGCCGTCGGACATGGTCGCGTCGACCAGCTCGAAGCCCTTCGGAAGGTAGAGGTAGCCGATGGTGCGGGTGATGCCCGCCGGCACCCCGAATGCGCTGTCGCCGGTGATGTAGGCGGGGAGGGACGCAGCATCCGCCGGTGCCGTGTTGCCGATCGTGACCGTCAGCACCGCATCGCCCGTCGCGGTCCCCGCCGCGTCGAGGGTGCAGCTCGACCACTCGAGGGCCGTGGTCGCGCTCTGGTAGAAGTCCATCTTCGAGCCGGTGCCGTCGTTGACGTAGACGCCGAAGCGCGAGGCGTCGTCGTCCGACACGGGCAGTCCGCCCGAGAGGGTCGTGTCGGCGAGCAGGCTCTGCTCCTCCTCGTGACTGCTCCACAGCAGCAGGCGGTCCTCGTCGCCGGCGCGCGTGAGCGCGGCGACGAGCGCGGCCGGGTCGACCTCGCCGCTCGAGAGCTTCGCGAACACGGCGGCCGCCGCCAGCGCGAAGAAGGCGTCCTGGTCGGGCGGGCGGGTGTAGCGCGCGTACACGTCGTTGAGCAGCAGCGGCACGGCGCTCTCGGGCGTGAGCACGTCGCCGGTGGGCAGCGTGATGGGCCCTGTCGCCTCGAGCAGGTACGACAGTGCGACCGGGTCGAGCGAGATCACGCCGTCGACCTGCTGTCCGCCGTGCTCCCGTGCCCACATCTCGCGGGCGAGCGCGCCGCTGACCGCGAAGTCGGGCACCTGCGTGACGTTCTGGATCCATCGCCCCGGTCGGTCGCCGTAGATCGCGGTGACCTCGTCGCCGAGCGGCAGCACCGACTCGTCGTACCGCGGATAGTCGCCCGAGGACTCCTGCGCCGCGAGGCTGAGCGCGCCGCCCTCGGTGTGGATGAGCGCCATCGCGCCGGGGATCCCGCCCAGCGAACGCCACTCCGCGTTGTTCTGGAACAGCACGAGGTAGTCGCGGGGCGCGTCCGCACCGAGCATCGAGGGCAGCAGCTGCGTGGCACGGGCGAGGGCGTCGGTGGCGATGCCGGCCTCGGTGAGCAGACCGTCGACCTGGTCGACGGCCTCGCCGACGGGCGCGACGAGCGCGGTGCGATCGATGGACGAGACGGATGCTGCGGCCGCCGCCACCCCGTCGGTCGCGGTCTGCGCCGCGCCACTGATCTGCTGCAGCGGGGCGAGGTCGAGGCGTCCGCCCTGGGGGCGCAGCGCGTCGACGCTGAACGAGCCGGCGACTTCTGAGAGCGGACCGAGGGCGGTGCTCGCGACGCCGTCGAGCGATGCCGCCACCGTCCCGACGGCCGCGAGCTGCGGGCCGATCCAGGGCAGGCCCTCGGCGAGCGTCCAGACGGGGTCGGAGGTCAGCGAGTGGGCCGCGCCCGTGTCGGCGGCAAGGTCGGCGATCGCGGTGCTCGCGGAGGCCGGGTCGGCGAGGTTCTCCCGCAGGGCGGCCGCGGTCTGCTGTGCGTCGCGGAGGTGGCCGTAGGCGAGGGCGCCGCGCACACCGATCCACACGGTGCCGACGACGGCGAGCACGAGCAGCCCGCCGAGCACGGAGGCGAAGACGACGCCCCCGAGGCGCGCGGCGCGGGGCAGGGGCGAGTCGGTCACCGGTCCACCCTACGGGGCTGTCCCGGGCATCCGCTCCTCGTCAGCGGTTGTCGGCGCCGGCGTACTCGCCCTGGTACTGGTAGCCGTAGTACGCGCCGTTCTTGCGGGGCACGCGGTTCAGCACCACGCCGAGCACGCGCGCGTTGGCCTTGCCCAGGTTCTCGAGGGCCTTGTGCAGCACGTCGTACGTCGTCTTCCCGGCGCTGACCACGACGAGGGCCCCGTCGGCGGCGGTGGTGAGGACCGCAGCATCCGTCACCGGAAGGAGGGGCGGGGAGTCGATGATGACGAGGGCGTGCTCGGTGAGGCTGTGCACCAGCGCCTGCATGCGGTTGGAGCCGAGCACCTCGCTGGGGTTCGGGGGGACGCGGCCGGCCGTGATGACGGCGAGGTTGCGGCTCGTGCCGACGTTGTGCACGACGTCGTTGAGCTCGGCGCGTCCGGCAAGGACGTCGGTGAGGCCGGCGCCGTCGGGGAGTCCGAACACGGACGCGACCATCGGGCGGCGGAGGTCGGCGTCGAGCAGCACGACGTGGCGGCCCGCGGCGGCGAGGCTCACGGCGAGGTTGGCGGCCATCGTGGACTTGCCGTCGCCGGGCAGCGGGCTCGTGACGACGATCGCGCGGGGCGGGTTGTCGACGTCCATGAACTGCAGGTTCGTGCGCAGCTCGCGCATGGCCTCGGCGAGCGGCGCCGAGGCGGAGTGCTGGCTGTCGAAGTCGGCGATGCCGCGCTCGACGCTCAGCTCCTTGTCGATGGGGAGCGTGCCGACGACAGGGACTCCGGTCTCGCGCTCGATGTCGCGCGGGTCGCGCAGGCGCCGGTCGAGCACGTGGCGCACGACCGCGTACCCGATGCCGAGGGCGAGGCCGACGAGCGCGCCGAGCGCGAGTGACAGGCGCACGTTCGGCGACGACGGCGCCGTCGGCAGGCGGGCCGAGTCCCCCGTGACGAGGGTGACGGCGGCGGTGCCGGTCTCGTCGGTGCCCTCGACGGCGTTGATCTGCTGCACCATGCAGCCGAGCCACGACTCGGCCAGGTCGCGGGCCTCTTCGGGACTCGACGCGGTCGCGGTGACCCGCACGATGACCGTGTCGAGCGGGTTCGAGACGTCGACGCGGGTGACGAGCGCCTCGGGAGTCGTGCTCAGGCCGAGCTCGTCGATCGCGCACTCGGCGACCGCGCGCCACGACCCGATCTCGACGTACGAGGTGACCTTGCTGCGCGCGAGCTGGTCGCCGACGAGCGACGACCCGGTGTCGGATCCGGCGTTCGTCGCGGTGACGATGCCGCTGGCCTCGGCCGTGTAGACCTTGGGCTGCAGGGCGGTCCAGCCCCACGCCACGGCGACGCCCAGGAGGGTGAGGAGCACGATGGCGAGCCAATGCGCGCGCAGGATGCGCAGATAGTCCCGCAGCTCCATGGGCCCCCTCCCAGTCCCCCGTACACTACCGCGTGTGACCGGCAACCTCGTGATCGCTGCCCTCGGGGTGCGGGTGCGCATCGTGTGCGACGGGCTCGGCGATTCCGTGGCGGCTGCGGCCCACGAGGCCTGGCAGGATGCGCGGACGGATGCTGCGGCCCTCGGCCCTGCCGACGTCGAGGTGGTCGCGGGCGGGGGTGGCAGCATCCGTTCTCTGCTGTCGTCGCTGTCGCAGCGCGTGACGCTCGCGGCGATCGAGGCGCAGCGCGGACACGCGTGGATGCTGCACGCCGCCGGTGTGGCGCTCCCCGACGGCCGGGTCGTGGCGCTCGTCGGTCCGAGCGGTCGCGGCAAGACGACGGCCGCGCGCGTGCTCGGGCGGGCGTACGCCTACGTCTCGGACGAGACGGTGGCGATCGACTCCTCGGGTGGCGTGCACGCGTTCCGCAAGCCGCTGTCGATCATCGAGCCCGGCGAGCCCGACAAGGCGCAGCGCTCGCCGTCGGCACTGGGACTGGGTGAGCTGCCCGAGCCCGAGCTGCGGCTCGCGGGGGTCGTGCTGCTCGATCGGCGTGACGGGGTCTCGGGTGCGGCGGTCTCGGGTGCCGTGGTCTCGGAGGTCGACCTGGGCGACGCGCTCGAGGATCTGGTCGCGCAGTCGAGCTACCTCGCGGATCTGCCGGCGCCGCTGCGCACGATCGCCGCGCACGTCGCGTCGGTCGGCGGCGTGCGCCGGGTGACGTACACGGATGCTGCGGACCTGGTGCGGGTGATTCCCGAGGTCGCGGCGGGGTCGCCGTCGGCGCCGCGCGTGCCGGCTCCTTCGGTGCACGCCGCCGTGTCTGCGGATGCGGCGGGAGAGCAGGCGTTCCGACGTGTCGCGGCCCTCGATGAGCTGGCGCTCGACGATCCGGACCGGGTGGCCCTCCTCCACGTCGACGACGAGGGCGTCGGCACGGTGCGTGTGCTGGCCGGCATCGCTCCGGCGCTGTGGCGTGCGGCCGACGGTGTCGGGCTCGAGGCGCTGGCCGCGGCGGCGGTGTCGGAGTACGGCGCTCCGGAGGGGACGGATGCCGCCACCGCCGTCGCGGCTGCCGTCGAGGATCTCGTGGCGTCCGGTGTGCTGAGGGAGTCGTCGGGTTCGTCGGGCGTGGTGGATGCTCCGATCTGGCGCATCAACGACGACATCGCGTGGACGGGTGAGGTCCCGCGGATCGTGGTGCTGGCGCTCGCCGATCCCGCCGCATCGCCGCTTGCGCTTGAAGGCTCGGCTGCGCTGATCTGGTCGGCGCTCGCCGAAGGCCCCGGCCGCGCTCACGACATCGTTCGCCGCGTCGCCGAGGCGGCGGAGGTCGACGGCGACGTGATCCGCGACGACGTCGAGTCGTTCCTCGGAACGCTCCGCGATCAGGACCTCGTCTTCACCGGGTGAGTGGGGCGTTCAGAGTCCCGACCAGCGGCTGATCGGCCACAGGATCACGGCGGCCTTTCCGACGATCCCGTCGCGCGTCGCCCACCGCCAGCACGCGGCAGCCGGGTTCTCCGTGCGGCATTGCGCCGCGGAGTCCGAGGAGCTCCCACGGTTGTCGCCGAGCACGAGATACGAGTCCGCCGGAACGAGGATCGGATCGAAGCAGCGCGGCGAGCGGGGTGTCGTGTCGCAGTCGATCCTGCCCGGTTCGTAGGCGAGGTCGTTCGTCACGTACGGCTCGTCGAGCGGTTCGCCGTCGACGACCACGCGCCCGTCTGCGCTGCAGCATTCCACGGTCTGCCCGGCAGCGCCGATGACGCGCTTGACGAGCGTGTGCGGGCCGGACGGACCGAAGCCCGTCACCTCGCCTGCCCAGCGCAGAGGATTCGCGGAGGCGGCGGAGGGCACGCCCCATGCGGCGCCGGCATCGAAGACGACCACGTCCCCGGTGCCGGGCTGTGCTCCCAGATACGCGAGTCGGTTCACGAGGATGCGGTCACCGGGCTCGAGTGTCGCCTGCATCGAGCCTGACGGCACCCAGAAGGGCTTCACGACGAACGACAGGATCAGTCCTGCGACAACGAACGCCGCCACGAGGTGGAACCACGGACTGCCCACCACGCGGCGCCACGGCGCTGGGCGCGTGCTGGAGATGTCCGTCACGCTGCGAACCTATCTCGCGGCGAGGGGGTGGGAGTTCAGGCCGTGAACTGCGGGCTGAAACCGATGACGGTCTTGGAGGGGGTGACGCTCGTAACGGAGACTTCGACCCTCACACGGCACACCGTGCCGGAGGCGAGCCCGCTCTGCGACAGCTTCAGCTTGCCGAATCCCGCGAAGGTCGCTGTGGAAGTCGCTGCCACCCCACCCGAACTCGTGTGGCCCGTCTGGCCATTCGTCCACTCACCCGGCGCAACGTCGGTCCAGCTGCCATCCGGGTTCCGCTTCTGCGGAACGAGCTTGATCGACACCGTGATGCTGGAGTTGCTGTTGTTCTTGATCGGCACGGAGAAGGTTGCCTGGCCGCCCGAGATCGTTGGGGGTGCCATTGTCTGCAGGGTGGCGGTGTCCACGGAGGCGCTGGCCGCGGGAACCGCGGCGGCGAGCACCACGACGGGGGCGGCCCAGGCGCCGACCTTCAGCAGCTTCCGGCGATCGATCGTGTGGTCGGTGGTCGGTTCGAGAGCGCGCGCGAGCGTGTCGGTCACTGTGTTCCCCCAGAGAACAGTCGTGGCTGACGGGCGTTCGGGCTCCCACAGCCGTGAACAGAACGGGCGACCCCTCGCCCGCCGTGCGGTCGCCCCAGGCAACCGACGTGATCCTCACCCTAGCGGAACCGCCGAGGCGTCTCGTTAACGCGAAGTAACGACCCCGGCTTCCTTACGCGATCCTGAGGCGCGCCTCGACCCGGCCTGCTCAGGGACCGACGACGGGGCCGCCTTCGAATCCGCTCGCCCTCGTGCCCGCGATCAGACCGTTGATCGAGATCGAGGCGGCGGAGGGCGCGCTGGTGAACGGGAACCAGGCGAGAAACGGCGACGTCCAGTAGTTCCCCGTCGGTGCCGCAGGGTATTGCAGCGTCGCCGAGGTGGGCGATCGCGTGATCACTTGCCAGCCGTTCAGATTCTGCGCGGTCGGCTCGCCCAGGACGCCCGCTGTCGATGTGATGGTGATCTGGGCGAGATTGCTCGAAGTCCAGCTTCCGGATTCGTATCGAGCCGAGACGTTGCCGTCGAGACCCCCGTCGAAGATCGAGAACGCGCCGCCCATCACCGGATTGACCACGGATGCGCTCGCGGTGGGCACAGCTGCCGCGACCACCAGCGCTGGGGCCGCCCATGCGCCTGTCCTGAGCAGTGTCCGGCGGTCGAGGGCCGGTCGTGTGGAGCCTGTCGTGTCGTCGAGCATCGCGATCCCCCCGGATCTGTGCGGCGGCAGCGACGAGTGGTCGGTGCTGCCGGCGCCGTCGTCGTGTTGTCCGCCGACCGGCGCAACGCCCCGGGCGACATGCTGTCCGGTTCGACGCTAGCGAGGATCCGGTCGCCATGGAACGGTTCAATCCTGAGAGTTCGCGCAAGCTGCCTCCGCGGCGTGCGGCAATTCGTTACATGCTCGTCCTCGTCCGGCAACCGCGCGAGCGTACCGTCAGGCCCAGACGATGGCGTCGTGCACCAAGGGATATCCATCCTCGACGAGTGGGGGCTCGGCATGGCGAGATCACGACGCAGGCGGCGGCGCTACGAGATCGGACAGGAGCCGTGGCTCCTCCGCGAGTACGGCGGGGCGCCGATGTGGCTCATCTGCGTTGCGGCTGCATTCCTCGCGGCTGTCTGCGTGCTCTGGCTCGTCATGGGGTGAGTCGGCGGCGGTGGGTCCAGACGGCCCGCACTCCCGCCGGAGCGGAACGGATGCCGCGTCCCCAGCGTGCGAGCCGTGCCCGTGTCCGCCCGTGCACCGTGTCGGCCGTCTCGGGTCGGCCGACCAGCAGGTCGCGTCGGGTGGGCCAGAACGCGCGCCACAGCAGGCGAGGACGCTCATGCCACCGAGATCGCCGGAGCGCCAGCATCCAGAAATAGGATCCATGCGATCCCGCGGTCACCCGCTCGCGCCAGTCGCGCAGGTGCGGCGAGGCCAGCTCGTCCGCCGACGGCTCGACGAACACACCCAGGCGCGGAAGCACGGAGTCGAGGGTGGCGACGCAGCCGGTCTCTCGCGCGAGCGCCGCGATGTCGGCACGCTCGTCGTCGGTGAACGGGGTGCTCACCAGCTGTTCGAGCTCCTGGACGTGGCGCGGCTGGATCGTCGCGCCGCGAAGCGAATGCAGCGCGAGCACGAGCGCCCCGGCGGTCTTGTCGAGCGCGAGGCAGTCGCGATGCGCGAGCGACAAGGGGAAGCGATGGCGCCACAGCGCCTCGAACACGAGGGTCGGGCCGGCAAGGAAGCCCGGATAGAAGCTGTGCACATCGAGATCGCACGGCCACCCGTCGCGCAGGAACGTCGTCGAGTGCACGGTGGTCAGTTCGCTGATCAGCAGGCCCGGGCGCTTCGTCCAGCCGCATTCGGCGATCGCTGCGCACAGCTCGTCGAACCGCGCCGGCTCGACGAGCACGTCGACGTCGGCCGACACCCTCTCCTCGCGCAGGCCGTGCAGATGCAGCGCCGGCCCCTTGATCAGAAGAGCACGGATGCCGCGCCGCTCCGCCAGCGCGCACACCCAGGCGGCGGCGAGCTCGTCGGCCTCGTCGAGGCGCAGCAGCACCGTCGCGTCGGTCGGGGCTTGGGTGGGCACGGCCCCACGATAACCGGCGCGCACGACCAGTCCATCCCGCCCGGTCAGGCGGCGGCGAAGTCGTAGCGGGCGCGGCCGGCGGGGCGCGGTGTGCGCGCCGGGTCGACGTGGGCGGGCGGGATAAGCCACACCCTGCCCTTTCGGCCGGTGCCTTCGACCTGTATGTCCCACCCGTTGTCATGTACCCGGTGATGACAGGATTCGCAGAGCAGCACCCCGTTGTCGAGGTCGGTGGGACCCGCATCTCGCATCCACCAGCGGATGTGGTGGACCTTGGTGAAGTGCGGGGGCAGTCCGCACCCGGCGCACCCTCCGTCGCGCTCGCCGAGGGCGAGTTTCTGGGACTTGGAGTAGAGCCGCCGCTCGCGGCCCCAGTCGAGGATCTCGCTGTCGCCGCCGAGCACGCAGGGGATCACCGAGGCGCTCGAGGCGAGCTTGCGGGCAGCGGAAGCGGAGATCGGGGCGTCGATGCCGTCGATCTCTGCTGTGCCGGTGCCTTCGCGGAGGGTCTCGAGCGACATGCGCACGACCACGGTCACCCCGTTGAGAGGGAGATCGCTCTCGTCACAGCCGAGGGCGTGCTCGCAGATGCTCACGAACGCGTCGGCCTGCATCTGCGGGATCGTGCGGCGCTCAGCATCCGTCGTCTCATCAAGGAGGGGCGTCGCGGGTGCGTCGGGTGACGGGGTGACGCGTGCCGTCTCGGCGTCGCGCTCGGCGCGGAGTCTCGCCGTGACCATGCCTTCGATCGCGGCCTTGACGGGCGCGCCACTCACCGGGTCGAACTTGCCGGTGAGGATGATCATGCCCGTGCGATCCTGCCGGATCGTCAGCGCCGTCTCGGCCGCGAGGTCGGCCTCACGGGGCTCGACGCCATCGGGGTCGAGCCAGGCCTCGGCGCGGAGGATGAGCTTCGAGAGCGCGTCGAGGGGGAGTCCGGCGGCCTGCTCGACGAGGAGCTTCTCAGCCTGATCGACCTTCTCGGCGCCGGCGCGGATCGCGACGCGGTCGAGCATCGCGATGATCGCTGACGCGGCCTGCGCCCCGATACGGCCGTCGCTGAGACCCTGTCCGACGTGAGGGTGCCGGGCCGGTGCCTTGTCACCCGACAGCAGCATGCGCGGAGTCGTGGCCTCGCCGACCTTCACGAGCCGCGCCGCGTCGCCGGTGGTCGTGCCCATCGTCGCCGCGATGAACTGCGTGGGATTGCGGAACCCCTGGATCTTCGCGAGGCTGTCGGGCCCGAGCTCGGGGCGTGACTGCCGCTGGATCTCGGACGCCACCAGAGCCTGAACGCTCTCGGCGAGGCGCTTGCCGCGCCCGATCTGCTCGTTGAGAGCGATCAACTCCGCCGGTGTGAGCGACGCGATGTCGCGCCCCTCGGGCAGGATTCCCCGCGCAACGTCGATCGCCTCTGCGAGGGACGACAGTGCGCTGGTCATGCACTCAGCCTAGCCACTGCGGACGCTACTGTCAAACCTTTGTTCGATTAGTTTGCGACCGCGCCCCTGCTGCACGCGCGCATTTCCTGCTAGAGCCAATACCCCGCGACCCGACAGCTTCGAACGGACATTCGGCGCCAGTATAGAACAAATGTTCACCAAACCCCAGGCCGTCTCCTGCGCCGCCCCCGCGAGTAGACTCGCCGCACGGCGCGGCACCCTCGCGGCGCCCGGCAGAGGGGAGCCCGCCATCACCGACGCGCCCGCCCTCGCCCCCGCGCCGCCGACCACCGCGGCCGTCGCGACCGTGCACCGGCGTCGCGCGCAGGGGCGCAGCATCCGTCTGCTCGTCATCTACGCGGTGCTGCTCGCGCTCATCGCGTTCTGGCCGACGCCCGTGGACCGCGGAGCGTCCGGTCTGCTCGAGGCGATCACGCACGCCGTCCCCTGGCTCACCTACGACGTCATCGAGACGTCCGCGAACGTCGTGCTGTTCGTGCCGTTCGGCCTGCTGCTGGCGCTCGCGCTTCCGCTGCATCGCGGAGTCGTCATACCGATCGCTCTCGCCACCACACTCGTCATCGAGTCGGGCCAGGCGCTGCTGCTCGCCGAGCGCACGCCGAGCCTGCGCGACATCGTCGCGAACGTGCTCGGCGCCGCCATCGGCCTCGCGATCGTGCACCTGCGCGAGCGGCGCACGTCATCTGATTGACGGATGCTGCGGCCCGGCGCCCGCGATGCCGTCCGCGACCGTTCGATCAGGCGTGGCGGGTAGAGCCGGACACCGAGACTTCTGCCGCCTCGGGTCTCTGTTTCGGGTCGACCGAAGACCGGCGCACGGGCCCATCCGACCGGATCAGCTGCCGAAGTAGCTGCGCGCGTCGCGGGTGCTGAGCAGGATCAGGCCGATGAGCGACAGCAGCGAGCCGCCGAGGACCGACCAGAGGCTCTCTCCCGTGAAGAGGCCGAGCACCTCCACCACGATCGTCACGGCGAACACGATCATCGCGATCGTGCGGGCGGTGGGGTTGCCGCGCCAGAGTCCGACGCCCACGGCGAGGGTGATGGCGCCGATGATCAGGCTGATCCATCCGACGATCGCGGGCCACGTGATGAAGAGACCGGCGATGATCACGAAGATCGAGCCGAGGATCTGCAGGAAGCCCGAGATCCAGGCGATGATGGCGACGAGCGTGACACCGAGCGGGCGCTGAGTCATGGTGGAGCCCTCCGTGGCGAGACAGATCCGACTGCGTGGCTCCAACGTAGCGGGAGAGGACGGGCGAACGCCTCAGGCACCGCGGGAGTATATGCTCGCGCCATGTCGACGCCGAGCCCATCGCCGACCCCCACCTCCACTCCGCTCGGCGTCGTCGAGCAGGCAGCTGTCTGGGGCAACTGGGCCGAGTGGGGCACGGTCTTCGCTGCGATTCTGGCGCTGGGAGTGAGCATCGCCGCGTTCGCCGTCGCTCGCCGTTCCGAACGACGTCAGCAGTTCATGCGGGTGCACGAACTGCTCACGAACCCGGACTCGCAGAAGGGCCGCCGGCTGCTGCACGAGAAGATCACGCCGGGCCGCGACATCGACAGGCTGCGCAAGCGCCACTCCGATCAGTACGACCTGATCAACCGGGCACTGAGTCTCTACAACACGCTGGGGATCTACGCCTACCGTCACTACGTGTCACGCGAAGAGGCCCGGACCTACTGGGCACCGACCATCCGCGGATCGTGGGACGCGATCGAGATCTACCTGCGGTGGCGAAGAGACACACACGGCGACCAAGGCCTCTGGCCTTACCTCGTCTGGTTCTCCCAGGAGTGCGGCGCCGCCGTCCCCGCCGACCTGAGACTCCCCGACGACTGGACGCCGCGGAGCGAATGACACCACCGGCGCCCGGTCGACGGATGCCGCGACCCCGCGCAGCCGCACCGCCACATCGCCTGCGGGCGACCGTCGGGAAGTTCACACCATCCGATGATCTAGGCTGATGACGGTTTTACTGGGGATCTCGCTGGGGAGCAACACCACCATGCATCATCGCGCTCGTTTCGCGGCGGCTTCGGCGGCCGCCGTCTCGGTTGTCGCATCAGCTCTGACCTTCGTTCCGGCGGCGTACGCAGACCAGATCACCGCAGGCGAGCTGCCTGCCCTGCTGACGGTGGCTGCGGAGACAACGACCCCGGCGTATGACCGGGACCTGTTCGAGCACTGGATCGATGCCGACGCTGATGGGTGCAACACGCGCTACGAGGTCCTCATCGAAGAGTCGACCACTCCGGTGACAGTGGGGGCCGGCTGCTCGCTGACGGGCGGGTCCTGGGTCTCGCCGTACGACGGGTTCGTGGCTTCTTCTCCTGCCGAGATCGAGATCGATCATGTCGTGGCGCTCGCCGAGGCGTGGCGATCGGGCGCGTCGGGGTGGTCGGATGCCGACCGCCGGCTGTTCGCGAACGACATCGATGTGCCGTTCGCGCTGACGGCCGCCTCGTCGGTCTCGAACCAGTCGAAGTCCGACAAGGACCCCGCCGAGTGGCTTCCCACGAACACGGCGTACGCCTGCGAGTACGTGATCGGCTGGACGCTGACGAAGTACCGCTGGTCGCTCAGTGTGGATGCCGCCGAACTCGCCGCACTCCAGGCCCAGTTGTCCGGGGACTGCGGGGCGACTGCGGTCGAGCTTCCCGTGGTGATGCCCACCGGAACCGGAACGTCTCCGGGCGAGACCGTGATCACGCCGTTCCCGAGCGGCGTGGTCCGTCTGGCAGGGGCTGACCGGTATCAGACCTCCGCTGCCACGTCCGCGTGGTACGCGCCCGGGGTTCCGGTCCTGTTCGTGTCGTTGGGTACGAACTTCCCCGATGCCCTGTCTGCAGCATCCGCCGCCGCCCTGCTGGGCGGGCCCCTGCTCATCACGCCCGGTCATGCGCTGCCTGACCAGACGCTGGCCGAGGTGCAGCGCCTTGCGCCGAAGCAGATCTACGTGACCGGGGACGCGAACTCGATCAGCGAAGCCGTCGTGCAATCGCTCGCCACCGTCGCGCCGACCGCCCGACTCGGCGGAGCCGACCGGTTCGACACCGGACGGATCATCGTGGGCACGGCCTTCACGTCCGCTTCGCACGCGATCCTCGCGTCCGGGCGGAAGTTCCCGGATGCGCTCGCCGCGACGGGCGCCGCCGGATCCCGGCAGGCGCCGGTCATCCTCGTCGAGGGTGGCCTCAACTCGGTCCCCGCGGAGACCCTGGCGCTGCTGGGCAGGCTCGGCGTCACCTCGCTGTCCATCGTGGGCGACGCGAACTCCGTCTCGGACGGCATCCAGTCGCAGCTGGCGAACATGGGCTACTCCGTCTCACGGTACGGAGGCGCGGGGCGCTACGACACCGCGGCGATGATCAACGACGCGTACTTCCCCGGCACGTCCGCCACGGCGTTCCTCGCCGCGGGCACGAAGTTCCCCGATGCGCTCTCCGCGGCCGCGCTCGCGGGCCGGCTCGGCGCACCGCTCTACATCACCCCTCAGGAGTGTCTGCCGGTCAGCATCCAGGAGTCGATGAACCGCGTCGCGCCGACGACCAGAGTGATGATGGGCGATCAGAACTCGGTGGGCGCCGCGCCCGCCGCGAACCTCGCCTGCATGACCGTCGGTCAGCCCTCGATCGGCGGCACACTGAAGGTGAACGGGACTCTCACCGCGATCCCTGGCGTGTGGACGCCCGGTACATCGTTCAGCTACCAGTGGTACTCGAGCTCCGGACCGATCCCCGGAGCAACGGGCTCGTCGCTCTCGGTCACCTCGGCGCTCGCCGGCAAGTCGATCGCAGTGCACGTGTGGGGCACCCGCACGGGATTCGTGGGCGGAGAGGCCGCGTCGGGGTGGACGGGAGCGGTGTCGTACCCCGATCGCACCTCGCCGATCGACACGTGGACGTGCCCGTCCTGGGCGCCGATCAAGGGCAACGCGGACTCCGGGATCTACCACGTCCCCGGCGGGCAGTACTACGACGCGACCAACCCCGAGGAGTGCTTCACGACGGAAACCGCCGCGCAAGCGGCCGGATACCGCCGATCGCAGCGCTGATCGGCTCGGCTCGGGTCGGGTGAGACCTCGCCTTACGGCCGTCCCATCCCGTAGTAGCTCCACCCGGCGGCGCGCCAGGCTGCAGCATCCCATCCGTTGCGTCCGTCGACGACGACGCGACCGCCGGTGAGCGTCGAGGCGTGCTCGGGGGTGAGTTCGCGGCGGTACTCGTCCCATTCGGTGACGAGCACGATGGCGTCGGCGTCGCGCAGCGCTTCGTCGCGGTCTTCGATGTAGTGCAGCTGCGGGTGCACGCGGCGCGCGTTGGCGATCGCGGCCGGGTCGGTGACGGTGACGGATGCCCCGAGCCCGAGCAGTCGCACCGCGACATCGAGTGCGGGGGAGTCGCGGATGTCGTCGCTGTACGGCTTGAATGCCGCGCCCAGCAGCGTGACCTTCTTCTCGTGGACCTGTCCGCCGAGCGCGTCGACGACGAGCTGCACCGCGCGCTCGCGGCGGCGGAGGTTGATCGCGTCGACTTCGCGGAGGAAGGCCACGGCCTCGCCGCGGCCGAGCTCTTCGGCGCGGGCGGAGAACGCGCGGATGTCTTTCGGGAGGCAGCCGCCGCCGAATCCGATGCCGGCGCCGAGGAAGCGGCGGCCGATGCGGACGTCGTGGCCGATGGCGTCGGCGAGCTGCGTCACGTCAGCGCCGGTGACTTCTGCGATCTCGGCCATCGCGTTGATGAACGAGATCTTGGTGGCGAGGAAGGCGTTGGCGGCGACCTTGACCAGCTCGGCGGTGGCCCAGTCGGTGACGATGAAGGGGGTGCCCGCCGCGGCAGCCGGGTGGTAGACCTCGCGGAGGAGTTCCGCGGCGGCCTCGCCGGCGGCATCCGCCGGCACGCCGACGACGAGCCGGTCGGGTTCGATGGTGTCCTTGACCGCCCAGCCTTCGCGCAAGAACTCGGGGTTCCACACGAGCGTGGCGCCCGTGGCCTCGATGCGCGGCGCGAGCTCGGCCGCCGTGCCGACCGGAACCGTCGACTTGCCCGCGACGATGTCGCCGGGCCGCAGGTAGGGGAGCAGCGCATCGACTGCCGCGTTGACGTACGTGAGGTCGGCGGCGTAGCCGTCTTTCTGCTGCGGGGTTCCGACGCCGATGAAATGCACGGATGCCCCGGATGCTGCGGCCATCTCGGTCGTGAACTTCAGGCGTCCCGATGACACGCCGGCGGCGAGCAGCTCTTCGAGATCGGGTTCGTAGAACGGCGCCTCACCGCGCGAGAGCGACTCGACCTTGGCCGGGTCGACGTCGATGCCGACGACCTCATGCCCGATGGACGCCATCGCCGCCGCGTGAACGGCTCCGAGGTATCCGCAGCCGATGACAGACAGGCGCATGGTCCTCCGTTCGAGTGGCGAGGTTAACGCCATCTTGTCTAGCAGAGTCCCGTTGCGGGGAAGAGGTCGGCGCGTCATGCGCGGGTCTGGCGTCGCTGCCTTCACGATATGTGCCGCGTTGGGCAAGCAGACGCAGGACCTGCTCGATTGCCCACCTCCGCGCTCGTAGGACCTCTTCACGGGTCGCTTCGCGGAAGCGGAATCAGATCGAGTTCCACAACGCCTCGGACAACTCGCCGAGCATGGCGGGCGGCAGCCGGGCTCTGTGGCTGGGACCGTGCGCGAGCCCGCCGCCGACTATCCGCGGATGGTGTCGACGTGGTCGCGGTACCAGGCGACGGTGCGGTCGAGGCCGTCCTCCAGCGTGATCTTCGCCGTCCAGCCGGCGTCGGCGAGCTTGGAGACGTCGAGCAGTTTCTGCGGGGTGCCGTCAGGCTTGGATGTGTCCCACTCGGTCTCACCCTCGAACCCGACGACGCCGGCGATCGTCTCCGCGATCTCGCGGATGGTGACATCGGAGCCGGCGCCGACGTTTACCTGGTCGGGACCGTCGTAGTGCTCGAGCAGGTGGAGCACTGCATCGGCCATGTCGTCGGAGTGCAGAAACTCGCGTCGCGGGGTTCCGGTGCCCCAGTTCGTCACCGACTCCGCCCCTGACTTGGCTGCTTCGTCGTACCGGCGGATCAGCGCAGGAAGGACATGCGAACCCTTCGGGGAGAAGTTGTCGTTCGGGCCGTAGAGGTTGGTCGGCATGGCCGAGATCCACGGCAGGCCGTACTGGCGACGCACGGCCTGCACGTTGAGGATGCCGGCGATCTTCGCGATCGCGTAGGCGTCGTTCGTGGGCTCCAGGTGCCCGGTGAGCAGCGAGTCCTCCCGGATCGGCTGCTGGGCGAACTTCGGGTAGATGCAGGACGAGCCGAGGAACGCCACCCGCTCCACCTCGTACTTCACCGCCGCGTCGAGGACGTTGGACTGGATCCGAAGGTTGTCGCTGAGGAAGTCGACGGGGTAGGTGCTGTTGGCGAGGATGCCGCCGACCTTGGCCGCGGCGAGCACGAGGTATCGCGGCCTGATCCGCGCCAGGTAGTTGAAGACGTCACCGCGGTTCTTGAGGTCCAGTTCCGCGGACGTTTTGCCAACGACATTCGTGAAACCTTCGCGTTCCAGCTTCCGCACGATTGCGGAGCCAACGAGTCCGCGGTGACCTGCCACGTAGAACGTCGCGTCGCGGTCGAGCGTCTCGGGCGCGAAATCGAGGCCGTCGTCCGTACTGGTCACGGGCCCACCAAGGAGGGCTCAGGTGTCCACGAGGCGAGCTTGACTGAGTCGATCCACTCCGGACGCTTATCGAGCGCCTCGATATCGGCGTCGACCATGAGCTTTGCGAGGTCCTTGCCGTCCAGGGTCGCTCGCCACCCCAGCTTCGCAGCTGCTTTCGACGGGTCGCCGATGAGCGAGTCCACCTCGGTCGGGCGCAGGTACCGCTCATCGAACTTCACGTAGTCGTGCCAGTCCAGGCCGACATGGCCGAACGACGCGTCCAGGAAGTCTCGAATCGTGTAGCCGATGCCCGTGGCGAGCACGAGGTCCTCCGGCTCATCGACCTGCAGCATCCGCCACATTCCTTCGACATACTCCGCCGCGTAACCCCAATCCCGGATCGAGTCCAGGTTGCCGAGGTAGAGCTCCTTCTGTTCGCCCGCTTGGATCCGAGCGACGGCCCGCGTGATCTTGCGCGTGACGAAGGTCTCGCCGCGGCGCGGCGACTCGTGGTTGAACAGAATGCCGTTCACCGCGAACATGTCATAGGCCTCGCGATAGTTCTTCGTGATCCAGAAGCTGTAGAGCTTCGCGGCAGCGTACGGGGAGCGCGGGTAGAAGCGCGACTCCTCGTTCTGCGGAGGGGGAGTCGCACCGTAGAGCTCCGAGGTGGAGGCTTGGTAGAACTTCGTGTCGATGCCGGAGGAGCGCACCGCCTCGAGCAGGCGGACAGTGCCGATCCCCGTCGTGTCAGCGGTGTGCACCGGCTCGTCGAACGACACCCGCACGTGAGACTGCGCAGCGAGGTTGTATACCTCGTGCGGATGGATCTTCACGAGAAGGCTTACGAGCCCCGCGCCGTCGCTGAGGTCTCCGTAATGAAGGAACAGTCGTGCGCTCGGGTCATGCGGATCCACATAGAGATGATCGATGCGCTGCGTGTTGAAGGTGGAAGCGCGGCGTATGAGGCCGTGGACCTCGTAGCCCTTTCCGAGCAGAAGCTCGGCGAGGTAAGAACCGTCCTGACCGGTGATCCCGGTGATGAGTGCACGCTTCACGTCGTACTCCGTCCCCCAGCGACGCGCGAGGACGTTCGGGCGTCTCCGCACAAGTCACGGATTCCGCGATGTGAGCAGCCAGGCTCTCGGTGAACCTGTCGGGAGCTGTCTCACCGTCGAGAATAGGGCGACGATACCGCAGGCCGCCCGCGGAAAACAGGCCGCCTTCCGATCGGCTGGCGGACCGCGCTCATCGGATCGATCCACGCTCATCGGCCGCATCCGCTCTGTCAATCTGCGTGCGATAGGCGGAGAGCGGGCGGGTAGCATCGACGGCATGCAGGAGACGCCTATCGCGAAGCTCGCGCGATGGTTGGCACCCGCAACGACCGACCTGCGGGAGACCTCCCCTGCGGGTCCCGCCTCTGCAACGAGGTCGTCCCGGAGCACGCGGGGGTCTGGCTACCCGACGCGCGCGCCGTCGCGTGCAGCGTTGCCTGCGGAGACGACATAGAGGCTGACCGCCGCGCGTGGTGACCTGACGCCGGCCTATAGCCTGGTCGGATGCAGACGACGGAACGGCAAGCCACCGCTGAGCGTCGGCCGCGGTGGTTCGGATCGATCCGCATCAACCCGTGGCTGCCGCCGCTCGCGCTCGTCGCGATCGCCGTCATCCTGATCCTCGTCGAGGACGTGCCGAATCCGGTGTCACTCGCTCTCGCGGCAGCGTCCTCGCTCGTGGCGCTCGTTGGCGCCATTCAGTCGGTCGCGCAGGGGCTTCGACCGGTGGCCGCGTCGTTCTACATCTTCTGGTTCTCGTGGCTCGGGATCGGGCCTATCGCTCAGATGACAGTCGGGAAGGTCGCGTGGGGCGACTCGACGGTTCTCGCTGAGCAGGGCCAGGTGCAGAGCGCACTGGCGCTCACACTCCTCGCGATCGCCGCGTTCTGGGCCGGTGACCACATCGCGCGTTCCCGGCCCCCGCGAGGCGGCAAGCCTGCGCCGCCCGCGACCATCCGCCCCGGCGTGCAAGTGGTGCTGTCCGTCGCGCTGATCGGGGTGGGCTTGAACGCGATCCGCGTGCTCGGGCTATCGAGCTTCTTCATCCCCAGGCAGGACCGCAGCGAAATGCTCATCGACACGGTGGGCACGCAGGCAGAGGTCGGCGGCGCAGCGACCGCGCTGTACACGGTCCTGCCGTCCGCTCTCGCCGTCACTGTCACTCTGCTCGCCGTCTACCGCATGCAGCTCGACTGGCGCGGCGTCGGGGGGATCAAGGCAGGCCAACTCGTGCACCTGGCGATCGGCGCGCTCGGTATCGCCGTGTTCGCGAACCCGCTATCGCAGACGCGGTTCGTCGCACTCCTCGCCATCGGGTCGCTGCTCATCGTCCTGCTGCGGCCACGGTCCCCGCGGGCAGGGTTCGTCTACCTTGCGATCGGCCTCGTCGGCACGCTGCTGATCTACCCGCTCGCGAACGCGTTCCGCACCGCCAACGCCACCGTCAACGACATCACATCGCGGACGTTCACAGGCGCGGACTTCGACGGGTTCCAGCAGGTCGTGAACGCGATGAACTACGTCGAGTCGGTCGGCTGGGCGTGGGGTCACCACATCGTGTCGGCCGTCCTGTTCTTCGTGCCCCGCTCGTTGTGGCAAGACAAGGCTGACCCGGCGTCGCTCGAGGTCGCGTCCTTCGCCGGCTACCGGTTCACGAACCTGTCGCTCCCGATTCACGCTGAGCTGTACATGCAGCTCGGTCTGCTCGGTGTCGCCGTGGGGATGCTCGGGCTCGGGTTCACAGCGGGGCGACTTGATGCCGCATGGCTGGGCGCGCCGCTGTCGAAGATGGCAATGATCGCACCTGTCGCCGCGCTGGCGACCTTCGGTGTCCTGCGCGGGCCGCTCGGGGCGCAGGTGCCGGTCTGGTTCCCGATCGTCCTACTCCTGCTGCTCGCGGTGCGTTCCGGCGACCGGAAGTCCGCAGACGCCGTGCCCAGGATGTGACCGTGGATTCCGAGGAGCCGACCGATGACACGCCCCCGGTGGTGCTGTTCATCCTCGGCGGCGCGATGGTCGTTGCTGGCGTCTCGCGGATTCTCTCCGACATGGCCGTGATGATGCGCGGTGTGGACCCGCTCGCGCTGGTCGCGCTGGCAGGCGACGTCGCGCTCTTGTGGATCGCGGAGAAAAGCCGGCGCAAATGGGTCCGGCGGCCGGAGGCCTGTACCTGCGACCACCCGTTCCACTCTCGCTGGGCGACCATCCCGCGACGGCGCAGCGTGTCTCGGTCAGGCGCGGTCGAGCTCCTTCGCGAAAAACGCTCGCAGCTTTGAGGATCTCGTTGGCCTTGCGAAGCTCGGCGTTCTCCTTCTGCAGCCGCTTGATCTCCGCCGCCGCGTCCGTCGTGAACCCGGCTTCACGCCGGCGTCGACCTCGTAGCGACGCTGCCACAAACGCAGAGTCTCCGGGCTCATCCCGGCAGGCCGGCGACGTGACGCGCCGCTCATCATGTTCGTGTGCGACGGGCGCGCCTCCGCGAGCATCCGAAGCGCAGGCTCACGCATCTCCGGCGAGTACCTCCTGTTCATCGAGTTCCATCTTTGCGTGAAGAACGGAACGAAAGTCAGGCCGGTTCACGTACGCACTGCAAGCCGCGTGCGTCGGTACTCGAATCATGATTGAGCGAGCACGTCATCGATCGTCTCCGCGAGCGTACGCGCCGAGGACAGCCACGTGTAGTTTTCGGCGTTGCGCCGGCCTGCGGAGGACAGCGCAGACTGGCGGTCCTTGCTCCCGGCGACTTCGCACATGGCGCGCGCGAGGTCTTCGACGCTGAGCGGGTCAACCCACTCCGCCCCGTCGGAGCCCAATACCTGTGTCATCGGCGCTCGCGCCGACGAGATCACTGGTGCCCCGAGGGCTTGCGCTTCCAGCGGCGGAATACCGAATCCTTCGTAAAGGGACGGAAAAACGTAGGCGGTGCAGTGCCGATAAAGCCACGCGAGCTCCGAGTCCGTCACACGACCGAGCCATTTCACGCTGCTGCCGGACGCATGCGCGTGATCGCTGAAAGCTCGGGCCGACTGTCCCACAATCGCGTAGCGGAACGACGGGCCATGGTTACGACGGAAAAGGTTGAACGCGGCGAGCGCTCGCGAGACGTTCTTGTGTGCGCTGAGGGACCCAACCGAGAGGAAAAAAGGACTTTCGAGGAGATCAGCGACCGGCGTGCCCTCCGTCGCCATGAGGATCGGATCGACGGCATTTGGAACAACACAAACGGTCGGCTCCAACTTTGGGTACTCAAGCTGCAACTCGCGGCGGGAGAACTCGCTCACGGTGACGACAACCTTGGACGACCTGATAGTGAGTGGAGTAAGAACTCGGTACGCCTGCCTGTACCTCCACGAATAGGAATCGGGGTTGCGTAGGAACCCGAGGTCGTGAATCGTCGAGATCTGCGGTTGGTACACGATGGGCGCGGTGTTCATTAGATTCACTAGTAAGGGCGAGCCAAGAGACCGGAGTGCGCGGGGAAGCGCTATTTGCTCCCAATAGTGCCCACCGCCGGAACCGATTTGCAGGACCAGGCCGTCTAGCTCGCTGGGACGCAGGTCACCCGGTGGCGCGACGAGTTGAACGTCCGCCCGTGCATCGACTAGCTCGCGGGCGATCCGCTGTGCAAACCTCTGTACGCCGGTGAGTGGCTGCGTGAGGAACCGGCAGTTGACAACTACGCGTGGACCGGCAACCAAGTCTGCAGTCCCTTCTCGAATCTCTCGCGAGAGAACTTTTGAGCATGCGCGGCCGGTGTCAGAGAGGATGAGTCGAGCACGGAGGTCAACGCTCGCGCGACTCCCGCCACCGTGTCCTCCTCAGCGATCGCGCCGCTTACGCCGTCGGAGACAGTCTCCGTAGCACCTCCAAAGCTCGTTGTCACGGTGGGCGTACCCAACGCCTGCGCTTCCACCGGCATGATTCCGAAGTCTTCGATGGCGGGGAACACGAAGGCCCGCGCGCGCTGGTACAGGGCGTATAGCAGCGCGTCGGAAGGGCGCTCTACGAGGAAGCCCGGCACACTCGCCTTCTCAAGCAATCGTCGGAGGCTGCCAACCTCGGGGCCGCCTCCAGCTAGGACGACAGGAACGTCTGCTGCCTCGGCTGCCTTGACAACCCAGTCCAGACGCTTGTAGGGCACAAACCTCGACGCTCCCAGCACAAACCCTTCTGGTAAGGAGTGGAGAATGCTCGACTCGATGTCGCTCAGATCACGCGACCAATCTGGTACGGCTTGAAGAGCAGCGACCTCCACCGGCGGGTAGAGCACGCCGGCGTCTTGTCGCCACGCCTCGGAGATGCGCGCTCGAATGAACTCACTGTTAGCCATGAGAGACGCGGCTTCCCCTGACCTCGCGCGATCAAGTGGCTTCAACGTCCTGGAAATTGCTCGCGGAATAAATCCGGTTCCTCGACCATCGAGTTCAGGCGCCCAAATGTAGCGTGCAGGGGTGTGCACGTAGACGTACTTGGGTGTCCTTGCCGAGATTCCCCGAAGTCTTACATGGTGTGCAAAGAGATGCGAGCTGACGAACAGCCAGTCGTGATGAGCGTTCGCGCGAATGCTCCTCCACGCTGCTGGCATGATCGGGAGCGCCGCGGCCTTGCGCCCGCGTAATGGAGTTCGCGCAAGGTGACTCTCTGTGATGCGAACGCCCTCTCCAAACCTTCCGCCGGAGTTGTCCCACAGGCAATAAAGGTCGGTGGCACCAGTTGCGCCCAATACCGCGTCGACGACGCGCTCGGACCCACCCGCCAGTTCGACCCATTCGTGAACGACCGCACCGCTCATCGTCATCCTTTACACTCGAAAGTCAGTATTGTTCCGGCGAGCCAGTCTGAGCTACTCAATGTCGAGTATCCGCTCAGGCAAGGCGTGGCCTCGATTGCGGAGCCAGTCGATGCCCGCAGCCCAATTACCGCGTAGGCGAAGTCGGCGGTATGAATATCGCGCTTCCGGGCGAAGCGACAGAGCAACATTCTTGAGAACTGGACGCAGTATCTGCTCCAATGCGAGCCAGAGCGGGAAAGATCCCTTCTCGTGAAGCCAAAGGGCGTTGGCGACCTGCGAGTAACCAAGCCGCACATGGGAAGCACGGCCCCCTGAAGCAGAGCCTCGATGAACTGCTAGCGCGTCGATTCGATGGATTCGACCGTGGCGCAAAAGCCTTCTAGCAAGATCGTGGTCCTCAAGCCAGGAGTAGAGAGGCAGCCGTTCGTCGAACTCGTAGTCGCGCGCGACGGACCACCGTACGGCAGCGTTGCAGCCGTACAACTCGCGTGTCTCCTGATACGAGAGTTCGGTCGTTTGTGGCCGTGCCCAACTCTCCTCGATGAGCGCGATGGCTTCCTCGAACGACACTTCTCGATGCTCTCGTGCGCCATCGGCCAGGAGGCTTCCGGTGACGGCCACCACTTCGGGGTGAGACTGAAAATGCCCAACCGCCCTCTGCAAGTAGTCGTGCCGAATGACGGTGTCATCATCGAAGTAGAAGACGTAATCAGTATCGGGGGGAAGCTTTGCGCACGCAGCGTTTCGCTGAGCTGACGCGCCCCTCACACCCGTCACCTTGAGCCACCCATCCGGCACCGGCGGGAGATCCTCATCGGTTGGAGAACTCACGACTCCGAGAGCTGAACCCTGAACGTACGCGAAGGCATTTTGTACCGCATCGATCGCCTGCGCGCATGCGGCGCGCCGCCCCGCGGTCGCGATCACTACGGCAATGCGCATCAGCAGTTCTCCAGAAGGTAATCGTTGGAGCGAACTCGTTCACGAGCGATGATGGTCCGGACGCTTGCCCAGTCGATCTGTGACGTCGCGAGCTTGGAGAGTTGAGCCACCATCTCGGAATCAAGATCGAGTATCCGATCCTCCAGTCCGAACATGCCGAGGAGTGAGTCGAAGCGACTGCGGCCTCGGCTGCTGTTGGGCACCACAGCAAATGGAACCTCGAACATCACCGCGAAGACGCAACCGTGGAAGGAATCAGTGATGAGAAACTCAGCGTCACGGATTCCGCGCAGCCAGGTCTCTATCGAGATCTTCGAATAGTTCTCCGGGGCTTGGATGTATTGCGCAACGCTCGGCGGCTTTGGCCGGTTCAGCGGAATTGCAGGCAACTGCGTGACCGAGGAGGCGTTACTGATCGCACGTTCGAGTTTGGGGTCCGCATCCAACACATACGTCGCGAGATATGGCGGTGGCGCCACTGGCGGCGCGGCGTCAGCCAGCTGAGAGTAGTCGTCTCGCGAGATCAGCAAGGTAGGGTCGACGTGCTGTGCCGCGCGAACGCCCCATAGCTCCTCCGCAACTCGCACTCCATCCGCCTCGCGCACGGAGATCGCTGCGAACCGGGCGGCCAATTCCGCCGTAGACGTACGCATGGCCGGGTCAAACTCGGATGATTCATTCACCCCGAATGACGCGGCGTAGGAGATTCTAGGGCGCGACAGGCGGCCCGATCCGAGAAAATCGAACATGTACGAGGCAACCGACCCGTAGTTGGGGCGCCAAACTTGATCGCTTCCGGTTACGAAGAGATCAAAGTCTCGAATCACACTTGCGCGCGCCCTGGCCGTTGCTCCGAACAGCCGGACTGTTTGGATGTGATCGCTCACGAAGCGCAATAGGCGGTCATTGATTAGATCGTCCAACTCGCGGGCCAATAGCGGTCGCTTGAGTGCGGCTCTCTTGACGGGAATGGCGGCGCGATAGACGCTCCCCAGCGCTGTGGGTTTGCTTGAGACATCGGTGCTCACGGAGTGACCCATGTCGCGTAAAGTTCGCTGCAATGCGTACGCCTGAAGTATTCCTCCATAGTTTCCATTAGCGAGTGGAAGGGTTCGAATCAGAATTCGCTTGGGGGAAGAGGAAGTGGTCACTCGCCCTGCTTTCTCCGTGAATTAGTCAACTGCGTAGTCAGATGATGTTTTGGACGAGAGGCGTCTGGAGACGGAGCTGAGTGCCCGGCTGCGGCCGACTCCATACTTGAGACGGTCGCGGACCGACCATCCTTCGGTCGACGCAGGTGGTGCAGTCGGTCGCGAGATGCGAACCAGCCGGTCCAAGCGGCCCTGGGTCCGGGCAGCCAGCATCCCGACCTCACGCTGAGAAAGGCGGCCCACCGCGTCGGAAATCCCCTCATGCGGCGGTAGCGAGAAAGTGAAGTCAGGGACTGCAGTCATGAACGCGGATACGTCGAAGGCACGACCGCGAGAGCGATCGGCGGCCCGGCCGCCAAGCTCCGAAAACTCGCTGACCAGCTCATCGGTCGACATCTGCACAACATCGAGCCGAGCGCCCAACGCGAAGGCGCTTCGGTCGAACACTTCTTGCCACGTCAGTGACAAAGGATGCGAGATATGCATGGTGCGATTGTGTGCTGCTGGGTTGTTGAGCAACGCAGCGATAGCGCGTCCCATGTCGGTGGCGTGAGTGAGCGACGTTGAAGCAGACGCAATGGAATCGCCTATGGGCGTGGGGACGCCATTCGCCAGGCGTTGCAATACGTGCGCGGCCTCCCACATACCGAAAGAGAACCGGCGGGACGAGTAGGTGATGTATGGCCGAACGATGGTGTACGGCATATCAAGGTCAGTTGCAGCGCCGACCAGCCAACCTTCCGACGCGATCTTTCTTTCGGGATAGAGCCATGACCCAGACGGGACGCGCGCGTGCTGTTCATGGATGAGGCCGCCTGCGGAGACTCCATCGTAGATCGTCGCTGAGGAGACGAAGATGTAGTGGCGCGATTTCGTGGCGTGCAGCGTAGCCTCCACTTGAGCCGGCGTGAACGAGACTAGATCCACGACGGTGTCAAAGTCTCCGCCACCGATCGGCGATGATCCCTCCGCCTCCGACCGAGCGTCAAATGAGACATATGTCACCCCGGGGATGGGGTTGCGGGGGTGGCGCCGAGCAACTGCCGTAACCTTTAAGCCCCTTGCGGCCGCCGCGACACAGAGTTCGGTCCCGATTATGCCCGTACCCCCGAGAACGAGCACCGACCCGCTAGTTTCGTCACGCATCCGCCGACCTATCGTCCCAGAATCGCCTTCGCTGCACGTTTGACTTCAGGTGGCAGCTTTCGGGCGATGCGTCGCTCGAGGGACTCGATTGTGTTGGCTTCGCGGATCACGCGCACACCGGTGGAGTCATCGTTCATCGACGTGAAGACCTCCATGAGCATTGGGCGATCGCTCGGGAGTGCCAGGGAGTCCTGCGCTGCGTCGAACTCTTCTTTGCTGCGAATGGCGATGTACTCCCACCCAACTGACCGCGCCCAATCGCCCGCCTCCCCATTGTGTCCGGCAGCGGCAATGTGGACGTTCGCGTCTTCCCCGAACTGGTCAGCGGCGTGAGAGTAGAGGCGAAATTCTCCTCCACCGCGGTTGTTGATCAGGATGATTCGCGCGTTGTTGCCAATGTGGCGGATCCCCAGCGCGTTCATGTCGTAGAAGAAGCTCAGATCCCCGATCACCAGGTAGCACAATTCATTGGATGCGACCGAATGGCCGATGAATGTTGACATGCAGCCATCGATTCCGAAAGCTGCCACGTTTGAATAGCACTCAACGGATGGGTCTAATTCGAAGAAGTTCCAATTCCGAAGGCTGCTGAGGATCGCAAAATGCATGACTGATCCGCGAGGGATTCGCGGAGCAAGATGGGCGGCGACGTATGCGTGTGAGAGGGGCAGCTCCTGCGGAATCACTCGCCGAGCATTAGCTTTCTCCCAACGTTCGAAGAATCTTGATTCGCGAGGCGCCCCACTATGAGCGTAGCGCTCAAAGAACTGCGAGCTGCTACATTCGAAAACTTTCGTCAGCTTGCCATACGTGTCTTGAATTTGTCCGTCGAGGTGTACCCGCCAGTGCTCAAAAGTCCCATGCTTGAGCCGGTCGTCGATGCCGTAGTCGCCGATTTGGCCGCCTATGGTGATGAGAACATCGGGCTGATAGGAAGCGAAGTTCCTTTGATCCATATTCTCGACCAAGAGCGCCGCATGAACGGCATTTGCCCCATGATAGTTCGATAGGTGGTTCGCATAGACAGGCGCATCGTACGTCCGTGCGAATTTCGCCAGCGCGTTCTCTTCCGCCGGAGTGAACGGATCATGTTGGCCAACCGCGATCAGGACCTTTCGGTCACCGATTTCGGGGAAGCGGTCTTCCAGAGTGTATCTATCGATTTTCTTGAAATTGGGCAGGGTCGCGACGGCCCCCGCCCAATGTTCCTCGGTAGGCAGGTCGATGTGTACCGGCCCGGAACCATGGTGGTGCAGTGCCAAGAGCGCTTCGTTCACGAGTCTTGCACAGTACTTCTCGTCATCGCCGTCCTTTACCACCGGCAACCGGACAGAGTGTTTTGCGGAGTCGGCAGGGATGGACATCTGGTCGATTGCCTGCATCACCCCTTGACCGATGATGCTTGGCTTGTAATCGGCTGTGACCACGACAAGTGGCGTTCCCCGGTAGAACGCCTCCGTCATGCCAGGAATATAGTTTCTGGTTGCCTGGGCGCTTGTCGAACTTAGAAGGACGGGTCCGCCCACCGACTTCGACACACCGATTGCGAAATACGCAGCGCTGCGCTCGTCGACCACTGAATAGCAGGTGAAATCAGGATCGTTCTCCAGGCTGATCACGAGTGGCATATTGCGTGATCCCGGAGAGATTACGGCCGTGACCACACCGTGCTGCTTCAGCAATGAGACCAGTACCTGAACGTTCTTCTGATTTGAGTATTTGGTCATGAATAAATCCCTTCGGCGAGCGGATATCCCTATTCGGCGCCTGCGCGCCTAAGCAATGAAGTAGCGACGGCGAGCGAGGCGCGGATGCGTTCCCAGCCGCCGGGTATTGCGGCCAATGCCAGGAGGAACGCTAGAGTGCTGGCCAAGCCGCACAGCAACGCGGTCTGCCAACTGTCCGGCGTTCCAACAACGCCCGACAACCCAGCGGCCGCCGCGAGTCCTACAGCCACGGCAAGCAGGACGCGGCCACCATCGCGGAAGAATGCCCACGAGTGCTGTCCAGTGGTGCGCGACAGCCAGATCAGGTTGATCGGCCAGCTCAGCGCCACTGCCAGTACATAGCCGACGGCTATCGCTGTAACGCCAAAGGGCAGCGCGAGAAGTACCAAGGCAATGGCGAGAGGCTTGGTTACCAGATGCAGCACCAGCAACTGTTTGCTCTGCCCCGCGAGTACGAACGCCCAAAAGTTGACCGAGCCGAGTGCGGCGAAAGTACCCCCAGCAGCCAGGATCATGAAGATCGGAACCGCGTCCACCCACTGCGGCCCTAACGCGAACGGGATCGCCCAGGAGGCGACTGCGGCTCCCAACATGTAGACGTAGCCCACGAGCGCGCTGAGACCGAACTGCAAACGGAGTAGAAGGACTTCGTGGGTAGCACCCGCTTCGCGGGCAGAGTTGGCCGTCGGAACGACGACCTGTGTCATCGGGTCAAGGAGCGCGGACCTAGGCAACACGAAGATCTGGAACGCGCGATTGTAAAGTCCGAGCTGCGTTGGGCCCCAGTATGCACCGATTGCAAGCGAGTCGACATTGTTCGCTCCGAAGGTGAGTAGTTGGGCGAGCCCGAACTGACCGCCAGCGCGCACGAGCACGCCAGTCTCGCCCCCGTTGCGGCGCGGTCTGCTCGGCCACCATCGTGCGACGATCATTCGGCCGGCGAGTAGGGTCAGCGCGGCCGTCAAGACCTGCAACACGAGCGCCCAGTACCCGAGTCCGCTCGCAGCGGCAGCTATAGCGACGACCAAAGCTGCCGTTTGTGCAACCACGTCCGTCGACGCCAACGCGATGAACTTGCTTCCGCGGGCCAGCTGGACCTGAAGTTGGGCCTGGATTCCGTTGAGAAGCAGAGTCACGGCCATGATGGGCGCGATCTGTGCGACACGTGGCTCCGAGTAGAACACCACCAGCGCCGGTGTCGCAACGACGAGCGCCAGCGCCGCTGCGGCGCCCAACGCGACGTTGATCCAGAAAACGTTGGACGCCTGCTGTTGAGAGAGAGTACGTGCCTGCAGCGCAGCCGTCGGCATCCCGAAGTCTCGCAAGAGCTCGCCAAATGCGAGAAAGACCGTCACCATCGCTATAAGACCGAAATCGGCCGGGGACAAGATCCGCGATAGTGCAACCATGCCTATTAGCTGGATCGCAATTTTGCAAAGCTGTCCAAGGGCAACGGCGGCACCCCCGTGCAGGCCACGCCTCACTGCATGCGTTGTCATTGCAGCTTCGCGACCATCTCGAAGTTCCAGCCAGCTCGGACTTGGGTAGGCTGAGTCAATGTGCCGACTTTCCCGGCGCGACCACCGCTTTAGCCGTCTTCGCGAGAATGGCGATGTCTCCCACAAGCGACCAGTTTTCTACGTAGTAGAGGTCGAGCCGGATGGCGTCCTCCCACTCCAGGTTTGAGCGACCGCTCACCTGCCACAGTCCAGTCAGACCCGGCCGCGCCAGCAGACGACGATGTGCCGCGTCCGAATAGAGTGCAACTTCCGCAGCAATCTGGGGACGCGGCCCGACGATACTCATGGACCCGGTCAGCACGTTGAAGAGCTGGGGCAACTCGTCAAGGGAGTACTTGCGAATGAAGCGCCCAATCGGCGTAATGCGAGGGTCGTTCTTGATCTTGAAGAGAGGAGTCTCCGTCGTTCCTTGCTCGATGAGGAGCCCCTTGAGTTCGTTGTCCGCTCCAGCGCGCATCGAACGGAATTTCAGCATGGAGAACGGCTGACCGAACTGGCCAATTCGCTGTTGACGATAGAACACTGGTCCTGCACTCGTGCTTGCTACAGCGATGGCGACGGTTGCCATGATCGGGGCGAGGACCACGAGGAATACCGTCGCCGCGCAGACATCAAAGATTCTCTTCGCATACCGCTGACCCCGTGTGAATTTGGGAGTCTCCACGTGGATGAGCGGTAGGCCAGCGACGGGGCGGGTGTGGATGCGCGGGCCAGCGATGTCAACAATGCTGGGCGCCAACACGAGGTGCTGGCGTCCAGACTCGAGTGCCCACGAAATCTGCTTCACCTTCTGCGCCGGAAGGTCGTCGGTGCTGGTCACCGCCACCGTATCCGCCCCCGTGGCTGCGATCGCGCGCTCGATGTTGTCGACGTTGCCCATCACGGACACCGACGTACCCGATATCACATCGGCGACTTTGCCGGACGGGACGCAAGCGCCAACGACGTGGTAACCAGCAGTCGGAGAACGGTGGAGCTCGCGCGCGATCGCGGCGACCGAATCTTCGGAGCCCACCAGCAGAACCTTTGCGGAGTACCGCCCGACCCAGCGCTGCGCGATGAGCCACTGTCGCCACAGCCAGCGCTCGAGCAGTAGTACGAAGATGCCGAGGGGCAACGCGATCAGCAGATAGCCTCGGGCGACGTCGACGCGGAGGAGGAACGCGAGGATTGCGATCGCACCGAAGAGGGTGAAGCTGGCGCGGGCGACGCGTACATACTCGGTGTTGCCGGCGCCGATGACGCGATGGTCTCGCGAGTCGATGAGCGCGAGCGCCCACATCCATGCGATCACGAGGACCGCGGAGAAGACCCAGTAGGAAAACTCGTTGAATCGCGCATCCTCGCGGATCGCGACCTGGGCGTTGCCCCAACCGAACCACAGGAGCTGGGTGCCGTAGACCGCCCAGATGAGGACAAAGAGGTCGCTGAGCCAAAGGCGCGTCGCGTAGTTGCGGCGCCAGGAGGAGCGTGGTGCGGGCTGCTCGGAAGCTCGTGGCGTTTCGTCTCGCTCGTTCCTCGCTCGCTCAACGACCGAGCTCGAGGCCGGAGCGGGGGTGGCGGAAGGGCTCGCCGAGGATGCGGCTGCCCGAGCCTGGGGATGGGCTGGCGACTCCGTTGGCGCGTCGATCTGGGGATTCGACGTCACGATGCCTTCTCGCTTTGTGGTGGTTTTCCCGGCCACCAGGGGCAGAGTACCAGTAGGTCGTTGCGGGGGAATATACGAGGTCGGCATCCGATTCCTGGGGTGAAGGGGAAACGCCATCCCATTATGAGAGACCTCTCATCCTCCCCATGACCATGTTTCGCAGCGTGGCATGCAGGCTCAGGATTCGCTCAGGGCGCGACGGAGATCAGTGCGTCGCCCGCCCACACCACGATCTCGTCGCCGGCCGAGTCGATCGCGACGGCGGTGGCAGCATCCGTGCCTTCGGCGCAGCCGACAATTGCGGCGGAGTCAGGACTTTCGGCCGGAACGCGCGACACGGCGACGCCCGCGCAGTCGGCGGAGCGGTGGGCCACCAGCGCATCCGCGTCGTCGATCGACACGGCGAGAACGCCCTCGGGCGCCAGCTCGAGCCACTCGTCGCCCGACCAGGACCAGGCGCGCCCGGCGCAGACGAGGGCGATCATGTCGCCGGCGGCATGCAATCCGTGCGCGGCCGGACAGGGAGCCGGCACCGGGCCTGACGGCAGGTGCACCGAGCCCGGATCACGCGGGTCGACGTAGCGCGAGGCGGCGAGCACCTCGGGGTACGAGTCCCAGAACTCGCCGCGCGTGTACGTCCGCAGCGCGTGGGGCTCGCAGCCGGCCATGCCGGCGACCAGCTCGGCGTCGCGACCGGAGAAGGCCTCGAGCGTCTGCACCTGCGCGATGCCGAGGTAGGCCGGCGTCACGTCGGTCCATGTCGCGCCCTCGTCGTATGAGCGTTCGACGAGCGGAGCGGGGCCGGCGCACGAGCCGGCCGTCGCCCGCCACCAGACCTCGGAGCCGATCGCGAGGAATCTCGTCTGCTCGAGGGCCACGTCGACCTCGGTCGGTGTGGGCGTCGGGGTCTGCGCCTGCGCGCCGAGCGTGAACGTCGGCACGGGCTGGGCCTCGCCGTCCGCGGCCTGCGGATTCCCGTGCTGCAGCGCGGCCCCGACGAGCACCGCGACGGCGACGACGAGCACGGCGGTGCCCGCGATCGCGAGCCATCTCGCGGTGCCCAGACGTTGCATCAGGTGCCCGGGTCAGGCAAGGGGATCGTTGCGGCCGGGCGTCGTCGGCGCGCCGCCCGCCTGCCGGATGATCTCGTCGATCGTCAGCCCGGCGTCGGACGCGACCTCGTCGGCGGGCGCGACCGGGATCGACCGCGCCGTGTCGGGCGCGGCAGCCGGACGCGCGGCGGCCGGTGCTGTGGGCTTCGCCGCGCGGGCCGTTGCCGCTGCCTGGGCTGCCGGCCGGGTCGGAGCTGCCGGCGTCGCGGGCGCAGGCCGCGCCGGGGCAGGAGCGGCCTTCGCCTTCTTGGCCTTCTTCGCGGGCTTCTCGTCGATGTACCCGTACGACCCGTACCCGTAGCCGTAGGCGTACGAGTCGGGGCCGCGCGTCGGAACCATCGTCATCGCGATGCCGGCGATGTGCGCGCCGGCGGTGTTGAGCGCGTCGACCGCGCCCGACAGCTGGTGGCGGTTGGTGTGGCCGGCGCTGACCACGAGGATCGCCCCGCTCGTCGCGTTCGCGAGGATCGCAGCATCCGTCACCGGAAGCAGCGGAGGAGCGTCGCACAGCACGATGTCGACATCGCGCTCGAGGGCCTCGAGCAGCTGGTGCATGCTCTTCGACCCCAGCAGCTCGCTCGGGTTCGGCGGGATCTTGCCCGCGGGCAGCACGTAGAGGCTGCGGTTGCCCCACGGGAGCATCACATCGCTCAGGCGCGCGCGGCCGATCAGCACGTCGGTGAGACCCGCACCGCCCTCGATGCCGAGGTACTCCGCGACCTTCGGCTTGCGCAGGTCGGTGTCGAGCAGCGCCACGCGCTTGCCGGCGTCGGCGAGTGCGATCGCGAGGTTGATGGTCGTGGTCGACTTGCCCTCGCTCGGCACGCTCGAGGTGATCACGTACGACGCGCGACCCTCGGTCTCGAGGAACTGCAGGTTCGTGCGCATCGCGCGGAACGACTCGGCCCGCGGGCTCAGCGGATCGGCGTGCACGATGAGCGGCCGCTCCTTCGCCTTCGGGTCGAAGGCGATCGCGCCGATCAGCGGGCGGTCGGTGACCTGCTCCACATCGCGCGGCGTGCGGATGCGCGTGTCGAGCACCGCGCGCAGCACCGCCACGCCGATGCCGATCGCGAGACCCACCAGCGCACCCAGCGCCAGGTTGAGCGGAACGTTCGGGCTCGACGGGGTGAGCGGCGGCAGCGCGTCCTTCACGCGCTCGATGCGCACGGGGCTCGTCTCGGTGCCGTTCGGCGTCTCGAGCCGCTCGACCACCGACTTGAGGGACGCACCGAGGGCGTTGGCGACATCGGCCGCCTGCACCGGATCAGGACCCGTCACCGTGATCGTGATGAGCGTCGTGTTCAGGGCGGCGGATGCCTCGACCGTCGCCGCGAGCTCGTTCGCGGTCGTGCCGAGCCCGAGCTCGGCGATCACCGGGTTCATCACGATCGGCGTGGACACGAGGTTCGTGTAGGTCTGCACGCGGGACTGCGTGAAGTTGGATCCCTGCTGGATCTCCTGGATGTTCGCGCCCGTCTGCGTCGACACGAAGACCGTGCTCTGCGCCTCGTACTGGGGCGTGCGGGTGAGCGACCATGCTGCCGCCACCCCGATTCCCACCAGGGTGGCGACCACGATGATCACCCAGTTCTTGCGCAGGATCCGGATGTAGTCGGTGAGCTCCATGTCGCCTCTCGCTGGCTGGCAGGTGTGCTCCGTGCATTCTTCCACAGGGCCTGGTCGGCGCCCGGAAAGCGTTACGCCACGGCCAGCCGCACCGTCGCCGCCACTGCCGTGACAGCCGGTTCGAGCTGCCGCGCCGACAGCAGGTACCTCTCCCACGGCTGCCGGTAAGGGTCGATGACATCGTCGTCGGCCGGATCCTCCGGCGGCGGCACGAGACCCCGATGAGAAGCGATCACGGATGCTGCCGCCCTGAGCTTCTCGGAGGGGGAGGCGGCAGCATCCGTCGCCGCTCTGATCTCGTCCTGCGGCACTGCGGCGGCGAGGCGCGCGAACTCGCGGATGGTGAACGTGGACCGCAGGCGCGACGGCGCCAGTTCGGCGATCGCGCGGCGGTGCTCGCGGCTCATCGCCAGGATGAGGTCGGGCTTCACGAGATGCTGCTCGGTGAGGAACCGCGACCGGTGCGCGGCCGTCTCGGACGCGGGAACACCGAGCGCCTCGGCGATGTGCGCGGACTCGGGCGTCATGGGGGCGGCGGCGAGGCCGCGGGTGCCGGCGCTCGCGACGTGCGGCGCGAGATCGGCCAGGCGCGCGCGCAGCAGCTGCTCGGCGAGGGGCGAACGGCAGATGTTGCCCGTGCACACCGTGAGGATGTCGAACAAGAAGGCGCCTCCGCACGGCGGGGTAACGTAGGCGCGTGCCCGACCAGCCTAGCGACGCCGCGCCCGTCGTCGACCTGTGGTCGCTGCAGCCGCCTTCGGGCTCGGGGTCCGCGGTTTCCGGGGCTTCGGGGTCTTCGGGGTCTTCGGGATCCGAGTCCGGCGAGGACGAGGCGTCGACGGAGGACGCGCCGCCGCGGCGGTCGCGCCGCAGGGCGCACGAGGCCCGCACGGACTGGCGTCTCGGCGGGCGCACCGTCTTCCGGTGGCGCGAAGGCCTGCTGGCGATCGCGCTCATCTCGCTCGGGGCGTCGGTGCTCCTCGGGTCGCTCGTGGCCGCCGTGTGGGATTCGCCGTGGGCCGCAGCATCCGCCACCGTCATCGTCTGGATCGGGATGCTGCTGCCCGTCGCGTGGGCCTTCACCCGGTCGCGCCCCATCGGCCTGTTGCGCGTGCGTGCACTGGACGTGCTCTACGGGCTCGTGCTCGGCGCGCTGCTGCGGACGACGCAGGGATGGATCGAGGGTCTCGACGGGACGCCGGCTGTACTGCCGTCGGTGGTGCGGGTGGACGGGTCGGTGCCGTTGTCGGGCGTGATGTTCGATGTCGTCGCGCCCGTCGTGGTGGCGCCCGTGGTGGAGGAGTTCTTCTTCCGCGCCGTCGTGCTGGTGTCGCTGTACACCGTCCTGCGGCGGCCGTTCGGCAAGCTCACCGCCGGACTCGCGGCCGCGCTCGGATCGACGGCGCTGTTCGTGGTCGTGCACGGGATCTCGTCGGTGGGGGACGTCAGCGGAGTGGTGTCGCTGTCGCTGCTCGGACTCGTGTGCGCCGTGCTGGTGCTGCTGACCGGGCGCATCTGGGGCGCTGTCTTGGTGCACCTCGTCTACAACGCGTCGTACGTCGCGCTCGCGGTCCTCGCGAGCGCAATGACCTAGGTCCCTGCGCATTTCGCTCTGATTTGTCCCCCAAAGGGGGGACAAACGCTACAACTTGTTACCTTCTGGAAACTCTTGGCCTCTCATCCAACTCTCAGAATGCGATAGCGTGTCACGGGTCGGCCCCTCGGGTGAACGCTTGCCGACACCACAAATCCGCCGATGACGCGCACATAACTCGGGAGATCTACGCCATGTTCAAGAAGGCATTCGCCGCAATTGCTGTCGCAGGCCTGCTCGTCCTCGGAGGCGCTGGGGCAGCCTCCGCTGATTACCCCTCGGACGTCACCGTGACCGCCGGCTCGGCGACCATCACGGTCGGCGGCTCGACCGCCGTGACCGCTTCCGGTCTCGGCGACCTGCAGACCGTTTTCTTCGCCGTCAGCGGCGGCACGGGCGGCTCGCTGTCGTCGATCGTGCTCGCCAGCGGCGGCGGTTCGACGGTGGAGAAGTCGGTCACCGACGGCTCCGCCACCGCCACCTTCACCGCGAGCGCTGTAGGCACCTACAACGTCAGCGTCTCGGACGGTGAGACCACGATCGGCCAGACCACCATCACGGTGACTGCGGCCGGCACCTCGACGGGCGGCTCCGGCGGCTCGGGTGAACTGCCCGCGACCGGTGGCACCGTGCCCGCCGCCTTCGTCTGGCTCGGCGTGGGCGCCATCGGCCTCGGCGGCATCGCCGTCGCGGCAGCCGTCGCCCGCCGCCGTGCGGCAGGCAACCGCTGATCGACGACTCCACGAAGACCCCGGGCACTCGCCCGGGGTCTTCGTCGTATACCGGTCACGTCGGGGGTGTCATGGTGCAGGAATCGGGGGTGCGTGCCTGGCGGCATCCGTGGGCGGCCGTCGCGGTCGCGTCGGTCGGGGCACTCCTCGTCGCGGTCGTGATCCTGTGGGTGCCTTCGATGCACGCGGCTCTGGTGCGCTGGCCTCCCGTGCTGGTCGCGCTCGTCGATCTGCTGCTGCTGTCGGCGCCCTTGATCGGGGCGGTCGTCGTCGCCGTGCGGGTGTCGGGGGACCGGTTCGCGGCGGCGGTGGGACTGCGCGGGTTCTCGTGGACCGACGTCGTCGCCGGGCTCGGCGTCGGCCTGGTCGCACGGGGGCTGGTCGAGCTCGTCGCGCCGACCCTCGGTGGTGTGGGCTGGGACGAGTCGGGCGCGATGGCGGCGGCGATCGTCGCTCTCGCGGGGGCGGTGCTCGTGACGCCATTGATAGAGGAGTGCTTCTTCCGCGGACTGCTGCAGCGCGCACTGGGGGACGCCCTCGGCGGCGCCGGGGCTGCCGTCGCGGGAACCGTCGCCGTGCTCGTCTCCACCGCTGTCTTCACCGGGCTCCACGCGCTCGCCGCGGGTGAGTTCGTGCCCGTCGGCCTCCTGCTCGGCACAGCGGTCGTGGGGCTGGGGTGCGGCGTGCTGACGCTGCTGACCGGAAGACTCGCTGGAGCGCTGATCGCGCACGTCGTCTTCAACGCCATCGGGGCGGCGCTGCTGGTCTGGTGAGGCAGCGGGGCGCAGCATCCGATCTACTCCTTATAGAGGGAGGAGCCGGCGTTCGCTCGAGGCGAAGAAGTATTCGAATGTCGGAGGCTGGTGAGACGCTGAATTCATGAACATCCTCACCGATCTGCGGGGCCGGCTCGACCGGCTCGCAGCATGGTCGGAGCTGGATGTCGAGGCTCAAGCGCTCCCGTCGAGCGCGGCGCGGTTGAGTGACGCGTCGGTGCTCGAGATCCTCGCCGAGGTGGGGGCGATCGCGAACGACGCGGACCGCTTGCAGGCGGTGCTGGCCGGCGTGGCCGCCGCGCGTTCCACCCGCGAACGCGGGCGGGGCGGCCTGGCGGCGGTGCAGGGCTTCCCGACTCCTGAGAAGCTGATCCAGTCCATCACCGGAGGCACGAGGGCCGACGCCCTGCGGCAGGTGCGGGTCGGCAAGGCGTTGGTGGAGGGGGCGGATGCTGCGTCCCCTGCGGTCGTCCCGAGTCCCGGGGCTGCCGACCAGGGGCTGCCGGGGTTCGGTGCGGACGACGACGCCGGCGGTGGAGCGGCTGCGCAGGTCGAGACGCCGGCGCCCGCGGTGGCGTGGGATGAGCCGTTGCGTCGAGGCCTTCTCGAGGGGTGGCTGACGACAGCGCAGCATGACGCGATCCGGCGTGGACTCGGCGAGCCGGATGTGAGTACCGCGCCCCGCATCGCCGGCGAGGGCGGCGACGGCGGCCGCGGTGGTGACGCGGACCGCGGTGGGATGGACGGCTCCGGCTCGGACGGCTCCGGCTCGGACGGAGACGGCGTGACGGGGCCCGACGGCGGGCGGGAAGCGGGTGCGGTCCTGCTCGAGCCGGTGGACGAAGCCGACATCGCGGCGCGCGACGCGATGGTGCGCGAGGCGTGGATGCTGGCGGCGGAGGCACTCGCCGCGGAGGCGTCGGGGGTGCCGGTCGAAGAGCTGGCGAAGCGGGCGCGGACCATGCGCGACATGCTCGACCCGGTCGGCGCCGAGGAACGTCACGGTCGACGGTTCGAGAACCGAGGGTTCCGGATGTGGACCGATGCAGACGGGCAGGACCGCAGCACGATCACCTTCGACGATGAGATGGGGGCGTTCGTCCGGTCCATGCTGGCTGCGGGACTGCGTCCGCGCCGCGGCGGCCCGCGCTTCATGACGGACGAAGAGCGAGCTGCGGCGGAGAACCTGATCGACGACCCGCGCACGAACGACCAGCTCGCCTATGACCTCCTGATGGACATCATCCGGGCCGGCGCGCTCGCCGAGGCGAAGAGTGTGTTCGGGTCGCGGCAGCCGGGCGTGCGGATGGTCGTCGTCAAAGACGCCGGCCCGCGCGATGCTTTCGGGCGACTGCTCGCGGTCGGTCATGACATGGACGGCGGATGCGCCTTCCCGGGCTCGGTGATCGACCGCAATGCGTGCGCGAACGGATTCATCGAGGTGATCGTCGATCCCGAGGGCAACCCGTTCGATCTGGGTCGTGAAGCCCGCATGTACTCGGCCGCGCAGCGACTCGTCCTGTCCGTCCGCGACGGCGGCTGCGTGTGGCCAGACTGCGACCGGCCGCCGTCGTACTGCGAGGCGCATCACTGCGACCACTTCGCGGAGGGCGGCACCACGGACGTTGATCGCGGCGTGCTGCTCTGTCGGTTTCACCACATGAAGCTGCACAACCACGGTTGGCGCATCACCAGGGACGGGAAGGGGCCGTTCGTGCTGCGCCCGCCAGCCGGGGAAGGCGCCGCGATCGTGCTGGTCTCCAAGGCGGCGTGGAGTTGGGCGTGGGATCTGCCCCGACCCCCCGACCGAGCCGGCTGGCGGCAACCGCCGGATCTCCCACCGAGACCGGGCAGTCCGGGCGACGGCGGCTACGAGGAGTCAGGGCCACCAGGCGGGGTCCGCGAAGACGGACGGAGAACCGGCACCTGACCGGACTCGACGGCGTGAGCCGCGCCGACACTCAATCCGGCGACACCGTCGGCGAGGGACGACCGGCGGACTCCTGCCGGTTTGGCCGCGACACCCCGATGGCGTAGACTCGACGTTTGGTGTCCGGCTCAGCTGACCCGGCACCGCGAACGTGAGCCCTCCACTGGCGTGTTCGGTCCCTCGTCGAGGGGCAGAACCACCCCGGAGTGGGATTCACGAACCTCTCCGTTCGAATCAAGAAAGCAGCACTACTGTGACGCGCACTTACACCCCCAAGGCTGGCGAAGCCCAGCGCGAGTGGCTGGTCATCGACGCGACTGACGTCGTCCTCGGCCGCCTCGCCTCGCACGCTGCCGCGCTCCTGCGTGGCAAGCACAAGCCCACCTTCGCGCCCCACGTCGACATGGGCGACTTCGTCATCATCATCAACGCCGACAAGGTCGCGCTGACGGGCCAGAAGCTCGAGCAGAAGAAGGCCTACCGCCACTCGGGCTACCCGGGCGGCCTCAAGTCGGTCACCTACTCGGAGCTCCTCGAGAAGAACCCGGTGCGGGCCGTCGAGAAGGCCGTCCGCGGCATGCTCCCGAAGAACACGCTCGGCGCCAACCAGCTGTCGAAGCTCAAGGTGTACCGCGGTGCCGAGCACCCGCACGCCGCGCAGAAGCCCACCGCGTACGTTTTCGACCAGGTC
This sequence comes from Microbacterium sp. NPDC056569, assembly GCF_042793475.1. Classification (NCBI taxonomy): domain Bacteria; kingdom Bacillati; phylum Actinomycetota; class Actinomycetes; order Micrococcales; family Microbacteriaceae; genus Microbacterium; species Microbacterium sp. NPDC056569. The sequence continues at coordinate 65,072 of NZ_JBHTUV010000001.1, read as the reverse complement.
GCCCAGTAAGCGCCGCACAGAACAGGACACACTGATGGCGAACATCGAAGAAACCCCCACGAGCTACTCGACCGAGACCACGATCGACGAGACCGTCGTCGCCGCCGAGCGCCCGGTGCTCTCGGTCTCGGGTGCCGCAGTCGGTCGTCGCAAGCAGGCCATCGCCCGCGTGCGCGTCATCCCCGGCTCGGGCACCATCACGGTCAACGGCCGTGCGTTCGAGGACTACTTCCCGAACAAGCTCCACCAGCAGCTCATCACCGACCCGTTCACGGTGCTCAACCTCACCGGTGCGTACGACGTGATCGTCCGCATCTCGGGTGGCGGCCCCTCGGGCCAGGCCGGCGCGCTCCGCCTCGGCATCGCCCGTGCGCTGAACGAGATCGACGTCGAGAACAACCGCCCGACCCTCAAGAAGGCCGGCTTCCTCTCGCGCGACGCCCGCGTCATCGAGCGCAAGAAGGCCGGTCTCAAGAAGGCCCGCAAGGCGCCTCAGTACTCGAAGCGCTGATCGGCTTCCACTCCGTATGCCGATCTTTGGCACGGACGGGGTGAGGGGGCTGGCCAACGGCCCCCTCACCGCCGATCTCGCACTGTCCCTGGCCCAGGCGACCGCCGTCGTCCTGGGCCAGGGTCGTTCTGCCGAGGCGCGCCGCGCAGCAGGCAAGCGGCTCACCGCCGTCGTCGCGCGCGATCCGCGCGTTTCCGGCGAATTCCTCTCCGCCGCGGTCGAGGCGGGACTCGCCTCGTCGGGCGTCGACGTCTTCGACGCCGGCGTGCTGCCGACACCCGCAGCGGCGTTCCTGATCGCCGACATGGACGCCGACTTCGGCGTCATGGTCTCGGCATCCCACAATCCCGCACCCGACAACGGCATCAAGATCTTCGCCCGCGGCGGCGTGAAGCTGCCCGACATCGTCGAAGAGCGCATCGAGGCCGCCATGGCCGGCCCCAAGCTGCTGCCGACGGGCGCCGACGTGGGCCGTATCCGCCGGTTCTCCGATGCCGAGGACCGGTATGTCGTGCACCTGCTCGGTTCGCTGCCGTACCGGCTCGATGGCATCCACGTCGTGCTCGACTGCGCGCACGGCGCGGCCGCCGGCGTCTCGCCGCAGACGTTCGCGGACGCCGGCGCCAAGGTCACCGTCATCGGCGCCGACCCCGACGGCTGGAACATCAACGACGGTGTCGGCTCGACGCACCTCGACCAGCTCGCCGCGCACGTGGTGCGCGTGGGCGCCGACGTGGGGATCGCTCACGACGGCGATGCCGACCGCTGCCTCGCGGTCGACGCGACCGGCAAGGTCGTCGACGGCGACCAGATCATGGCGATCCTCGCGGTGTCGATGAAGAACCGCGGCGAGCTCAGGGAAGACACGCTCGTGGCCACCGTCATGAGCAACCTCGGACTGCACCGCGCGATGTCGGCCCACGGCATCCACGTCGAGACCACCGCGGTCGGCGACCGCTACGTGCTCGAGCGCATGAACGAGAACGGCTTCTCGCTCGGCGGGGAGCAGTCCGGCCACGTCATCATGAGCGACTACGCGACCACCGGCGACGGCCTCCTCACCGGCCTGCACCTGGTCGCCGAGATGGCCCGCACCGGCAAGACGCTCGAAGAGCTCGCGTCGATCATGACCGTGTACCCGCAGGTGCTCGTGAACGTGAAGGACGTCGACCGGACCCGCGCCGCGACCGACGAGGGCGTGCAAGACGCCGTCGCCCGTGCCTCGGCCGAACTCGGCCTCGCGGGCCGCGTGCTGCTGCGCCCGTCGGGCACCGAGCAGCTCGTGCGCGTGATGGTCGAGGCGTCGTCCGAAGACGAAGCCCGCCGTCACGCCGACCACCTGGCCGGCGTCGTCCGCGAGCGCCTCTCGCTGTAAACCGCCGCCTCAGGCTGGGGGTTCGCCCCGGGTTCTGGAAGCGCGAAGGGGTGGATTTCGGCACGGTTTCGTGCGGGAATCCACCCCTTTCGCGCTTCGGGGTTCGCCGCGGCAAGCGAGCCCGGCGGCTCCACGCATTCGTGGGCGAAAGCCCTATGCCCACCGCACAGGGGAGGGGGATTTCCCCCATGACCTCTGTGGTTCGCGCGCGTTAGCCTGGCGCCCTGCGGTCGGGCGGGTGACGCGATCGGATGGGCGACATGGGTGCTCGGGGGAAGACCAGCGCGCGGCGCAAGGGCGTGCCGAATCACGGCGACGCCTACGAGACGGAGCGCGAGGCCGAGCTCGCGCGCGAAGCGGCGCTCGCCCGCCTCTTCGGCGCTCCGCTCGAGGATGAGCGTCAGCGGCCCACGGCGCTTGCGGCCTCCAGCGCCCTCTTCATGGCCCACCACGGATCAGGCGTCGCACCGCCGCCCAGATCCGCACCGACCGTCGCTGACCTGGGGACAGCGACGGTCGGGCGCGGCCCCCAGCGGCCGAAGATGCAGACGCCCGCCGCGTCGGCGGCGGCTGCGCCGGTGGCGGCCACCGTCGCCGCGTCGGTTCCGGCGGAGGCCCCGGTCGCCACGTCGGTTCTGGCTGTGGTTCCGGCGGTGCCGGTCGTGGCGACGATGGCCGAACCGGCGGCTCTGAGCGTCGTCGCCGTTCCCGCGGCGCCGGAACACGCACCGGCGATCGATGACGACGCGTCTCCCGCAACGATGGGCGACCCGCTGTCGGTGCCGACGGCGACGGACGCTCCGCTGCTCGCGGCACGAGCCGCGATCGCGGAGACCGGGCTGGGGGCCTCGGCGCCGGCGGGCTCGTCGCCGATGCCGGGAGCTTCCCGCACCGCCCGACGCAGCCGTCGCGGTCGATGGTGGGCGGTGGCAGCATCCGTCATCGTCGTCGCCGCCGTCGCGACCGCAGGGACGCTGACGGTGCAGGCGGCGGTGGCGCGCGATCGACTGGCCGCCGCGGTCGCGGGACTCGAGCGTGCCGAAGCGCAGCTGGCGACACCGCGCGGCGATCTCGATGCGGCGGTGAGCGCGTACCTGGCGCTCGACGCCGCGGCTGCCTCGACCGTCGACGCGAGTGCGCCGGTGCTGGCCGAGCTCGCGGGGATGAGTGACGAGACATCCCGACTGGCCGCGGTGGCCGCGCTCGACGCACTGGCCTCGCAGCGCGGCGACGAACCCGACGCGACGCCGGCCCTCTACGAGCGCCCGACGCTCGACACCACCGACGTGGGCGCGCTCGCGACCGCGACCGCGCGAGCGGGAGAGCACGGCGCACAGCTCGCCGCCCGCACGACCGAGGTGCGTGCCGCCGTCGACGAGCTGCGAGAACGGCATGACGCATTGCGCGCGGCAGTGCTCGCCCTGGCGGCGACGCTGCCCGCGGCCGCCGAGCGGCTCGTCGCAGAGAACCCGCTTGCGAACGCTGCGTCGCGCGACGCGACGGTGCTCGCCGCGCAGGCCGCGGCCGCAGCGCCGGACGACACGACCGCGCGCTCGGCGATGCACGCCTACGCGGCCGCGGTGGGCGCACTCCGCGGCGAGCAGTCCCGGATCGCCCAGGAGCAGGCGCAGCTGGCGCAGGAATCGGCGCAGCGGGAATCCGCGAGACGGTCGCAGTCGGAGCCCGATCCGGCCCCGGCACCCGCTCCGGCTCCACCACCCGCCGCCGCACCCGACCCGGGGGCGGCACCCGCGCCCCAGCCCCAGCCTCAGCAGCCCGAACCGCAGCCCGAACCCGAGCCGGAACCCGAGCCGGAGCCCGAACCGGAGCCCGAACCGGAACCCGAGCCTGAACCAGAGCCGGGGCCGGGGGGAGGGTGGCCGTGGCCCTGGCCGCCCCGGTGATCCCGCAGGCGTCAGCACGAGCGGGGTCGGTTTGTCACGGCCCTCGCGCCCGCACGCGCGCGGGTCGTCGAGCTAGCCTGGGGGCATCCGAGAGGAGTCATCGTGGGTGAAGCGATCGTCGTCGGAATCACGGATGCTGCGGTCACGCGTCGAGCGGTCGACTGGGCGGCACAGCGCGCGGTCGAGAGGCGGCAGCCGCTCGAGCTGCTCGCCGTCGTCGGCGGCGCGGTCGGCGCGGTGGGGGAGGACTCCCTCGTCGACGCGGCACTCGCCCAGGCGCAGGAGCTGGCCGAGGCCGAGGCATCCCGAATCGCCACCGCAGGTCTCGACGTGCGCACACGGGTCGAGCGCGGCAACCCGGTCGCGAAGCTGCTGGACGCGTCGACGGATGCTGCGCTCCTCGTGATCGGCAGCGACTACCAGGGACCCGGCTCGAGGGCGCACCGCGGGGCGCACGGTCTGCGCATCGCCGCGGGCGCGCACTCGCCCGTCGTGGTCGTGCCCGACTTCGACCTCGCGGGCCGGACCGGGGTCGTGGTCGGCGTGGACGGATCGTCGGTGTCGGAGAAGGCCGTCGCGTTCGCCGCCGCGGAGGCCGACCGGCTCGGCGAGCCGCTCATCGCGGTGTCGGTGTGGACTCCGCTCGAGGTGCCGCGCAACATGGGCGCCTACCCGGTGCAGTACCTCGAGAACATGGAGAAGCTCACGGGCGAGGCGCTGGGACTCTCGCTCGCGGGACTCGCCTCGCGCTACCCCGACCTCGAGATCGTGCGCCGCGTCGAGCGCGGCTACCCGTCGCACATCATCAACGAGCTCGCGAGCGGGGCGCGGCTCGCTGTCGTCGGATCCCACGGCCGCGGGGCCCTGGCGCGGTTCCTGCTCGGCTCCATCAGCCAGGAGGTGCTCGCGCGGCTCGCGACCGCGACCGCCGTCGTGCGCTGAGCGCCCGCTCGACGAGCAGGGCACAGCATCCGTCTGCCCTGCCCCGCTGGCGAGAACGCGCGACAGCACCACGCGCGTGTCGATGTGGGTGCTGCGGCGCGGTCTCGCGCGCGCGATCGGCGGTTTCGACTGCGACGAGGAGTGCCCGCCGGGGTCCGGAACGCCGCAACGGGTGGCAAATAAGCTGGGGGGTATGTCTCGGAAGACCGGCGGGCGCCCGCGCGTGAGCGACGTGGCCGCAGTCGCGGGCGTCTCCGCGACCACGGTGTCGCACGCGCTGAGCGGCGCGCGCGCGGTGAACGCCGAGACCCGGGAGCGCATCCTCGCCGTCGCGCGCGAACTCGGATACGTTCCCGACCGCGTGGCCAGCGGGTTGCGCCGGCGCCGCACCGGCGTCGTCGGGCTGATCGGCGACGATCTCGCGGCAACCCCGTTCGCGGGCCGCATCATCGAGGGCGCCCGTCGAGCCGGTCTCGAGCGCGACGTGCTGCTGATGGTCGCCGAGAGCGGCGGCGATGCCGACGCCGAGCGCGACCTCGTCGCGCGCTTCCTCGCGCAGCGGGTCGACGGCCTCATCATCGCGCGCATGTACCACCAGCGCGTCGACCGGCCGGACGTGCCGGATGACGTGCCGGTCGTGCTCGTCGACGCCGCGCCCGAACCGGACTGGGAGGTCGACGCCGTCGTCCCCGATGAGGCGCAGATCGCCGCGCTCGCGTGCGAACGGCTCACCCGCGAGGGGCACCGCGACATCGCGTACGTCGGCACCACCGACGAGTCCCGCGCCGCCCGAGGTCGCCTGATCGGCGTGCGCTCGGCGCTCGGAGACGCGGGGATCCCGCTCGGGGAGAGCCGGCTGGAGTTCTGCGCATCGGATGCCCTCGGCGGCCGGGACGCCGGCGGGCGGCTCCTCGATCAGCCGGTTCCCCCCACCGCCGTGATCTGCTTCAACGATCAGATCGCCATGGGGGTGATGCAGGCCGCGGCGCGACGCGGCATCGGCGTCCCCGCGGGGCTCTCCGTCGTGGGGATCGACGACCTGCACCCCGTGGCCGACGCGCTCGACCCCGGGCTCACGACGGTCGCGCTGCCCCACGACGAGATGGGGCGGTGGGGGATGACGCGCCTGCTCGACAGGATCGACGGCACGGGGCCCCCGTATGGCGACGGCCTCCACCTCCTGCGCGGATGGCTCGTCGAGCGGGAGTCGGTGGCCGCACCGGCCGCCCGATAGCCGGCCGCTACCGGGACGGCTGCTCCCGCTCGATCGGGGCCACCCGCAGCGGGGTGAGGCCGGCGTCGCCGACCGCGACCTCTTCTCGCACGCCCTCGAGCTGCAGGCCCCGCTCGCCGGCGGTGCCGAACGTCGCCATGGCGAGCGCGGCGCGGCCGCCGCCCGCGAAGACCTCGATCGAGGCGGCGTCCACCACGATGTCGAGATCGATCCGCCCGTCGACGACGTCCACGGGTGCGGTGCGCACCTCGCGGTACGCCTCGGGCATCGTGCCGGCGACCGCGTCGGCGTCGCGCGCGACGAACACCGTCCGGGCCGCGAAGTCGTAGCCGACCGTCGCGAAGCTGCCGTCACCCGTCAGGATCTTGACCCGGAGCTCTCCGCCCCGGCTCGCAGCATCCAATCTCAGTCGATACGCCCCCGACGCCGGCACCGCGACGTCCACCGTCTCGCCGTCGCCCAGTCGCGCATCGTCGAGTCGCTCCGGATCACCTTCCAGCGAATCGAGCTCGGGTGCCGGTGTCGAGTGCAGCGTCGCCCGCCCCTCGTCGTCGCGCAGCGTGATCGTCCGCACGAGCGAATCCGATCCGCCGTGCCAGTCCTCGGTCGGGAAGCCGCCGGCGTACGCCCAGTTGTTCATCCAGCCGATGCCATAGCGCGACGCGAGGCGGTCGGTCTCACCGAGACGCGGGTCGTCCCATGTGACGGCCGCATAGTAGTCCGGTCCGTGGTCGAGCCACTGGTGACCGGTGCCGTCGGCGGCGAAGCGCTCGCCGTCCCATTCGCCCACCCAGTACGCGGTTCCCGTCGTCCTGCCCTCCGCGGCGCCGTTCGCACCCGCGACGAGCACCCACCGGACGTCGTCGGGGTCGCCGTCGACCGCCAGGGGGAACAGATCCGGACACTCGAGGACGCCGAGATCCGTCGTGGCGAAGTCGGAGGCGTACGCCCACTCCCGGAGGTTCGGCGATGTGTAGAACCCGATGCGATCGTGCTCGGCGAGAGCCATCACCCAGCGTCCGGCCGCGTCGTCCCAGAAGACCCGGGGGTCGCGCCAGTCGGCGACACCGGGATTGTCCATCACCGGGTTGCCGTCGAACGACTCGAAGCGGTAGCCGCCGTCGCGCGAGACGAACAGAGACTGCCGCTGCACGCCGTCCACCTGCTGCGTCACGAGCGCGATGACCGCGCCTTCGCCGAACCCGGCGGTGTTCTTCTCGTCGACGACCGCGGTGCCGGTCCAGATGTCGCCGAGTCCGTTGGCGTACTTGTCGATCGCGACGCCCTCGTCCTTCCAGTGCACGAGGTCGGTCGAGGTCGCGTGGTACCAGGCGGTGCCGTTCCCCTCCGGGTAGTCGGCGTTGTAGAGGTAGTAGTAGTGCCACACGCCATCGAGGAGGAACGGCTTCTGGGGGTCGTTCATCCAGTTCTCGCCGGGCGTGACGTGCACAGCCGGCCGGTGCGGAGACCAGTCCGCCGGCCGCTCGAACGCGTCCGCCGTCGCGGACGGTGAGGGCGCAGCATCCGTCTCCGTCCGCTGCGACAGGGCGACCACGATGGCTGCCACGAGCAGCGTCGCGGAGGCGATTGCGGCTACCGCGACGAGCAGGCGTCGCCGGCGGCGGGCTGCGGAGGTGGTGTTCTGCGTGGACATTCGGTCTCCTTCTCGACGTGGAAACGGGAGAGCGGATGCCTCGGCACGGGGCCGTGCCGAGGCATCCGCTCGACTGTCGATCAGGTCAGGGCAGTGGCGTGACCTTGCCGCCCGGGTTGACGTTGATGTTCGCCGGGATGTCGGCGTAGCCGCCGAGCCCGCCGTCGCCGTACGAGTAGTCGACCGCCGACGAGGCGCCGTCGATGTCGATCTTGACCGTCGGCGCGAGCGTGCCGCCGCGGCGGAAGTCACCCTCGGTGCCGATCGTGTCGATGAACGACTGCACCAGTCCGCCGGGCATCACGTAGTGCGAGTACGCCTGGAAGTGCCCGATCGGCTGGTTGAAGTCCGGTGCGAACGGCTGTCCGCCCGCGAAGTTCAGGTTGGTCGGGTTGCCCAGTGCCAGGCCCGAGCCGGCGTTCATCGGCTGGTAGTCGCTGCGGATGCCGTCGCCGACGAACCCGTAGACGCCCTCGGGGCCGTCGATGCCGTTCGCGAACGTGCCGCGGTGGCTGATGGTGAAGAGGTAGTACTTGCCGTCCTTCATGTAGATCTGCGGACGCTCGGTCTGATCGGTCACGCAGTTCGCCGACAGGATGGGCGGCAGGAACTCCCACTCGGTGAGCTCCTTGTTCTTCGCCTTCGCAAGGCCGACGTTGCCGATCTGGTACGTGGCGCCCGAGGCGTTCACCTGGTCGACCGTCTCTGCGTAGGGGTCGCCCTCGCGGTAGCCCAGGTCCTCTTCGTCGCAGGTCGCGCTCTCGCGCGGCATGGCGGAGTTGCCTTCGAAGACCATGTAGGTCTCGCCGGGGTGGGCCGGGTCCTCGAAGGTGAACGGGTCGCGGAAGTTGAAGAACTCGTTCTGCGCACCCGTCTGGTAGTAGGTGCCATCGGCCTGGAGCAGGTCGGTCACCTTGTCGAATCCGGTCAGCTTCACGCCGTTCTTGTTGGCGTGCACCTTGCCGACGCTCAGCGCGATGCGCGGGTCGTAGGGCTTGCGGTTGGTGCCGTCCTCGTTGCGGTAGAACGCGACATCGGTGAAGAAGAGCTTGATCTCGCCGCCCTTCGAGATGCGCGCGGAACCCGACCACTGGGTCTGGTGGCTGTACGACTGGTCGGGGAAGATCTTGCCGGTCACTCCTTCGTCGAAGACGAGGCCGCCATACGTCCAGCCGCCGTTCTCCGGACGCTCGTCGGCGGGGACGCCGGCGGGGCGATAGAAGTAGCCGATCTTCGCGAACACGTGCCGCTCGTCGAAGACGAGGTTGCGGTCGGCCACGAGCGAGAAGATGATCTCCTGGCCGTTGACGCTGTACTGATTGGCGTCCTCATCGGTCAGCGGCCAGGAGTCCCAGACCCACACCTGCTCGTTGCTCATGTCCGGGAAGTCCTGCGCAACCGCGGGCATGGTGAGCTCGGCGGGCATCGAGTTCTGCTTCGAGCCCGCAGTCGGGTCCGACAGCCGCTTGAGCTGGCGGGCATCCGCCCGGGTCCACTTGGCGGTGAAGTCGTCTTCGGGGCCGTACGCCTGCTGCGTGTGCACGGTCGGCTGGGGGCCGTCCTGCAGGTCGGGGACGGCCGTCGCGGTGGGGGCCGCGACGGCTGCCGCGGGCAGTCCGACGAGCACGGATGCTGCGACCGCGGCGGCGGTGAGGCCACCGGTCAGGACGCGCCTGACCTTCTTCGGGGGAGTGTGCATTTCTGATTCGCTCCTTGGATTCTCAGCGATGCAAATCGATTTGCATTGCTGGCTCATAGTGGCATGTGCGAGCCGATCTCGCACATGTGGATCCAGGTGCATGAAGTTCGGGAAACCCCGCACTTGACGAACCGCCGCCGCGCGGTCCATAATCAAACCCGCTCGATAAATCGATTTATCACAAGGGAGTGTCTCTCATGGCGAGGGCCCGGATCTCAGACGTCGCGGCGGCAGCCGGCGTCTCGGTCACGACCGTCTCGCTCGTCATGAACGACGTCGAATCGCGCATCTCGGACGAGACGCGGCAGCGCGTCCGTGAGGCGGCCCGCGCGGTCGGTTACGCCCCCAGCTCGGTGGCGCGAGGGCTCCGCACCCAGCGCACGCGCACCGTCGGACTCATCTCCGACCAGATCGCCACGACCCCCTTCGCGGGTCGTATGCTGGCCGGCGCGCAGGACGCGGCACGCGACAACGGCTACCTCGTCTATCTCATCGACACCGGCAGCGACGCCGAGATCGAGCGCGAGGCCATCGACGCACTCACGGCGCAGCAGGTGGACGCGATGATCTACGCCTGCATGTGGCACCGAGTCGTCGACGTGCCGCAGGGCGTCCTGGCGAAGACCGTGCTGCTCGACTGCCGCCCGGCGAACGGCGGCTACCGCAGCGTCGTGCCCGACGACCGTGCCGGCGGAGCTGCAGCCGTGCGTGAGCTGGTCGCCGCCGGGCATCGGCGGATCGCCTATATCGACACCGACGACGGTCCGATCGCCTCGCAGCTGCGCCACGAGGGCTATCTCGAGGCACTCGCAGAGGCCGGCATCCCGGCCGACCCGGTGCTCCACATCACCGGCGACACCTCGGCCCACGGTGGTCGCGCGGCGGCCGAGGTCCTCCTCGACCTCCCCGACGACGAGCGACCCACCGCCGTCTTCTGCTTCAACGACCGCATGGCGGCCGGCGTGTACATCGCCGCGCACCGTCGCGGCCTCGACATCCCGCGCGATCTCTCCGTCGTCGGCTACGACGACCAGCAGCTGATCGCCGCGGAACAGGATCCCCCACTCACCACCGTCGCCCTGCCCCATTACGCCATGGGCCGCTGGGCGATGGAGGTCGCGCTCGGCGTCCGCGCGGAAGGGGATGTGGACGCCACGCACCTGATGGAGTGTCCCGTCATCCGACGAGACTCCGTAGGCCCGCCGCCGGCGCAAGTCGCCAAACCGAACCGGCGACGGGCTTCACACACCGAGCGGCCGCCGCAGGCGGCCCCCGATCGGTGACGCACGCGGGCGTGTGTCACCAAGAAAAGGAAACCACAACAATGCGCACAAGGACCCCGATCCTCGTGTCCGCAGGCCTGGTCACGGCGATCGCCCTGACCGGCTGCGGCCAAGCCGGCCAAGGTGACACCACCACCGCGGACGGCCGCACCCAGTTGACGATGTGGACCCACTCGGCGGGCAACCCGGCCGAGCTCGAGGTCTACGAACAGATCATCTCCGACTTCAACGCGTCGCAGGACGACTACGAGGTCGTGCACGAGTCATTCCCGCAGGGCGCCTACAACGACGCGATCGTCGCGGCCGCAGCATCCGGTGATCTCCCCTGCCTTCTCGACCTCGACGGGCCGATCATGCCGAACTGGGCGTGGGCCGGCTACCTGCAGCCGCTCGAGCTGCCCGCCGAGATCACCGACTCGCTGCTGCCGACGGCCGTCGGCGTGTGGGATGACGAGATCTACTCGGCCGGCTACTGGGATGCCGCACTGGGCATCTTCGCGCGCAAGTCGGTGCTCGACGCCAACGGCATCCGCATCCCGACCGTCGATCAGCCGTGGACCGCGGACGAGTTCGGCGACGCGCTGGCCACGCTCAAGGCCGCGGGCTATGAGACGCCGATCGACATCGGAGCCGAGGACACCGGCGAGTGGTGGCCCTACGCCTACTCGCCCTTCCTGCAGAGCTTCGGCGGCGACCTGATCGACCGCTCGACGATGCTGTCGGCCGACGGCGCGCTCAACGGCCCGGATGCCGTCGCGTGGGGCGACTGGTTCGCGGGCCTCTTCGCCGACGCATACGCCGGCAACAGCGGCACCGTGGGCAACCAGGAGTTCATCGACGACGAGGTAGCCCTCAGCTACACCGGCGTCTGGAACGCGGTGACCGCGCTCGACGCGGTCGGCGACGACCTGCTGATCCTGCCCCCGCCGGACCTCGGCAACGGCCCCAAGATCGGCGGCGGCTCGTGGCAGTGGGCGATCTCGTCCGAGTGCAAGGAAGCCGACGGCGCTCGCGCCTACCTCGAGTTCAGCTTCCAGGACGAGTACATCACCGAGTTCGCCGACAAGCAGGTCGTGATCCCCGCGACGGATGCCGCCGCCCAGGCCTCGGAGTACTTCGGCGACGACGGCGCCCTGCGCCCGTTCGTGGAGTTCTCGCAGGAGTACGCGGTGCTGCGCCCCGAGACGCCCGCCTACGCGGTCATCTCGACCACGTTCGAGACCGCGGCGAAGGACATCATGAACGGCGCCGACGTCCAGGAGACGCTCGACCGTGCCGTCTCGGAGATCGACGCCAACATCGCCTCGAACGACGGCTACGGCTTCCAGTGATCCACCGTGCCGGCGAGGGCCCCACGGCCCTCGCCGGCGCACTCCCCGAGAGATCTGTCATGACTGTCACTCCTCCGACGGTCGCCGCCGAAGAGCCTCGGCGCGCCTCCCGTCGCTTCCGCTCCATCAAAGGTCGCGAGACCTGGGCTGGACTGGGGATGATCGCCCCCGCGGGCATCCTCCTCGTCCTGTTCCTCGTCATCCCGGTCATCCTCGCGTTCGCGCTGTCGTTCACGAACGCGCGACTCATCTCGCCGAACCCACCCCGGTTCGTCGGCTTCGACAACTTCATCCGCGCCTTCACGGCCGACCCCGTGTTCGTGCAGTCGGTGGGCAACACCGCGCTGTTCGCGCTCGTGGTCGTACCGGTGCAGGCCGGTCTGGGACTGCTCCTCGCGGTGCTCGTCAATCGGCGCATGCGCGGGGTCACGGCGTTCCGTGTGATCTTCTTCATCCCCGTGGTGACCTCGATCGTCGTGGTCTCGATCCTGTGGAAGTTCATGTACCAGAAGGACGGCCTCATCAACTCGATGATCGACGCGCTGACGTTCGGCGCATGGTCGGGAGTCGACTGGCTGAACGACCCGAAGACGGCGCTCGGCGCGATCATCGTGCTGTCGATCTGGCAGGCCGTCGGCTTCCACATGATCATCTGGCTCGCAGGCCTGCAGACGATCCCCGAGGAGCTCTACGAGGCCGCGAAGATGGACGGCGCGAGCCCGTGGCGCCAGTTCACGAACGTGACGTGGCCGGGCCTCAGGCCCACCATGGTGTTCGTCCTCGTCACGATCACCATCGCCGCCCTCGGACTGTTCGTGCAGGTCGACGTCATGACCCAGGGCGGACCCGTGAACTCGACCTCGACGATCGTCTTCCATGCCGTGCGCAAGGGCTACGAGCAGCAGGAGATCGGCTACGCCGCGGCGATCTCGCTGATCTTCTTCGTCGCGGTCCTCGCCATCGCGCTCATCCAGCGCCGGATCACGCGAGAGAAGGACTGACATGACGGCAACCCAGACTCTGACCACGGCGCCGGGCGACTCGCGTCGCACCGCGCGCCCGACGCCGGGCCGCAGCGAGAAGGCGCAGCGCGCCCGGGGCACGGTGTTCCTCTACATCGCCCTGTCGCTGTTCGGCATCGTGTTCCTGTTCCCGCTGGTCTTCATGTTCGTGTCGAGCCTCAAGCCCGACAGCCAGATCCTGCAGGACATCGACTCGCCCGCGGCCTTCCTCCCGGTCGGCGACATCAGCCTCGACAACTACTTCGGGGTGTTCGACCGGGTGCCCGTCGCCCAGTTCCTGTTCAACTCCGTGCTCGTGACCGTGCTCACCGTCGGTCTCGGGCTCATCGTGAACTCGATGGCCGGCTTCGCGCTCTCCCGGCTGGCGTGGAAAGGGCGGATCGTGGTGCTCGCGCTGATCATCGCGACGCTGATCGTGCCGTTCGAGACGATCGCCGTGCCGATGGTCTACTGGGTCGCGCAGCTGCCCACCCTCGTGATGGAGGGCGGCGTCCTGAAGTACGACTTCGGCTGGCTGAACACCTACGAGGTGCAGATCGTGCCGTTCATCGCGAATGCGTTCTCGATCTTCCTGTTCACGCAGTACTTCTCCACGATCCCGAAGTCACTCGATGAAGCGGCGCGCATCGACGGCGCGAGCTGGTTCACCATCTACCGGCGCATCCTCGTCCCGCTGTCGGGTCCGGCCTTCGCGACTGTGGCGATCCTGACGTTCCTGCCGGCGTGGAACCAGTACCTGTGGCCCCTCATGGTGGTGCAGAAGGAGGAGCTGCGGCCGGTCATGGTCGGCATGCAGTACTTCTTCCAGCTGAACACCGCGTGGGGCGAGGTGATGGCCTACACCTCGCTCATCACGATCCCGGTGCTGATCGTCTTCCTCATCTTCCAGCGCGCCTTCGTCAGCAGCATCGCCGCCAGCGGAGTCAAGGGATGACGGACCGGATGCCGCGCATCGTGGTCGTCGGCGAGGCTCTGGTCGACATCGTCCATCGTGCAGACGGCGCCGTCGAAGAGGCTCCCGGCGGCAGTCCGGCGAACACGGCGCTGACGCTGGGGAGGCTGGGCAGGGCGCCGACGCTGATCACCCGCCTCGCCCACGATGAGCGGGGTCGGCGCGTGCTGGAGTGGCTCGAGGAGTCCGACGTGCACGTGGTCGCGGTCGCCGCGCCGCGCACATCCACGGCCGCCGCTCACGTGGACGAGAGCGGCGCCGCCTCGTACGAATTCGACCTGGACTGGGATCTGGGGCCTGACACCTCCCGCCTCGACGCGCTCGCGGGCGCCGCCGACATCGTGCACGTCGGATCCGTCGCCGCGGTGCTCGACCCGGGGGCGTCGCACGTCGCCGGGCTCGTCCGCGCGGCTCGCGGACGGGCGGTCGTGACCTACGACCCGAACATCCGGCCGTCGCTCGTCGACGACCCGGACCGCGTGCGAGCGCGCGTCGCCGACCTCATCGGCCTGGCCCACGTCGTCAAGGCGAGCGACGAGGACATCCGCTGGCTGCACCCGGGGCGGGATGTCGTCGAGGTCGCCCGGGAATGGGTCGCGCGCGGGCCGCGGCTCGTCGTCGTCACGCTCGGTCCCGACGGCGCGGTGGGCGTGACCGCCGACGGCGACGTCGTCGTTCCCGCGGTCGCGTCCGAGGTCGTCGACACGGTCGGCGCCGGGGACACGTTCATGGGTGCGCTCATCGACGGGATCGTCGATCCGGGCGACCTGCGGGCGTCGCTGCGGACCGCGGGCGGCAGCGGCGCGTGGACAGGCCGTGGGGACCCTTCGGCCGCCGTCGAGTCCCTCCTGCGCCGATCGGTGCACGCCGCAGCGATCACCGTGTCGAGGCCCGGCGCCGATCCGCCCCGGCGCGCCGAGCTCGCCGCGTGGATGCCGTAGGCGGCTGCATCTCTTCTCACCACGTGCTCCTCGCCCATCGGGCGGGGGCGGACCATCGCGCGATCCACCGCGCACGACTCTCGAAGGAACTCTCTTGTTCGACCTCCCCGACTCCTGGGTGTGGGACTACTGGTTCGCCGACGACGGCGACCGCTACCACCTCTTCTTCCTGTACGCGTCTCGCGCCCTCCACGACCCGGAGGCCCGTCACTATCGCGCCTCGATCGGGCACGCCGTCTCGACCGACCTCGTCGCGTGGACGCGGGTCGCCGATGCGCTGGTCCGCAGCGACGCTCCCGCTTTCGACGAGCTCGCCACCTGGACGGGGTCGGTCGTGCGCCACCCCGACGGCACGTGGTTCATGTTCTACACGGGGGCGACCCTCGCGCCCGACGGGCGGAACGTCCAGCGGGTCGGCTATGCCACGTCGCCGGATCTGCACACCTGGACGAAGCCGGGCGGTCCGGTGCTCGAAGCGGAGGGCCCCTGGTACGAGAAGCTCTCGAGCGGTGCCTGGCACGACGAGGCGTTCCGCGACCCGTGGGTGTTCGCGGACTCCGACGGCGACGGCTGGCACATGCTGATCACCGCGCGCGCACCCGAAGGGCCGGTCGACGGGCGGGGTGTCATCGGGCACGCCTGGTCGGCGGATCTGCGCACCTGGGAGCTGCGAGAACCGCTCAGCGCGCCGAGCGCCGACGGCTTCGGGCAGCTCGAGGTGCTCCAGGCCGAGGTCGTCGACGGACGACCCGTCGTGATCTTCTCCTGCCTGAAGGAGCAGAGCACGGCGGCGCGCCGTGCCGAGGCAGGCGGCACGTGGGTGGTGCCCGCGGAGAGTCTGCTCGGACCGTTCGACATCGACGCCGCGTACCCGCTGACGGACGAGCGCCTGTACGTCGGGCGCCTGCTTCAGCGCCGGTCGGACGGTGAATGGCTGCTGTTCGCCTTCCGCAACATCGGCGAGGACGGGCGGTTCGTGGGCGGCATCACCGATCCGATGCCGCTGCGCTGGGACGGTGGCCGCCTCGTCCGCCGAGAGGCGGTGGGCGCCTCCGTCTGACACCCGTGGCCGGGGCTTCGCGGACGAGCCCCGGCCCGCACTGTGCTCAGCAACCCGTCCGCCCGAGAAAGGATGACGATGATGTCAGCTTCGAACCGACGGGGAGCGCGGCTCGCGGTCGGCGCCCTGACGGTGATCGGCGTGGGAGTGGGGGTCGGTCTCACCGGCAGCCCGGGCGCGGACGCCGCCGCCGCCGATTCCGCCGACGACTTCCGGGCGCAGTACCACTTCACGGTGCCCGACCACTGGAAGAACGACCCGCAGCGGCCGGTCTTCGTCGACGGAAAGTTCCACTACTACTACCTCTACAACAGCGACTACGACGCCGATCCGGCCGCCAACTTCGGCACGGAGTGGCGGCTCGCCACCTCGTACGACGGGGTGGTGTTCGCCGACCAGGGAGTCGCCGCACCGAAGAAGAGCAACGCGAACTACGACCTCTGGTCGGGGTCGGCCGTCGTCGACGAACAGAACACCGCCGGGTTCGGCGCCGGAGCGGTGGTGATGCTCGTCACGCAGATGGACCATCCCACGCCGGCCCAGCAGGCGAACGCGTCCGGTCCGCAGGCGCAGTTCCTCTGGTATTCGACGGACGGCGGCCGCAACTTCCGTCCGTACGGCGACGCGCCCGTCATCGCGAACGGCGGGCGCGCGGACTTCCGAGACCCGAAGATCGTGTGGGACGCCGAGCGCGGCCGCTGGGTCGCGCTGATCGCGGAGCGCGACCGGGTGAGCTTCTACACGTCACCCGATCTGAAGACGTGGTCGCGGGTGTGGGAGTACGTGAATCCTGCCATCGGCACGATCGAATGCCCCGACCTGTTCCGGATCCGGGCGAACGACGGCACCATCAAGTGGGTGTTCGGCGTGAGCGCCAACGGGTACGCCACCGCGGAACCGGCGACCTTCGCCTACTGGACGGGCGTGTTCGACGGGACGTCGTTCACGTTCGATCAGAGTGCGCCGCAGTGGCTGGACCACGGGTTCGACTGGTACGGCGCGGTGACCTGGGAGGACCCTGCCTCGCCACTGGACCGCCGCTACGCCGTGGGCTGGATGAACAACTGGGACTACGCGCACTCCACACCGACGTGGACCGCCGACGGGTTCAACGGCACCGACTCGATCACCCGCGAGATCCGTCTCAAAAGGTACGGCTCGACGTTCAGCCTGGTGTCGCAGCCGGTGGCGGCGCTCGCCGACATCACCACGGCGCGAACTGATCTCGGCGACGTCACCGTCGACGGGTTCCTCCCCCTCGCCTACGACGGTGATGCCTATCAGGTCGAGGCGGACGTGACGTGGGAGACCGCGACGAACATCGGCCTGCAGCTCCGACGCTCCGCCGATGGGACGCGTCACGCCGACGTCGGCGTGACCGGCGCGTACGCCTACCTGAATCGCGGCCAGACCGGCCACCCGGCCGGAACCTGGAAGACCGAGAGCCGCACGCCCTTCGACGGCGCCGCGGGCACGGTGCATCTGCGCATCCTCGTCGACCGCACCACGATCGAGGTCTTCGTCGACGACGGGAGATACGTCCATTCGAGCCAGGTCTTCGCGCCGGTGGGCGACGACGGCATCGCCCTGTACTCCTCAGGCGGCGCGGCCGTGTTCCGCGATCTGACGATCACGGAGTTCGGCAGCGTCGTGCAGCGACCGGCTCGTCTGCTCGCCGACTTCGAAGGCGACGCCTGGGGACAGGGCTGGACGACGACGGGCAGCTTCACCGCGGCGGGGCCGAGCGAGGCCGGATTGCGCGGCCAGGTCGGCAGGCGGGTCGCCGACACGTTCGCCGGCGGGGGAGACCCGGCGACGGGGACCATCACGTCGCCGCCGTTCACCGTCGACCGCAACTTCCTGCACTTCCTCATCGGCGGCGGCGATCACCCGCTGGGCGTCGAGCCGGCCACGTCGGTGCAGCTGCTGGTCGACGGCAGGCCTGTCCGCACCGTCACCGGTGCGGACACGGCTGAACTCCGCCATATCGAGTGGGACCTGCGCGACCTCGCCGGGCGAACGGCGCAGTTCCAGATCCTGGACGACGCAACCGGATCGTGGGGTCATCTGATGGTCGACCACGTCGTGCTCTCGGACTGACGCGAGCGCGGATCGCCTCCGTTCGCAGGGCGGACTTGAGATATGAGACTCCGAGTCTCTAGTGTGGAACGCGTGCGCAAGTCGGGGGGCTCGCGCACAACGATCTTGCCGACGGCCCCATGCCGCCGGGTTGGATCTGGTCGGTGCCGGGTTCTGGGGACCCGGCACCGCGAGTTTCTGCGGGGGCGAGGTGGCCTACCGGACAGCGCGCCGAGGGCGATAATCAACTCATGCAGCAACCCGAATCCCGATCGCGGCGGCCGGCAGGCCAGACGCGGGCGATCATGCTCGCGGTCGCGGTCGAGCGCGTCCGCCAAGAGGGCCTGCTGCTCGACTACGCGAACCTCGAGCTCGAGGATCTGATCCGGACGGCGGGCGTGCCACGCTCGACCGTGTTCCGCATCTGGCCCGACCGGGTGGCCTTCATCGCCGACCTGGTGCGCGCCCTCTTCGAGGCGGATCCCGGCTTCGACACCGGGTTCGACGGAGAGACGCTCCGGCAGCTCCAGCAGGCGGTCGCCGGCGACCCCGACGTCATGACCACGCCGGAGGGGCGGCAGATCGCACTCCGCGAGGCCCTGCGCGTGACCGTCGCGCACAACATGGGCGCCGTCGAGGGAACCGTGGCCTGGCGCGCGTACCGGACGATGTCGGCCGCGCTCGTGAGCGGCGGCTCGGTACCGGGTGGCGCGGAGATCCGCGCGCTGCTGTCCGAGATCGAGAACCGCTATCTCACGCACATGGCCGAGATGTACAAGCAGCTCAACACGGCGTTCGGGCTGCGGATGCGCGACGGGCTCACCGAACGCGACCTCGCCGTCGCGATCATGGCCATGATCGACGGCATGAGCGACCACCGCCGCATCGACCCGGCGATCATCGACGAGCCCCGCGTCGTCGCGCTCGGCCCCGAGGGTCCGCGCGACTGGCACCTCGCCGGCGTCGCGGTCTACGGCATCTACACCGCGTACACCGAGCCGGTCGAGGCGTAGTCCGCCCGGCGCGGAGCACCGGGCGTGCGGAAACCCACCCTCTCGCGATTCCCGGGCAGGCTCTGGACGCCGGGCGCCGGGCGCCGGGCGTCAGGCGCTGGGTGCGCTCCAGCTCAGCGACTCGATGTAGCGCAGCAGCACGCCCTCGCGCAGCGCCCAGGGCGACACCTCGAGCTCGTCGACGTCCATCGCGCGCATGGCCTCATGCAGCACGACGGCGCCGGCGACGATCTGGAATGTCCGGTCGGGGGTGATGCCCGGCAGCTCCTGCCGCGCCGACGCCGGGATGCGGGCCAGGCGCGGGATCCACGAGCCGAGGGCGGCGCGGGGCAGCAGCATCCGTTCGATTCCCGACCATCCGGGAACCGGATACCCCACGAGCTTCGCAAGCGAGCGGATCGCCTTCGACGACCCCACGACGTGGTCGGGCTTCGCGAGCGACCCGAACGACGTGGCGACCGGGGCGAGCGTGGCGCGCGCGTGGTCGCGCAGCTTCTCGACGGCCGCCTCGCCCGGCGGATCGTCCGGAAGGAACTGCACCGTCATGCGCCCGGCGCCGAGGGGGACGGATGCTGCCTGCTCCGGCAGCTCGTCGGCTCCGGCGGCGATCTCGAGCGAGCCTCCGCCGATGTCGAAGAGCAGGATCTGCCCGGCCGCCCACCCGAACCAGCGGCGCACCGCGAGGAACGTGTAGCGCGCCTCGGTCTCGCCGCCCAGCACCTGCAGCGGCTGGCCGAGCGCGGCCTCGATGAGGTCGATGACCTCCGGGCCGTTCTTCGCCTCGCGCACCGCGCTCGTCGCGGTGGCGAGCAGCTCGCCGACCCGCTCGGCGGCGGCGATCTCGCGCGCCTCGGTCACCGCGGCGACGAGCGCCGTGACGCCCTCCTCGGTGATGGAGCCGTCGGGAGCGAGGTAGCGCATGAGCCGCAGCACCGTGCGCTGACTGGTCGTGGCCAGCGGGCGGCCGCCGGGGCGGACGTCGGCGACCAGCAGGTGGACGGTGTTCGAGCCGATGTCGAGAACTCCGAGGCGCACGGGAAAAGAGTAGCGGTGTCCGGTCCGGGGGCATGCGCCGGGTGGCAGCATCCGTCATGGCCGTCGTCTGCGACTACGATGAACGCGATGTCCGCCGACGAAGCGACCACCTACGAAACCGGTGCTGCCACCCCCGCTCTCTCGCTGTACCGCGAGATCGACCGCGCGGACTGGGCGCGATTGGCGTCCGGTATGACGCAGCCGCTCACCGAGACCGAGATCGTGCAGATCCGGGGTCTCGGCGACCGCCTCGACATGGCCGAGGTCGCGCAGGTGTACGTGCCGCTGTCGCGGCTGCTGTCGCTGTACGCCGAGTCGACGAAGCGTCTCGGCGGCGAGGAGTCCGCGTTCCTCGGCGAGGCGGACTCGACCACGCCGTTCATCGTGGGCGTCGCGGGCTCCGTCGCGGTGGGCAAGTCGACGATCGCGCGCCTGCTGCGCGAGCTCACGTCGCGCTGGCCGGGCACGCCGCGCGTCGAGCTCATCACCACGGACGGCTTCCTGTACCCGAACGCCGAGCTCGAGCGCCGCGGGCTGATGGACCGCAAGGGCTTCCCCGAGTCGTACGACCGTCGCGCGCTCGTGTCGTTCCTCACCGAGGTGAAGAGCGGCGCCCCCGAGGTGCGCGCACCCTTCTACTCGCACATGCGGTACGACATCGTCCCCGACGCCGTCATCACCGTGCGGCGCCCCGACATCGTGATCGTCGAGGGCCTCAACGTGCTGCAGCCGCCGCCCACCCCGAACGACGTCGCCGTCAGCGACCTGTTCGACTTCTCGATCTATGTGGACGCGGATGCTGCGCACATCGCGCAGTGGTACGTCGACCGCTTCCTCGCCCTGCGCCGTGCCGCGTTCAGCAACCCGAAGTCGTTCTTCAACGTCTTCGCGCAGCTGTCGGACGAGGAGGCCGTGGAGCGCGCGCTCGGGTACTGGAACAACATCAACCTCCCCAACCTCGAAGAGAACGTGCTGCCCACCCGCCACCGCGCGAACCTCGTGCTCCAGAAGGCCGCCGACCACACCGTCGAGACGGTGCTCCTCCGCAAGCTCTGACGCCGGAGGGGACCGCTCTGTAGACGGCGGCAGCGGTCGGTCACAGATCGACGCCGATCCCGGCCATGTAACCGAGCAGGTAGTCGTCGTCGGTCGATCGAGGTTCGAGCCCCAGACCGGAGTCCATCCATCCGAGCGAGTACTGGATCGTGTTCATCGTCGGCGCCTTTCGTCCTCCGGCCACGGTCCCGCGGCGGGGCGACCGATACCGTCGGTGCCGTGACGGGCGTTGTGTCGGACGCCCGACACAACGAGCTCGCGCGCCATTGCGCGGACCATGGCGACTCGGGATGATTCAGGGGGAACGGGCGTCGCGAGGGATCGCAGGACGGGGGACGGAGCCATGCGAATCCTGCTGGAGACGCTGCCGTCGGAGGTGGTCGCTGCAGTGCGCACCCGCATGGTGCGTCGTCAGTGGAAGCATGGCGACACGATCGTGTTCCAGGGCGATCCCGGCGCCGGGATCTACTACATCGAGTCGGGGCACGTCGGAGTGAAGATCGGCACCGAGCACGGCGACTCGGTCACCGTCACGGTCCTGACGGCGGGCGACAGCTTCGGTGAGCTCGCCATGCTGCATCCGGGCCGCACGCGTACCGCGAGCGTCGAGGCGCTCAGCGCGACGGCGACGCTGGTACTGGCGCCGACCGACTTCACAGAGCTGCGTCAGGCGTACCCCGCGATCGATCGGGCTCTTGTCGACGCGCTGGCACGGCGCGTGGTGGATCTCAGCGAGCATCTCGCCCAGGCGGTATTCGAGACGGCCGATCGTCGATGCGCTCGCCGCGTGCTCGAATTGGCGACGGTTTTCGCGGAGGATGAGGCGGATGACGCCACGATCCCCCTGACGCAGGACGACATCGCCGGGCTGACGGGCGCGACCCGGCCGACCGTCAACCAGGTGCTCAGCCGGATGGCGTCGGAGCGGGTGATCTCGCTCGGCCGAGCGCGCATCGAGGTGCCGAGCATTGCTGCGTTGCGCGCCTACGTGCGCTGAGCCGGATCGACCGACCTGACCCGGACGACGTCGATCGTCGCGCTCTTCCCCTTCAGGGACAGAGCTTCACCGGGCAGTCCACGCCATTCGTCGCCCGCGGCGACGCACGAGACGACGATCTCGCCTGCCGCGGCCGCGCCGCACAACCGGGATCCGACGTTCACGACATCGCCCACCACCGCGTACTGGCGTCGGCTTTCTGGGCCCACCGTCGCCGCGACCAGCTCGCCCGCGTGCACTCCGATCCCGAATCTCAGCTCCGGAAGGCCGTTCTTACGTAGGGTCTCTTCGAGCACGTCGACATCGCCGACCAGCCGAGCCGCTGTCTCTCGTGCCGACGAGACCGGGTCGGGTTGGTGTTCGGGCGCGCCGAAGACGGCGAACACCTCGTCCCCGACGAACTGCATGACCGTCCCGCCATGCGCGAACACACGCGTGCATGCGAACTCGTAATAGATGTCCAGCGCGCGACGGACATCAGCGGGGTCCATCGATTCCGCAAGAGCGGTGAAGCCGCGCAGATCACAGAACACCACGGCACCGCTGACGCGGACGCCGTCCGCGAGAACGGCTTGACCGTCGCTCTCGAGGAGCCGCGATGCGACCGTCCGCGGCACATAGCGTGTGAACAGCTCCACCGCTGCACGACGACTCCGCTGCTCGGCGATGAGTCGGACGGCGCCTCCGGCAACGGCCGCCCCGATGATCGCCGCAGGCACCCGCACGAGGTCCAGCTGCAGACCGGCGGCGGGCAGCAGCAGAAGCGCCACACCGAGGTATGCGCCGACGAGCAGAAGTGTCGTCGTGACTGCGATCCACAACCGTGCCCGCGATGCCACCGCCGCGGAGACCGCGGCAAGGACCAGCGCGATGAGCCCGGATACCCACCACGGAGCCGGACCCACCCACGCGGAGGTGAGGATCGTGCTCAGCGCCTGGGCCTGCACGATCACGCCCGGGGTGGTCGCCCCGGGCTGCAAAGGGGTGATGTGAGTGTCGCCGATGGTGGTGTCGGCGACACCGACCAGCACGATCGCCCCATCGAGCCGGCCTTTTCCGGACCCGTCCATCACCTCCGCCGCAGAGAGGACGGGTGGACTGTTCTGCTCCAATCCGCGGCCCCACCACACCCGCAGGGCTGCAGCGTCCTCGACGGGCACAGCGAAGGCACCTGCCTCGACGGTGCGAGGTCGCACCAGCGGGCTTGGATCGACATCGTCGCCGGTGGCGATCAGGGCGAGTTGCAGGCAGAACGCGGCGAGGAGGTCGCCCTCGGTGGTCTCCACGACGAGCGGGATCCGTCGTATGACCCCGTCCGCGTCAGAGGGCACTACCACGTGGCCGACGCCCGCTGCCGCCTCCTCGAATGCGACCGCTGGGCGCACGGGCTCAGATCCCGCGTACAGGCCACGCTCGTTCCGAACGATCGACGTGTAGGTGGTGGGCATCACCGTCGGAATACGGGCGAGCGCCGTCGCCAGCGGATCGCCGGCTCCTGGCGCGTCCTCCGCGGGGATGATGTCGTAGCCGAGCGCGACGGCCCCGCCCTCGGCGATCGCGTCCACCAGGTCCGCCTGCTGGTCACGCGTCCACGGCCAGGCTCCGTGCACCTCCTGGGATGGCGCGTCGATCTGGACGACGATGACGTCGGGATCGACCCGGCTCGACGGCCACAGGAGGTCGGACGCGCGACGAGCGGCATCGCCACCGAACCCGAGCACGATGCTGCCGACGGTGAGTGTAGACGCGAGCAGCCCAATCGCCAGGATGGTGAGCCAGGCCGGAGGCGCGTTCCTGGACTCACCCGAGCCAGTCACCTCAGCGCGTCATCTCAACGGAGCGCAGGTCTTCCTTCTCTGCCTCGTCCGGAGGCAGGTCGCGGCAGAGCGCGCGCAACTCCGGGGGAACGAACACGAGCTCTCTCTGCTCGCCGGCGATCTGCGTGGCGGCCCAGATGCCGTCCCTCTCCTCCGCCCCCGTGATGGTGAGCTCGTACGAGATCGTCCGCTCGGCGACGCCCTCGGCAAGCACTTCTCCGGTGACACTGTCGATGCACGGCAGCGGGTCGAGCACCCGCTCGCCCGTGATGACAGTGCCGGACCGTGACAGGGATCCTGTGCTTCCGCTGCTCGATACCCACGTCGACGTGCACACCGCGTTGTCGCACTCCGGTTCGCTGATCGTCCACGTGACGGAGACCTGCGCGCCCGGAGGGTCTGAACTGGCGTCCCCTTCCAGTTTCGTGATGAGGATCGCCCATTCGTCGCCGCTGAGCGCGGCCGCCTCCAGCGGCGGGTCGGGTAATGCCACGGCGTCGTCCGACTCGCCGTCGCGGGCGATGTTCTCGGTGGCCCAGTCCGGCAGCGCGTCCGCCGGGATCGTGGACGGCTCGGGCTGGGCGCCTGGAATGACTACGCGCTCGTAGGGATCCACCGTGACCGTGCCGTCGTCGCCTTCGACCTCCAGCTCTCCCTCGAAGACGATGAACTCGCACGACGGGCCCTCAACGCACACGACCGAGAACACCGTGCCGCGGACAGATGCCGTGCCCACCGGCGTCACCACCTCGTATACGGCCTCGTCCGACACCAGTTCCTGCACGTTGTGCCACGTCTCCCCGATATCGAGCGAGATCGATGTGCGCTGTGCTTCCTCCGCGCCCAATTCGGTGATCTCCACCTCGCTCGATGGCCCTACTCGCATGAACGAGGAGTCGGGGAAGACGACCTCCGCGAGCCCCGCAGCATCGGTCGAGATCACGTCGCCCTGCGCGGCACCGCTCTGCTCCTCGAGATCGCGCGGATCGGCGTCGCCGGCCGCGAGCTGCACCTGAGTCTGCAGTGGATCCACGGTCGCGGCGGGGGCGCTCGCGCATCCCGTCATGGCAAGACAGACAGCGACCGCCATCGCTGCAGAGGAGAACGCCGTTGTTCTCATTGCACCACCCCCAGAGTCGTGCCGGCGCGCCGATCCCCCCAGAGGACGCAGTGACGCCGCGATTGCCGCACAGCATAAGGCAACCCCGGACCGACCGGAAGGCGTTCGCGCGCACAGCCACTCGCGCTGCCGCGAATGTCGCGAACGCGACAGAGTGTCTGTCGCGGCGACGGCGGAGCCGGATCCCCGCCGGGCCGGATGCTTCCGGTGACGGGAATCCCCGTCGATTGAGACGGAAGGAAGATCATGATCCACGCACTGCAGCGGCACCCGGCGCTGACGATTCTCGCCCTCGCTCTGATCACCGTCGCCGGCATGTTCGCCATGGACGCGCTCCTCGATTCCGTGAGCGCCCTTGAGCAGGGCGGCGGAGGCGCACTCCTGCACGACGCAGGGCGAAGGTCGCCGTAGTCGAGCACCCGCGGAGGGCACCCGAGCAGATCGCTCGGGTGCCCTTCCCTTTGCGCGCGCCGTGTCACATCACTGTCCCCGAGTCGACGCGACGACTGTCAGCACGCGAACAGAGCGCCGGCCGCCCCAGCGGGACGCTGTTCCCACGCCGGAAACCCGGCGGAAGCCACCGAAAGGAACGATCATGAACGCCATCTCCGTCACTCGCCGTATTGCTCTCGGCACCACGGCCACCTTCCTCGCGCTGGGCGCTGCGGTCGGATTCGCCGGTCCCGCCACCGCGGCCGAGAGCCCGAACCCGCTCACCGACATCGAGAACTCCCTGGTCCACGTGGTCACGACCTACACGGGCTGGGTGCAGTACCCGACCGAGGCCGGCTGGGAGTGGTCGCACCAGATCGACGTCCAGAGCGCATGCACCGGCTGGTTCGCCAGCGACGAAGGGCACATCGCGACCGCCGGACACTGCGTCGAGGTCGACGCGAGTGTGCGCGACGCGATCATCTATCAGTTCCTCGTCGACCTCGACCGGGAAGACCTCTTCGCGACCGCCCAGTCCTGGACGGTCGAGGGCTACGAGGACGGGAGCGATGTCGACCGCACCGTCCACGTGATCCAGCCCCACGCCGCACTGGACCCCGTCATCGAGGACTACACCGTCGCACAGGTCATCGACTTCCAGTCCTTCGAGGACGGCGACGCGGCGCTGCTGCGTGTCGCCGGGGCAACAGGGACGGTCCCGCTGCCGATCGCCCAGGCGGCTCCCGCGGTGGGTGACGACGTCACCTCGATCGGATTCCCCGCGAGCGTCGAGGGTGTCGCGGACGATCGCCGCCTGGCCGCGTCGTTCAAGACCGGCACCGTATCCAGCCGGCAGGTCACCGATGCCGGCGTACCCGTCACCGAGATCAATGCGCAGGTCAGCGGTGGCATGTCGGGCGGCCCGACCGTCGATGGGACCGGTTCCGTCATCGGAATCAACAGCTTCGGCATCAACGGCGAGTCCCAGAGCTTCAACTTCGTCACGGACACCGAGTCGCTCGCGTCCTTTCTCGAATCGCACGGCGTCGATCCGGTGATCGCCGGCAGCATGGAGACCACGGGTGAGGAGCCGCCCCGACGCGCCGCGGTGGCGGACGTGTCGGCCGGCGATTCCGGCACGCCGCAGACCGGCGAAGGAGCCGCCGAGGAAGCGGCGCCCGTCGCGGCTCGGACGGAGAGCGACGACGGTGCGGCCTCGCGGGTCGTGGGGCTCGTGTTCGCGGCCCTCGTCGGAGCGGGTATGGCCGCCGTCCCGGTCGTCATGATCACCCGTGCGCGCAAGCGCCTTGAGTCCGGCAAGCGCCGGGAGTCCGCGGCTCTCACCACCCCGGCAGCGGCCGCGGGCGTCCGTCCGGCGGCGGGAGCGCAGTGGTGACGGCCGGCTGAGACGAAAGCGAACCGGGCGGTCCCACGTGGGCCGCCCGGTTCGCTGCTGACGGGTGACGGTGCGAAGGCCAGACGCCGGAGGCGGCGCCCTCTTGACAGCGCCGCGGTGCGCCGCCAGTTTGGTGCGTGACGGCGTCGGCGTCTGCGTCGCCGTCACCGCCTCTCGCGCCGCCGCGGGCCGATCTCCGCGCCGGTCGTGCTTCGCACGCCTGCAGTTCCTCGCGTTCCGTCGCCGTGACCGCTGGAGGTCAGGATGGACGAGCTTCCCCGCCGGCTGCTGCGCGCGGCGGTCGCCTACGTGCTCGCGCGCCTTCGTGCCATGGACACACCCGACAAGATGCGTCAGGAGCTCGGCGTCGCCCTGCCGGCAGACCCGGCGGCGGTGAAGGCGCGCATCGACGCGGGACTCCTGGAAGCGGATGCTGCCGCCACCGCCCTCGCCGCGAACGAGGTCGAGCGCGGTGCACGCCACGCGTGGGCGGCGGTGAAGGAGTTCCTCGCGGCGGCCGCGCTCCTCGGGGTGAACGGCGCGGAGACGGTGCAGCGGGCGGTGAACAAGCTGCCTCCCGGCGCCCTCGTGCGCCAGCTCGGGCTGACCGCGCCCACGGCCACACCGCGCGCCGATGCCGTCGACCTCACGTGGTCGAAGAAGGACGCCCAGGTGTCGCTTCTGCGCGTCGGCACGATCCAGCTCGTGGTCACCCTCGGAACCGGCGGTCTGGCCGTGACCGTGCGCGGGCGGCAGGTGCGGATCGAGCTCGGGCACGCGGCGCCCGGTGTCGTGAAGCTGCTGATCGGCACCGCGGGAAGCGCCGCCGTGGATCTCGAGCTCACGGTCGACGACCGCGGCGTGACCAGTGCCGGCGCCCTCGGGCCGATCGTGCTCCCGGCCCGCCTGGACGCGAAGGTGGTCGACCTGGAGGGACTGGATCTCACGCTCAAGCCCGACGGCGCCCGGTTCGCCCTGCTCATCCGCAGCCGGATCTCCACCGACATCGCGGGCGTGCTCGGCGCGCGCATCGACGGGTACGGCGTCCGGCTTCCCCTCGACGCCGACCGCGTGCTGCAGGGCCAGCCCCCGTTCGGCGGCCTCGACGCGATCACGCCGGTGCTGCCGAACGGCATCGGCCTGTCGCTGACCGCCGGACCGGTGTCGGGGTCGGGATACCTGCTGTCGATGGACGACGGCTTCGGCGGCGTGCTGGACCTGCGCCTCGGACCGGTGAAGGTCACGGCCTTCGGGCTGCTGCGCTCGGTGCCCGGCGAAGGCCTGTCGTTCGTCGCGGTGATGGCCGTGCACTTCCCGGTGCCGGTCGAGCTCGGGTTCCTCTTCACACTCAACGCGGTGGGCGGCATCGTGGGGCTCGGCGTGACCATCGACCCCGCCGCGATCTCGAGCGGGCTCAAGGACGGCGTGCTGGATCGCCTGCTCTTCCCCGACGACGTGCGCAAGGCGGCGCCCAAGATCCTGCAGACGCTCGCGGCGGTCTTCCCCAGCGAGCCCGGCGGATTCGTCGTCGGCCCGATGGTGCGGCTCGCCTGGGGGCGCCCGGTCAGTCTCGTGACGCTCGACGTCGCCGTCCTCCTCGCCGTGCCCGACCCGCTCATCCTCGTGCTCGGGCGGGCGCGCGCGGCGATCCCGAACGAGCAGGCCGCGATCATCGATCTGCGGGCCGCGGTGCTGGTGCAGATCGGCCGGGGCATCGTGCTCATGCGCGCCGAGCTCTTCTCATCGCGGGTCGGGTTCATCTCGGTGTACGGCGGCATCGGGATGCTGATCCGGTTCGAGGGCGAGCGCACCGTGGTGATCAGCGCCGGCGGCTTCCACCCGACGTACACGCACAAGCCCCCGGAACTGGCCGACCTCAGCCGCATCGGCGCGGAGATGTCGCCCCCGATCGGCCTGCAGCTGCGCCTGCAGGGGTACGTCGCGCTGACGCCCAACACCGTCCAGTTCGGCGGCTCGATCGAACTGGGACTGTCGGTCGGGGTCGCGGCGGTGCGCGGATCGCTCACCCTCGACGCGATCATCCAGTTCGATCCGTTCGGGTTCGTGGTCGACGCGACCGCGAGCGCGCACGTCGAGGTGCTCGGATTCTCCCTGGTGGGAGTGCGGCTCTCGCTGCACCTGGCGGGACCGAGTCCGTGGCGAGTGAGTGGCACCGGCCGCGTGAGCCTGCCCTGGCCGCTGCCCGACCCGAGCCTCGACTTCGGGCCCATCGAGATCGGCGACGGCGCGCCGCCCGATCCAGCCCCGCCGCCCGTGCGCCCGCTCGAGCGCGTCCGCGATGCGATGCGGGAGCGCGACGCCTGGCAGCGCGTCGACCGCCGGCGTCAGCGCGTGCCCGTCCGGCTCCGTCCGATCGCGGCCGAAGAGCTGGTCATCGAGCCGTGGGGTCTGGTGGAGGTGAGCCAGAAGGCGTTCCCGCTGGAGATGACCCTCGATCGCCACGGCCGCGCGAAGGTCGAGCCGGCCGGATGCCGGATCTCGGTGACCGGTGCGGTCACGCTCGGACCGGGGGCCGAGGCATCCCATTCCGCGGTGAATCAGTCGTTCCCCGTCGGCCAGTTCCTCCAGCTCACCAAGGACGAGCAGCTCGCGGCGCCCGAGTTCGAGGACCGGCAGGGCGGCATCGCCGTCGACCCGGCCGGCGCCGAGACCGCGGTGTCGCAGCTCGTCGGGTTCGCGGCCGAGGCGACCATGTCGTACGAGGACTCCTGGCGCGAGCGGCCCGACGTCGAGCCGCAGCGCGGCCGGCGGATGTTCCTGTTCGCCGGGTGGGCCGCACTCCTCCTCGACGCGGGTCCCGCCGGTGCGGCGTCGCTGCGCAGCGCCGACCGGTACCTCGAGGGCGAACCGGTCCGGGCGATCGGCGTCCGCCCCGTCAGCGAGGTGCGCGTGACCGACGTCGACAGCGGCGCCGAGCTGCACGGCTTCGCACCGTGGAGCGATGCCGTGCGGTCGGCGCGATCCGCTGCGGGCGGGCTCGCCGCGATGACGAAGGTGGCGATGCCGTGAAGATCCTCGACGTGACGGCGCTCTCGGCCGCGATCGCCCCCGAGGCGGTGAAGGCCGAGAGCTTCACGTTCGTGCCGTACTTCCGCACGGGCGCGGCCGCCGGCATCCGTCGGCCGGAGTTCTCGCCCACCGCGGCCTCGCGGGCCGTCATCGACGTGACGTTCACGCTCGCAGACGGCGCCGGCGGCACCGCGACGGTGTCGCAGCCGGTCGGGGTGCGCGGGCCCGGCGACGTCGTGGCGGTCGACCCCGCGCAGATCATCCGCCGCCACCCGGCGCCGGGGACCGGGAACGCCCCCACGGGCGACCTCGTGCACATCGAGTTCGACGCGCCCGACCTGCCGTGGATGTTCACCCCGGCGGCCCCTCGCCAGGGCACGCTGCCCCCGTGGCTGCGGCTCGTGGTCGTGCGCACCCGCAGCCTGCTCGAGCCGCCGCAGCCGCCCGGCGGCCCCGATCTGCCGCCGTCGCAGAGGATCCCGCGCGCGGAGCTGCCCCCGCCGGAGGAGGCGTGGGCGTGGGCGCACGCACAGGTCGCGGGGAAGGGGCTGTCGGCCGCGCAGCTCGCTGACAGCCTCGGCGCGGGCTCGCCGCGGCTCAACCTCTCGCGGCTGCTGAGCCCGCGGAGGCTGACGCCGAACGAGCAGTGGACGGCCCTGGTCGTGCCCACGTTCGAAGCCGGCCGGCTCGCCGGCCTCGGACAGCCGCCGATCGACACGCTCGCATGGTCGTGGGGCGAGGGCGATTCCGCGGTGCTGCCGGTGTACGACCGGTGGGAGTTCGCGACCGGCCCCGCGCTCGGCTTCGAGGAGCTCGCCCGCAACATCGTCCCGGTGCCCGCTGCCGAGGGGCTGGGGCGGCGGTGGACCGACACGTCGCAGCCCGGCGCCGGCATCGACGCCTCGGCGGCCGACGGGCCGCGCGGCGTGCTGGGCGCGCTCATCGCTCCGACGCCGTCGGGGCAGCCGGAACCGGGCGACGAAGGACGATGGGATGCTGCGGCCACGGCCGCCCTGCGAGCGCTCGTGAATCCGAGTCCCGGCGCCGACGACCCCGAGGTCGGTCCGCCGCTCTACGGCGGGGCCCACCTCGAGCGCGAGGTGCTCCCCGAGCCGGCCGCGGAGCCGGAATGGCTGCCGGAACTCAGTCTCGACCCGGCCCACCGCATCGCGGCCGCGCTGGGCGCGGCCGTCGTGCGCATGGACCAGGAGCACCTGATGGCCGGCGCCTGGGCGCAGCTGCCGAACGTGCGGCAGGCCGACGCCGTGCTGCGCGCCGCCCAGTTCGCCCGGTTCACGTCGACCGCCCTGCATCGGCGCACGATCGAGCGCATGCTGCCGGGTGCCATGCTGGGGGCCACCGCCCGGGCGCATGCGCGCACCATGGCCGGGGAGCTCACGGCGCGCGGCCAGATCGGGCGCAGCGCCCTCCCGCCGGCGGCGACGAGCGCCGTGGCGCGGCGCCTCGTGCGGCCTCTCGGCCGCGCCGCCCGCTTCGTCGCCGACGACGAGCGGGCTCTGACCGCCGCCGGAGTGCTCGCCGACGGCGACGTCGGCGCCGACTGGGTGCTCCCGATCCCGGAGCCGCCGACCTCGGGCGAGGGACGGCCGATGCGCGCACTGGAGGAGGGCGGCGACACGTCGCTCCTGCAGCACCTGACTCCCGACGACGAGGCGACGGCCATCCTCCGCGAGGTGATCGACGAGCTGCCGGTGCCGTTCGAGGTCGAAGCCTTCCCGGACGGTCCCGAGCTCGAGGTGCTGTTCGACGAGACCGCGACGCTCCTCGCGTTCGGCTGGCGCCTCGCGCTCAGCCGCCCGGCGTGGGAGCTGCCCGCCCTGTCGGTGGCGCGGTTCCCCGACACCGGCGCGGGCCCCGACGACCCGCCGGACTTCGACAGCGGCCGGCTGAACGACGGGATCTTCGAGGCGGTGTTCAGCGCGCTCGTGGGTCGCGGATTCGACGGGGCGCATCCCCTGGAGGTCGGCCCGGGCGAGGAGGAGATCCGGGGGCTGTTCGGCGATCACGATCCGCGCATCGTCGAGACCCTCGTCGACGGGTTCTTCGGCGACCTGCCCGAGCCGGTGGAGCCGCCGCGGCCACGCCTGGATCTCGTCGCGCTCGACCTGCCACGGCTGCTGCTGCCGATCCTCACCGTCCCGCGGCGCGTCGCGACCCGCCTTCCCGGTTTCGCGGCGATGTTCGGCAGAGACCCCGACGACCTCGGCACCGTCATGGCGGCCCCCGAGTTCCGGCATCCGCTCTACGAAGCCCTGAGCCGGTACGACCAGGAGTGGCTCATGCCGGGCGTGGCCGCGATCCCCGAGCCCGACATGGTCACCGCGATGCAGACGAACCCCGAGTTCGTCGAGGCCTTCCTCGTCGGGGCGAACCACGAATTCGCCCGGGAGCTCGTGTGGCGCGAGTACCCGACCGACGGCCGGGCGACCAGCCTCCGCCGGTTCTGGACGCGCGAACCGGATCTCGAGACCGGCATCCACGCGATGCGCACCGGCCCCCTGGGCTCCCACCTCGACGACGCGCGATCCGGCAAGCTCGTGTTCGTCGTGCGCGGGGAACTGGTGCGGCGCTTCCCCCACGTGCTCGCGAACGTCGCCGCCTCCGCCACGGACGACGGCCGCGTCGTGACGTACGAGCCGGCGCCGGTGACGCCGCTGTTCCGCATCGCGCTGTCGCCGAACCTCCTCCTCGTCGCGGTCGACCTGACCTCGGCGAAGGTCATGACGGCCGACTCCGACCCCCGCGTGACGCCGCCGCCGGGGGCCTTCTGGTTCACGCTCGCCGAACACGTCGCCGCACCGCGCTTCGGGCTCGACGAGGGGCCGGCGGCCGCGGGGGTGCCCGAGCGCGACGACCTCAACTGGGCGCACTGGCCCCTCGCCCCCGGGGACACGCACCTGGAGGCCGATGTGCCGACGGTCTCGGATGCCGCGCAGCCCGCCGTCGAGACCGCCGCGAAGGTCGCCTGGGCGCTGTTCCAGCGTCCGGCGCGGGTCGGATTCCGCGTGCGCACCCTCCTCGAAGACATCGGAAAGGAGCGCGACGATGGCTGACCCGTGGTCCGAGCTCGACACCTCGGTTCCCCTGCTGCTGGTTCCCGTTCGGGTCGAGACGCAGTCGCGCGAATCCGCCGCCGGCGACGGCAGCATCGAGCTGCTCGTGCGCATCTACCCCGACGACGTGGCGATCGACGACACAGCGTCGCATGCCCTGCTGATGCCGGACTTCTTCCGCGTCATCGCCGTGCAGGGCGGCGACGTCTCGCACGAGGACGGCGCGCCGATCGACCGCAACGACGAGCTGGGTCTCGGGCTGGGCCACATCGGCGAGGACGCCGGCGACGCCGCGTTCGAAGAGGGCGCCCAGCGTCTCGGCGCGCTCGCGAGCGGAGCCCCGGGAGGCGACGCAGCCTGGCTCACCGACTACCGCGTCGCGCTCGACCGCGGGTTCGCGGTCACGTTGACCCTCAACGGCGGACGAGCGCGCATCGACCGGCTGTATGTGATCGGCGCGCGAAGCGGTCCGCCGGCCGATGCCGCGGGGGACGTCGTCGATGCGCTGAAGGCGCACGGACGCACCGAGCTGATCGGCGCCGGCACGCCGACGAACAACACCGAGGCGGCCCGCGCCGCCACGCCGCCGGCGAAGGACGAATCGGATGCCGCGTCCTCCGCTCTCGCCCGGGCGCTCGGCCTCGACGATCCGGAGGTGTTCGGCGACTGGCCGAGCACCGCCGCAGACCCCGATCTCGCCGGCGCCATGGCGATGGCGCTGTGGCCCGTCACGTGGGGTCGCTGGCTGCGGGACACCTGGCGCCCCCGGCGGCGCGGGCTCACCGTGTTCGACCGGATCGATCTGCGCGACCACGTCGAGCGGTTCGTGCGACCGGAAGGCCCGTTGCCCGTCGTCCGCATCGAGCGACAGCCCTACGGCGTACTGCCGACGTGCCTCACCGCCGAGATCGTGCCCGACGACCGGATCGAGCAGCTGCTGATCCGGGCGGCCCAGGTCGCATGGCCGGTGTGGGCGGCGGCCCCGCTTCCGCCCTCGGTCCACGACGGCGACCTCGCCGACAGCCTGCCGCGGATCCTCGGACTCGCCCCGGCCAGCCGGAACGTCCGGGCACGGCGCGCCCTCAGGACCGACGGCCCGTTGGGCGGGTCGATCCACCGCACCGACCCCGACAGCGAGGAGGAGCGCCGCCGCGCGACGCGCGGCCTCGAGGAACGCCTCGGAGTCGAGCCCGGCTCACTCCGCCAGGTGCCGCACCTCGGCGCCGTCCGCATGCTCGGCCTCCCGCTCGTGCACGACAGCGACGCCGACGCGCTCGCGCGGCTGGTGGAGGGGACCGGCGACGTCGGCGAGGAGAGCGTGCTGCAGATGCTGCTCACCGCCGCGGGGGAGAGCTCACGTGCCGAGGCCCGCGCCGCGCGGGCGGCGATCGTGCGCCACCTCGACATCGGGCCGGAGCTGCTCGAGATCCTCGACCGCGACCCCACGGGGAGGGAGGCCGCCGAGATCCGCTCGATGATCGTCGACCAGCTCAGCTTCTGGTGGGAGCAGTTCGCGGCGCCCGAGCGCCGCGGCGGGCCGCCGCGGCTCGGCGACGAGGGGATCCGACTCGCCGAGGTGCTCATCGCCGCCGTCTTCCCGGAGCTCTTCGACATCGACACCGCGACCCGCGACCGGTTCGCGAGGGACATCCTCGACCGGCTGCGCTTCGAGCACGCGCGTCTCGTCGACGCCGTGCGAGGATCGCCGCTCCTGGACCGGTTCCGCATCCCCGGGGCGGATCTGCTCACCCAGGCTCGTGAGCTGCTCGCGCTTCTGCTCGAATACCTCGACGCCCTCGACACCGCCCACCACACGCGGATGGGGATCGCCCGGGTGGCCGAGATCGGCACCGATGCGCAACGGCAGCGGCTTCTCGCCGGCGCGTTGGACGCAGCATCCCATCGCCTGGATGCCTGGGTGACCTCGCTCGCGACCCGGCGGCTTGCACGCCTGCGGCAGAGCGAGCCGAGGGGGATCGCCGTGGGGGCGTACGCGTGGCTCGAGGACATCACCCTGGATCCGCGCCCGGCCGACCCCGACACGCCGGTCGAGTCGCGCGGCGTCGGGTGGATCCAGGCCCCGTCGCCGACGCACGCGGCCACCGCCGCGCTGCTGCGCAGCGCGCGCCTCACACACGCGCCGCACGAGGGCGCCGAGGGTCCGTTCGAGATCGACCTCAGCAGCACCCGCACGCGGGAGGCCGTCGACATCGTCCGCGGAATGGCGCGGGGCCAGGAACTCGGCGCGTTGCTGGGCTACCGCTTCGAACGCTGGCTGCATGAGCGCGACCCCGTGCTCAACCGGCTCGTGCCCGCGCTGCGCGCGCACGCGCCGCTCGTGGTCGGGCGTGAGACGCCGCCCTCGTCGGCAGGGGGCGCCGCGTTCGCCCTCACCGGGGCGGTCGTCGACGGGCTCGTGCTGCTGCAGAAGCGCGCCGGGCTCAGGACCGCGCTGGAGAAGGAGCAGACGTACGAGGGCTGGAGCCTGCCGTCGGACGACGAGATCAGGGCTGTCGACGCGCTCGTCGAGCGGCTCGAGCGCCTCGCCGACGCCGTGTCGGACCTCATGCTCGCGGAGGGCGTGCACCAGCTCGCCGCGGGCAGCACCGCCCGCGCGGCGGCGGCGATGGACGCGCTGTCGGGAGACGTGCCACCCGAAGAGCCCGACGTGCCGCGGTCGCCCGCCGAGCGTCAGGGCATCACCCAGCGACTGGCCGTGCTCTCCGCCGCGGCGGGGGCGGCGCCGGGCCCGGCGGGCGGCTGGGCGCACAGCATCCGTTCCCGTGCCCACCCGTTCTGGGAGGCTTGGTGTCGCGCGGTGCTCGGCCGAGCCGACCGGATCGCGCTGCGGGCGCGGCCCGACGGGGGCACCGCCACCCTCTCGGCCGTGGACATCAGCGCGCTGGACTTCGTGCTCGCCGCCGACGGCAGCGAGAAGGGGCTCGAACGCTTCTGGCAGCGCTGCCGGCGCCGCCGGGGCGGCCTGCCCGAGACGCCCGTGCACTCGCACGCGCAGCTGGGCGCGCAGCGCATCACGCTGCAGGACGCCTGGCAGCTGGCGGCGGCCGCGCGGGCCGTGCTCGAGAACGCGCGCGCGCTCGAACCCGACGACCTGGTGGCCGCGGGATCGGGCAACGACGTCGCACGCCACGAGCCCGAGACGGCGGCGCTCGACGCGCGACGCATCGCCGTGATCAGGGAGCTGCAGGACCTCGCCGACCTGCCGCTGCCGACGCGGACGGCTCCGCTGCTGCGCCGTGCCGACGACCTGGCGCAGGTGGGGCTCGGGGCCGAGACGGATCCGGGTGCGCTCGGCGGCGAGCCGAAGGTGCTGACCGAGTTCGTGTCGGGCCTGATCGCCGCGCTGCGCGCGCGCATCGCCGCCGCGCAGGCCGCCGAAGACCCCGCCGTGGCGCTCGCCGAGGTCGTGGGCCGCATGCCGGTGGTGACCGATCTGCGCCCGCCGGCGTCGCCCGCGCTTTCGGGCGCGCTCATCGACGCGGACGCGCTGCCGACGGTGAGGCGATGGCTCGCCCGCATGACGCATGTGCGGCCCGCCGTCGCGCGGTTCGGCACCCTCTCGGCCCTGCGCGTCGCGACGGAGCGGGTCATGGGGCTCGGCGTCGCGGTGTTCGGGGCCGACCGCTGGGTCGGCGACGGCGTGGCACCCGAGGGGGCGGCGACGCAGCTCGTCTTCGAGCGGATGCCCGGGTTCGACGCGACGGCTGCCGTCGCCGGCTTCGTCGTGGACCAGTGGGCCGAGCATCGCCCGGCCATGCGGCGGATCGGCGAGGAGCGCGAGCCGCGGCAGCTCGTGTCGACGGGACTCGCCGTGCACGCCGACGCACCGGCTGCGCGCGCCCCGCACGCCCTGCTCCTGGGCGTCAGCCCCGAGGGCGGCGCCTGGAGCGAGGCGCGCCTCATCGCCCTGCTGGACGAGGTGCGCGCGCTGGCCCTCATGCGCCTGGCGACCCCCGGCGACCTCGGGAGGCTCGGCGAGCTGCTGCCCGCGATCGCGGTCACGCACTGGTCGCTGATCGACGAGAACGTCATCGACCCGCGCGGCCTCGCCGGCGCCGACCGCATCGTCTCGACCTACACGAAGGCGCGGTGACGCGATGGCCGGCATCTTCCGCGCGCAGGCGTTCTCGAAGCTCACGTTCATCCGCCCCTACGAGACGCGGATCGAACCCAACCCGGTCAGCGGCGACCCGCTCGTCGGGCTCATGGCCGAGGTCTGGGACCCGCTGTGGATGCTCGGCCGGCAGTGGCAGGTCGGCGAGTTCGCGGGTGAGGACACCGGAACGCCGATCCGCGTCGACGTGCACGCCGAGTTCGACCCGCTGGTGGCGTGGCACCCTGGCCCCTTCGGTCCGGGGCGGGACTGGCTCCCGCTGGCGCCTGGAGAGCTCCTCGAGCCGCTGGTCGAGGCCGAGCGCGAGGCCGGGGGCGACGGCGAGGGAGCGGCGGGTGCCGTCGGGGCCGCAGCATCCGCTCGCCTCTCCGCGGCGGCGGGAGCCGCCCTGCAGGAGACGCTTCTGGAGCTCGGCGAGAAGGCGGTCGTCGCCGCCCTGATCGAGCGCTGCCCGCCTCCCGTGCCGGTGCCGGATCCCGCCGGCAGGCCGCCGAGCGGATGGGCCGCGGTGCAGGGCGTGCTCGCCGGTCGCGCATTCGATCCGTCCGAGGTGGCGCGGCAGTTCGCGGCCGGGCACCCGGCCTGGTTCACGGCCGCCCTGCGTGGCGGTGCCCCGCGGCGCCGGCGCGCGGAGGCCGCCGTCGACGACTGGCTGGCCTGGTTCGATGCGGAGGTCGGCCGGGAGGTCGCACCCTCCAGCTGGCTCGGCGACCGGCTCGAGTACGAGTTCGCGGTCGCGACGACGAGCGCCGTGCTCCACGCGCCGCAGCACGGGGCGGGCGAGATCGGGTGGTCGACGTTCGACTCCGATCCCTCGCGCATGCCTCCCGCCGCCGAGGGCGTCGAACCCGAGCAGATCGACCGGGCGCTGCTCGCCTCGCAGCTGTCGTTTCCGGGCATGCCGGTGTCGCGGTTCTGGGAGTTCGAGGACGCCGATATGGACCTCGGCGCCGCCTTCGCCGATCCGCACGAGCTCGCCCGGCTCGCCGTGGTGGAGGCGGCGATCGTGGCCGGCGATGACTGGCTCGTCGTGCCGGTGGACTCGCCGCCGGGCGGGGTGCTGCGTGTCACGTCGGTGCAGTGGCGCGACACCTTCGGGGCCAGATGGCACGCCGACGAGAAGGCGCCCGCCGTGCCGGCAGGGCGGTTCACGCCCACGTGGCGGATGTTCTCGACGAGCGAGCACGCGTGGGAGGGCGCGGTGGACGCGGTGCGCCGCGATCTCGCCGGACTGTTCGTGCCGCCCGCGATCGCGGCGCGCCTGGAGGGGGCCGCGATCGAGGACGTGCGCTTCGTCCGCGACGAGACCGCGAATCTTGTGTGGGCGATCGAGCAGACGGTTCCGGCGGATTCCGGCGACCCCCGCATCGTCGCCGCGCGGCCCGCGCCGCCCCCGGCGCCGATCGACCCCGGCGCCCAGCCCGCCGATCAGGTCCTCGGGTACGAGCTCATGACGTATGTCCCGACCAACTGGTTCCCCTACGTGGCGCGGATCTCGGATCGCGGCGTCACGCTCGAACGCGCCGACGTCGACCGCGGTGCGGAGGGCGTGGAACCCGCCGGGCGCCTGCTCGACGAGGAGGAGCAGCGGCGGATCCTGGCGGCGGAGGTGCCGCGCCAGGGGGTGCGGGTGCAGCGCATCCCGCAGGCCGCGCGCCGGCCCGACGGGTCGTGGGTCCTGTGGACCGGCCGCCGCGTGCGCCCGGCCGCCGGTGAGGCGGAGAGCGGGCTCGAGTTCGACCGCACGCGCCGGCCGGCGCCGCCGCCCGAGTGAACCGGGACCGGTTCGTACGGAGCCCTCGCAAACATGCCTGCCTACCATTGACCGCATGTGTGGAATCGTCGGATACGTCGGCCCCCGGCAGAGCCAGGCCGTGCTGATCGCTGGCCTCTCGCGTCTCGAGTACCGCGGATACGACTCCGCCGGCATCGCCGTGATCGACGCCGATGGCGAGCTGGGCATGCGCAAGCGCGCCGGCAAGCTGCAGGTGCTGCGCGACGATCTCGCCGCCCATCCGCTCTCCGACGGCACCACCGGGATCGGCCACACGCGCTGGGCGACGCACGGCGGTCCGACCGACGGAAATGCCCACCCGCACCTCGCCGACGACGACAAGCTCGCCGTCATCCACAACGGCATCATCGAGAACTTCGCCGAACTCAAGGACGAGCTCCTCTCCGACGGCTTCACGTTCCGGAGCGAGACCGATACCGAGGTCGCCGCGGTGCTGCTCGGCCGCGAATACCGCCGCACGGGCGACCTCGAGGAGGCCTTCCGTGCTGTCGTCTCGCGCCTCGAGGGCGCGTTCACCCTTCTCGCGATGCACGAGGAGCAGCCGGGTCTCGTCGTGGGGGCGCGCCGCAACTCGCCGCTCGTCATCGGCCTCGGCGACGGCGAGAACTTCCTCGGCTCCGACGTCGCCGCCTTCGTCGAGCACACCCGCAGCGCCCTCGCGATCGGCCAGGACCAGATCGTCGCGATCACGCCCGGCGCAGTCACCGTGACGGACTTCGGCGGCGAACCCGTCGAGGTCGAGCCGTTCGAGGTCACGTGGGACGCCTCGGCCGCCGAGAAGGGCGGCTGGTCGTCGTTCATGGCGAAGGAGATCTCTGAGGAGCCCGACGCCGTCGCCAACACGCTGCGCGGACGCGTGCGCGACGGCGAGGTCGTCATCCCCGAGCTCGACGGCCTGGACGAGCTGTTCGCCGACGTCTCGCGCATCATCGTGATCGCGTGCGGCACGGCCGCCTATGCGGGCCAGGTCGGCAAGTACGCGATCGAGCAGTGGACCCGCATCCCCGTCGACGTCGAACTCGCCCACGAGTTCCGCTATCGCGACCCGGTGATCGGCCCCGACACCCTCGTCGTCTCGATCAGCCAGTCGGGCGAGACCATGGACACGCTCATGGCCGTCAAGTATGCGCGCGAGCACGGTGCGAAGACGCTGTCGGTGTGCAACACGCAGGGCGCCACCATCCCGCGCGAGTCCGACGCGATCGTCTACACCCACGCAGGCCCCGAGGTCGCGGTCGCCTCGACCAAGGCCTTCGTCGCCCAGATCACGGCGCTCTACCTGATGGCGCTGCACATCGGCCGTGTCCGCGATGCGATCAGCGCGGCCGACGCCGCCGACCACGTCCGCGAGCTCGAGGCGGTCCCCGGCAAGATCGCGCAGATCCTGGAGCGGGAGCAGCCGCGCATCGAGCAGTTCGCCGGCTGGATGGCCGACACCCGCTCGGTGCTCTTCCTCGGCCGTCACGTCGGCTTCCCGATCGCCCTCGAAGGCGCCCTCAAGCTCAAGGAGCTGGCGTACATCCATGCCGAGGGCTTCGCCGCAGGTGAGCTGAAGCACGGCCCGATCGCATTGATCGAGCCGGGTCAGCCGGTGTTCGTGATCGTGCCGTCGCCGCGCCGGTCGTCCGAGATGCACAAGAAGGTCATCTCGAGCATCGAGGAGATCCGCGCCCGCGGGGCACGCGTGATCGCGGTCGCCGAAGAGGGCGACGCGGCCGTGCTGCCGAAGGCCGACGAGGTGCTCCGCATCCCGCTGGCCGGCCGGTTCTTCGAACCGCTCCTCGCCGTCGTGCCGCTGCACATCTTCGCCATGGGTCTCGCCACGGCCAAGGGCCTCGACGTCGACCAGCCCCGCAACCTCGCGAAGTCCGTCACGGTCGAATAGCAGCATCCGTCCGCCTGCCGTGGCCTTCGCGGCAGGCGGAGGTCGCGCTGCCGCGCGATAGGGTGGCGGATGCTGCGGCTGCAGCACGCAGGAGGACCACATGATCGTCGGTATCGGCGTCGACATCGTCGACATCCCTCGGTTCGAGCGGACGATCGAGCGCACTCCGGCACTGCTGGAGCGCCTCTTCTC
The DNA here is from genome assembly GCF_042793475.1 of Microbacterium sp. NPDC056569. Taxonomy (NCBI): domain Bacteria; kingdom Bacillati; phylum Actinomycetota; class Actinomycetes; order Micrococcales; family Microbacteriaceae; genus Microbacterium; species Microbacterium sp. NPDC056569. The sequence goes on along the minus strand of NZ_JBHTUV010000001.1, from coordinate 24,108 downwards.
AGAGGCGGAGCAGCAGCTCAAGCCGCACTCGCAGGCCGCACGGTACGCCGCGAAGGAGGCTCTCATCAAAGCGCTCGGCGGCTCCGACGGCGTGCACTGGACCGAGATCGAGATCGCGTCGGAGGCATCGGGCCGTCCTGTGTTCTCGCTCTGCGGGTCGACGGCCGATGTCGTCGCCGAGCGGGGCATCACGGCCCTGCACCTCTCGCTCTCGCACGACGCGGGCCTCGCGACGGCGTACGTGATCCTCGAGGCCGTGCCTGGCGCGCCGAACCAGGGGATTCTCCGCGAGACCGACGGCGGCGCCCCCGGTCTCGGCCCGAATCCCCGGTCTCGCGAAGGCGACGGAGCCGACGGAGCCGGCGCATGAGCCGGCTGCCGGCCGGATCCCTGCGCGAGGCCGTCGTCGACGTCGGCGCGATCGAGGACAACGTGCGGCACCTCCGCCGGCTGACCGGGTCGGAGGTCATCGCGGTCGTCAAGGCCGACGGGTACGGGCACGGCGCGGTGCGCTCGGCGGTCGCCGCGCTCGCCGGCGGTGCGTCGCGGCTCGGCGTCTCCGACATCACCGAGGCGCTCGCGCTCCGTCGCGCGGGCATCGACGCTCCGATCGTCGCGTGGCTCCACGCCCCGGGCGCGGACTTCGCCGAGGCGGCCGCACTCGGCATCGAGCTCGGCATCTCGAGCCTCGAGCAGCTGCAGAAGGCCGCGGCCGCAGCATCCGCCGATCGTCCCGTCGGTGTGCACCTGAAGCTCGAGACCGGGCTGTCGCGCAACGGCATCGCCCCCGAGGAGTACCGCGTCGTGTTCGCCGAGGCCGCGCGCCTCGAGCGGATCGGCCGGGTGCGCGTGATCGCGCTGTTCAGCCACCTGTCCAACGCGTCGCCCGACGACGACCGCGCCGCGCTGCGCGCGTTCGAGGAGGGCGTCGCCGTGGCAGCCTCGGTCGGGCTCGCGCCGCCGCTGCGGCACATCGCCGCGACGCACGCCGCGATCGACCTGCCCGAGTCGCGCCTCGGGTGCGTGCGCATCGGCATCGGGCTCTACGGGCTCTCGCCCTTCGACGACCGCACCTCCGCCGACCTGGGCCTGCGCCCCGCGATGACGCTGCGCGGCACCGTCGCCGCCGTGCGCCGCGTGCCGGCGGGCAAGGGGGTGTCGTACGGCTACGACTACCGCGCCGAGCGCGAGACGACGCTCGCGCTCGTGCCGCTCGGCTACGCCGACGGCGTGCCACGGTCGGCGTCGGGCGCCGCGCCGGTGGTCATCGGCGGGCGGCGCTTCACGGTGGCCGGCCGCATCGCGATGGACCAGTTCGTCGTCGACATGGGCGACGAGCCCGTGGCCGTGGGCGATGCCGCGGTGCTGTTCGGCGACCCGACCCTGGGCGTGCCGTCGGCGACCGAATGGGCGGATGCCGCGGGCACCATCAACTACGAGATCGTCACGCGCGTCGGCCCCCGCGTGCCGCGCCGGGAGGTGTCGGAGTGAGCGGGAACGCCGCGGACGCCCCGCGCGTTGCACCGGGCGTGGACGCGACAGCACAGGGTTTGGACGCACTCGTCGGCACGCGCGAGATCACCTCGCCCGACGCCATGGAGGCACTCGGCGAAGAGATGGGACGGATGCTGCGCCCCGGCGACATGGTGGTGCTCACCGGTCCGCTCGGCGCGGGCAAGACCACGCTCACCCGCGGCATCGGCCGCGGGCTCGACGTGCGCGGCCCGATCCAGAGCCCGACGTTCGTGCTCGCCCGGACGCACCCGTCGCTCTCGGGCGGCGCGCCGCTCGTGCACGTGGACGCGTACCGCCTCGGCTCGGCGGCCGAGCTCGACGACCTCGACATCGACTTCGACGGCTCGGTCGTCATCGTGGAGTGGGGCCGCGGGCTCGTCGACGGCCTGCGCGAGCAGTGGTGGGAGGTCGAGCTCGAGCGCGAGTGGCACGGCCGCGGCGTCGACAACGCCTGCGGAACGATCGCGCACGAGGCCGACCTCGACGCCGACACCCCTCGCCTGGTGAAGATCACGCGCCACCCGTAGTCGCCGTCGGCGTCGGCGCCCCCGTCGTCTCCCGCCCGGTGTCTGTGCGCCCACTCACCTTCGTTCGTTCGTCACACGTGTACGCGAGATCCGCGGAATCGCGTGCATATGTGACGAACGAACGAGTGGCAGGGCGACCGGGGCGTGCGGGGCGCCGACTACCCTGGGAGGGTGATCCTCGGCATCGACACGTCGCTCGGCTCCGCGGTGGCGGTGGTCGAGCCGGACGGCGTCATCCGCTCGCAGGTCGAGAGCGCAGACCCCCGTGGCCACGCCGAGGTGATCGGCACGCTGATCGAGCGGGCGCTGGCCGAGGCATCCGTCTCCCCGTTCGCGATCACGCATGTCGCCGCGGGAATGGGACCAGGACCCTTCACCGGGCTGCGCGTCGGCATCGCGGCCGCCCGCACGTTCGCCCTCGGGCGTGGCGTGCCCGTCGTGCCGGTCGCGAGCCACGATGCGGTCGCCCTCGAGCTGCTCCTGCACGACGCGCTCACAGGCGGATACGAGGATGCCGCGGACGAGGCGTTCGCCGTCGTCACGGACGCGCGCCGTCGCGAGTTCGCCTACACGGTCTACCGCGGTGTCGACGACGACGGGCTTCCGGTCCGCATCGCCGAGTCGGCGCTCGTGCCCCGCGACGACCTGGACGGGGTGCTCGCGAGCGCCGGCGCCGCGCGCCGCGACGCCGACCGCATCCCCGCGGCGATGCTCGCACTCGCCGCGGCCCGCGCCCTCGCGGCCGGGCGCACGATCGGACCCGCCGACGCGCTCTACCTCCGCTCGCCCGACGTGACGCTCCCGCACGCGCCCAAGCGGGTGAACCTATGACGCTCCGCCCGGCGACCGGCGACGACCTCGCCGCCATCATGACGCTCGAGCGGGCGTCGTTCCCGACCGATGCCTGGTCCGAGGCCATGATGCGCGAAGAGCTCGCGTCGCCGCACGGCTGGTACGTCGTCGACGACGAGGCCGGCCGCCTCGTCGGGTACGCGGGACTGCGCGCCGTCGCCGGAGCGCGGGATGCCGACATCCAGACCATCACGATCGCCGAGGTGTCGCGGGGCCGCGGCCGCGGGCGGGCGATGCTGCGGGCGCTGCTCGCGGAGGCTGCGCGCCGCGGCGTCACCGACGTCTTCCTCGAGGTGCGCGCCGACAATCCCGTCGCGCAGGCGCTGTACGTGTCGGAGGGCTTCGCCGAGATCGGCCGCAAGGCCCGGTACTACCAGCCCGACGACGTCGATGCCGTCGTGATGAAGCTCGACCTGCGCGGGTGGGCCCGGCAGGACGAGGACGGAGGGGTGTGTACGTGAACCGCGCCGAACCGCTGGTGCTCGGCATCGAGACGAGCTGCGACGAGACCGGGATCGGGATCGTGCGCGGCCGCACGCTGCTGTCGAACACCATCGCGAGCTCGATGGACGAGCACGCCCGCTACGGCGGCGTGGTGCCCGAGGTCGCCGCCCGCGCGCACCTCGAGGCGCTGCAGCCGTCGATCGAGGCGGCGCTCGCCGAGTCGGGCGTCGCACTCGCCGACCTCGACGCGGTCGCCGTGACGAGCGGTCCGGGCCTCGCCGGCGCGCTCATGGTCGGCGTCGGCGCCGCGAAGGCGCTCTCGGTCTCACTCGGGAAGCCGCTCTACGCCGTGAACCACCTCGTCGGACACATCGCCGCCGACATCCTCGATGCCGACGCACCCCCGCTCGAGTACCCGACCGTCGCGCTGCTCGTCTCGGGCGGGCACACCTCGCTGCTCCTCGTCCGCGACCTCACCACCGACGTCGAGCTCCTCGGCGAGACCATGGACGACGCGGCCGGCGAGGCGTTCGACAAGGTGGCGCGGCTGCTCGGGCTGCCGTATCCGGGGGGACCCGAGATCGACCGGGCCGCAGCATCCGGTGATCCGAAGGCGATCCCGTTCCCGCGCGGGCTCTCGCGCGCGAGCGACATGGCGAAGCACCGCTACGACTTCTCGTTCTCGGGGCTCAAGACCGCGGTCGCCCGCTGGGTCGAGCAGCGCGAGGCTCTGGGGGAGACGGTGCCCGTGGCCGACGTCGCCGCGAGCTTCCGCGAGGCCGTCGTCGACGTGCTCGTCACCAAGGCCCTCGCCGCGTGCCGCGACCACGGCGTGCCCCGCCTGCTGCTCGGCGGCGGCGTGATCGCGAACCGCCGGCTGCGCGACGTCGCGCTCGAGCGCGCGGCCGCCGAGGGCGTGACGGTGCGCATCCCGCCGCTGTCGCTCTGCACCGACAACGGCGCGATGATCGCGGCGCTGACCTCCGAGCTCATCATGGCGGGCCGCGCGCCCTCGACCCTCGAGTTCGGCGCGGATTCGACGCTGCCCGTCACCGAGATCCAGGTCGCGGAGTCGGCATGACGGACGAACGGATGCCGCAGCCCGGCGACGCCGAGAAGCCCGCGGCCGACGCGAGAAACCCCGAACCGGCTGAGGAACCGCGCGAGGAGGGGTTTCCGGGCAGGAACTCGGTTTCTGAGTCCTCGGGAGACCCCACACTGGACGCAGGGCCGCCTGAGGGTGCAGCATCCGTCGATCCCGGTGCCGCGCCCGCGCCGCTACGACCTCCGGGTCCGACGGTGACGTCGGTGTCGCCCGATGTCGACCTCGCGCAGGACGCGTCGCCGCTGCCGGGTGCGCACCGCGGCGGGTTCCTGCGTCTTCCGACGGCGCCCGTCGCCGTCACGGTCGAGACCGCGCCGTCCGAGCCGGGCGGCGAGTTCCACCCCGACGACACGTCGTGGACGACGACCGACTCGGCGTTCCATCGCGGGCTCGCCGGCTGGGCGCTCGCGTTCGCGATCGTCGGGCTCGTCGTGTCGATGTTCGTCGGCTGGGGATTCCCGATCGGACTCGTCGCCGTCGTGTCGGCGATCATCGCACTGCGGCGCCCGCTCGAGAGCAGAGCCGTGGCCGTGTGGGCGATCGTGCTCGGAACGCTGTCGATCCTCTACAGCGCCGGCTGGCTGCTCTACGCCGCGATGCGCGCGCACCTGATCGGCTGAGTTCGGCCCTCCCGATCGGCTGAATTCGGCCCTCCCGATCGGCCGTCGGTGTCGCTACCCGGCCGGGATGCGGCAGCGGGGCCGACTCGTGAAGCTCGCGCGCGGTCGGTGCCCCCGCGGGACGACCGCGGTTGGCCGGAAGTGCCGCTGCGCGGCCGGGATGCGGCAGCGTGGGCCGACAGCGCGGAGATACGGGTGGGCGGGGGCGGCGCTCAGACGCGGTCGGCCAGGATCGCGGTGCGGCGGCTGCCGATGCGGGTGAGAAGCAGGGTCGCCGACTCGGGGCCGCGGAGCTTCAGCCGCGTGCGCAAGGCGGCGGGGTCGACGTCCACACCGCGCTTCTTGATCTCGAGGCGGCCGATGTCGCGCTCGCGCAGGGCCTTCGCGAGCGCCTTCTCGTCGGCGGGGAGCACCCCGCGCACACGGAACGTCGAGACGAAGGGCGAGGTGAGCGCGGCGTCCGACGTGAGGTAGGCGATGTGCTCGTCGAGCATGCCGGCCTCGAGCGAGCGGGCGACATCGCCGATGAGGCGCGCGCGGATGACGGCGCCGTCCGGCTCGTGCAGGAAGGCGCCGAGGTCTCGGGTGGGCTGGTCCGCAGCATCCGTCTCGGCCGTCAGCTCGTGCGCCTGATCGCCCCGGATCACGAGCGCGGCACGGCGCACGCCCGGGCGCGCGAGCGCCCCCGACCACAGCACGAGCTCGATCGTCGACCCGTCGGCGCTCACCCACTGCGCCTCGACGTCGTCGGGGATGAGCTCGCGGTCGAGTCCCGGGCCGAGCTTCACGCCGACGGGCATGCGCTTCGCCAGGTCGAGGACCCAGTCCAGTGACGGCGACCAGTCCTCGGATCGGGTGCGGGAGGTCTCCGAGTGGCCGGCGGTGCGGCGGGCCGGGTCCAGCCAGACGGCGTCGACGCCGTCGAGGTCGGCGGCTTCGGCGGCGCCGAGCCGCACCTCGGCGTCGGCGCCGAAAGGCGCGAGGTTGTATGCGGCGATGCCGGCGGTCACCTCGTCGGCGTCGACCGCGGTCACGCGGAGGCCGAGCCCCGCGAGGCCGAGGGCGTCGCCGCCGATCCCGCAGCCGAGATCGGCCACGTGTGCGAATCCTGCATCGCGGAACCGCGCCGCATGACGCGCCGCGATGGGCAGACGCGTCGCCTGTTCGAGGCCGGCGCGGGTGAACAGCATCCGTTCCGCCAGATCGCCGAACTTCGCCCGCGCGCGGGTGCGCAGCCGCGCCTGGCCGACGACCGCCGAGACGAGGTCGGGGGAGTGGCCGTCGCGACGCAGCCGGGTCACGGCGCGCGCGACGTCGTCGGAGGAGTCCACCGGCGGCATCGCGTCGAGCAGACGCAGGCCCTCCGGCGTCAGGAGCGCTGCGAGTTCGGAGAGTTCCACCTGCCGAGCCTATGTCCCCGTTCGGGGATCCCCCTCTGATCCCCCATGCGAACCCCGGGCGGCATAGGGGTTTCTGGGGGGATTCCTCCCGATGTTCGGATGCTGCGGGATGCGGAGACTCTTACCAACACGCCGCCTGGCACCTGTCAAGAAAGAAGATCATCATGGCTGACGACAACACGAACCTCCTTGGTCTTCAGACCAACATCGAGGACTCGGGCAACGAGTACGACACCGAGGTCGAGGTCGAGGACTCGTTCAACGAGACCGACGTCGACATCGAGGACTCGGGCAACACCGAGACCGAAGTGGACGTCGACGACTCGTTCAACGAGACCGACACCGAGATCGACGTGGAGGACTCGGGCAACGAGGACTCGTACAACGACACCGACGTGGACATCGAGGACTCGGGCAACACCGAGACCGAGGTCGAGGTCGAGGACTCGTTCAACGAGACCGACACCGACATCGACGTCGAGAACGAGGACTCGTTCAACGAGTACGACACGGACGTCGAGGTCGAGGACTCCTTCAACGAGACCGAGACCGACGTGGACGTCGAGATCGAGGACTCGTTCAACGACGACCACTCGATCAACACCGACGTGGACGTCGACATCACCGACTCGTTCAACCAGCAGACCCTCAACGACAACTCGATCACGACGGGTGTGCGTCAGTACTCGACGGGCTTCCGCGACCTCAACCTGGGTGGCGGCGCCGGCGGTGCCGGGGGCGCGGGCCTCCTCGGAGCCAGCGGCCTCTCGATCGACAACCGCTCGACGATCTTCGACCAGTCGGTCAACCAGAACATCTGGACCAGCGGCGGGGACGGCGGCGGCAGCGTCTTCCAGGTCTTCGGCCAGACGGGCGGCGTGGCGTCGGGTGACAACTCGGCAGGCGCCGGCGACGACGCGACGATCGACAACTCGACCAACTGGGACATCGACGTCGAGATCGAGGACGCCTTCAACACCGACAACTCGACCAACTGGGACGTCGAGTTCGAGGACTCGTTCAACACCGACAACTCGGTCGAGGTCGAGATCGAAGACGCGTTCAACGACGACCACTCCGTCAACACGGAGGTCGACTTCGAGGACTCGTTCAACGAGGAGACCGAGGTGGACATCGAGGACTCCTTCCAGGACAACTCGACCGACGTCGACGTGGAGGTCGAGGACGCCTTCAACGAGTACGAGTCGGACATCGACGTCGAGCTCGAGAACGACGGCATCATCAACAGCCCGGGTGCGGTTCAGGCCGAACTCGACCTGTGACACACCGTGTGCGCCCGACCGCAGCAAGCGGTCGGGCGCACACGCACCCGTCCGGAGGGCGGGAGCATACTGGTAGGCGGGGACCCTCGATCGACCCGACGAGGAGGAGAGTGCGATGACCGACCGTCATGACTGGGACGCCGGCTCGTCGGCGTTCGATGACGCCTTCTCCGTCGGCGACGAGCTGTTCGCCGACGATGAGTCCCCAGACGGCGGCGAGTTCGCCGATGAGACCTCGACGGGATCCTTCGACGAGCTCCCGTTCGCCAACGCGTTCTCGGAGGAGATCGAGAACGTCACCGCCTCGGACTGGGATGTCGACGCCGACGTCCTCTGGGGTGGCGCCGCCGGGTCGTTCGACACCGGCACCGATCCCGCCGCGAACGCCTTCGACTTCCCCGCCTGAGCCGAACGACATCGACTCAGGCGGGGAAACCCAAGGAGCTGCACACCTTTGCCCGACCACAACGACTCGGCCGCCGCCCCCGACGCAGGTCTCGACCACGCCTTCCGCGGCCACTCGGACGCGGCCCTCATCGATCTGGTGGGGAAGGTCGGCAAGGCCGCCGCCCAGGTCGGTCGCCGCGATCTGGTGCGGCGCCTCATCCAGACCCGCGACCGCCTCCGCGATCCGCACGTGCGGGTCATCGTCGTCGGCGAGTTCAAGCAGGGCAAGAGCAAGCTCGTCAACGCGCTGGTCAATGCCCCGGCCTGCCCGGTCGACGACGACATCGCGACGACCGTGCCGACGGTGGTCGGGTATGCGCCCGAGCCGTCCGCGAGCGTCCTGGTGCAGCCCGAGACCGATGGTGCAGGCGAGCCCCGGCGCGAAGTCGTCCCCATCACCTCGCTCGCCGACTACGTGTCGGCCAAGGGGAACCCCGACAACATGCGTCGCATCCTCTCGGCGGAGGTGCTGCTTCCTCGAGAGATCCTGCGCGGCGGACTGCGTCTCGTCGATTCCCCCGGCGTGGGCGGACTCGACTCGCGGAGCGCCCTGCTGACACTGTCGGCGCTGTCGAGCGCGCACGCGGTCATCCTCGTCTCGGACGCGTCCCAGGAGTACACCGAACCCGAGATGCAATTCCTGCGCCACGCGATGCGCGTCTCGCCGAACGTCGCCGCGGTGCTCGCCAAGACCGACCTCTACCCCGACTGGCGCGAGATCGAGAAGATCGACCGAGGGCACCTGTCGAAGATCGGAGACATCCCGATCTTCTCGGTGTCGAGCGACCTCCGCCTCGCCGCTGCGGAGCTGCAGGATGCCGAGCTCAACGACGAGTCCGGATTCCCCGGGCTCGTCGCGCATCTGCGCCGGCAGATCCTCGAGCGGGCGGAGGAGATCCACGAGCGCAGCGCGATGCACGACCTCGCGTCGGTCGTCGACCAGCTGGCGATCACTCTGCGCTCCGAGCTGACGGTTCTCGTCGACCCGGAGGAGACCCCGCGCCTCATCGTGCAGCTCGAGGAGGCGAAGGAACGCGCCGACGAGTTCCGCAGCCGCTCCGCGCGCTGGCAGGTGACGCTCACGGATGGCGTCGCGGATCTGATCGCCGATATGGAGCACGACCTCCGCGATCGCCTGCGCAAGGTGCAGCGCGAGGCCGAGGCATCCATCGATGCCGGCGATCCCGGTCCCATCTGGGACAAGATGACGGAGTGGCTCGACCAGCGCGTCAGCGCCGCCGTCTCGGAGACCTTCGTGTGGACCGACGAGCGCGCGCGATGGCTGTCGGAGCAGGTCGCCGAGCTGTTCCTCGAGGGCGAGGAGAGCCTGCCTGCCATCGACGTCGCCGACGCCGCCGGAGTGCTCGACCCCGTCGAGGCGCTCAGCGAGCTCGACGAGGGCCGCATGAGTGCGGCGGAGAAGATCTTCATCGGCGTGCGCGGCTCGTACGGCGGTGTGCTCATGGTGGGATTGGCGACCGGCCTCATCGGACTGCCGCTCATCAATCCGCTCTCGCTGATCGCCGGCGTGATCGTCGGCCGTCGCGCCTTCCGCGAAGACATGGGCGCACGCCTCACCCGACGTCAGACCGAGGCGAAGAACATCGTGCGCCGGCACATCGACGAGGTCATCTTCCAGGCCGGCAAGCAGCTCAAGGATCGCCTGCGCCTCGTGCAGCGCACCGCCCGAGACCACTTCGGCTCGCTCGCCGACGAGCTCGCCCGCTCATTCAGCGAGGCCATGTCCGCCGCGAAGCAGGCGGCCGGCGTCGACAGCGGCAAGCGCGAGCAGCGCATCAAGGTGCTGCGCAACCAGCTCCGCGCGCTCGAGACGCTGAAAGGCCAGATCTCGCCGCCGGCCATCGAGCAAGCCGCAGAGCCTGCGGTGATCGGACGATGAGAGGCACGCGACGATGAAGGAGCCCGCACTCGCCGACGCGCGCCGCGTCGCGCAGCAGGCGCTGGACCTCTACGCCGACGACCCCGCCGCCGAGGTGATCCGCGCCTTCGACCGCCGGTTGCAGGGGCCGTTGCGCCTGGCGCTGGCGGGCATGATCAAGGCGGGGAAGTCGACGCTGCTCAACGCGATGCTGGGGGAGACGATCGCGGCCACGGACGCCGGCGAGTGCACGCGCGTGGTCACCTGGTATCGCCGCGCGAGCACGCCGAGCATCACGCTGCACCCGCACGTGGGCGAGCCCCGCCGGCTGCGGTTCCAGCGCGAGGACGGCCGCGTCGTGATCGACCTCGGGAGCACCACCGCCGAGGAGGTGGCGTGGATCGACGTCGGCTGGCCGTCGGAGAGCCTCCGGTCGCTCATCCTCATCGACACGCCCGGCATCGCCTCCCTGTCGGCCGAGGTGTCGGCCCGCGCGACCGGCTACCTCACGACGAAGAGTGCGGCCTCGGCACCGGATGCCGTCATCTACCTCATGCGGCACCTGCATTCGTCCGACCGCAACTTCCTCGAGTCCTTCCGCGATTCCGCGATGGGCGGCTCGCTCACCGTCAACGCCGTCGCGGTCCTCTCGCGCGCGGACGAGATCGGCTCGGCGCGCATCGACTCCCTGCTGTCCGCCGGTCAGGTGGCGCAGCGCTACGCCGCAGACGGCGACCTGCACGCACTCGTCCTCGACGTCATCCCCGTAGCCGGCCTCGTCGCCGAGACCGCCCGCACCCTCCGGGAGGAGGAGTTCCGCTCGCTCACCGCCGTGGCGGGCATGGAACGCACCGCACGGGAGAAGCTCCTGCTCTCCGCCGACCGTTTCGCCCGCCCGACCGACGCGATCGAGCTCAGCGAGGCGACGCGCCGCGAGCTGCTGTCGCGGTTCGGACTGTACGGCATCCGCCTGTCGGCGGCGCTCATCCGCGGCGGCGCGACGACGTCGACGGCGCTCGCCGAGGGGCTGCTCGAGCGCAGCGGACTGAACACGCTCCAGGCGATGGTGCGTGACCACTTCCGTGCGCGCGCCGACACGCTCAAGGTGTACGGAGCGCTCCCGGGGCTCGAAGAGGTGCTGCGCGAGCGGCCCCGGCCCGGGAGCGACGCGCTCCTGGCCGAGATCGAGCGGATCTTCGCCACGACCCACTCGCTGCGCGAGCTCGCCGCACTGTCACGCACCCGCGCCGGCGGCTACGCGCTGCCGGTGGCGCGGCTGGAGGAGGCCGAGCGAATCGTCGGAGGCAGCGGCGCGGCGGCGCAGACCAGGCTCGGTCTTGCCGATGACGCCGACGGGCAGGCCGTGCGGCAGCGTGCCGACGAGCTCCTGACCGAATGGCGCGGGCTCGCCGAGTCGCCGCTCACCGAGCGCGGCGCCGTGGGACTGTGCCACACGGTGATCCGCAGCCTGGAGCAGATCGCGTCACAGGACGGGCGCGGCGCTGTCCTTCTGATGGGGGACGACGTCGCGCTGTCGCGCTGACCACGCGATCGCCTTCGGCATGACGCTCGAAAGCAGTGCGAGCAGCACGAGGCCGCACTGCGCCGCGAGGATGAGACGCAGCGGCTCGGCGCGCTCGCCGGTGAAGGCCAGGTCGAGGGCGAGCACCAGCGTGAGCACCTGCACCACCCATGTGAGCAGCTGCCACACGCGCACCTTGGGACGCCGCGCCATGAACGACACGAGCAGTGTGATCTGCACGAGGAGCGCGGCCACGAGGACGCCGAACACCGACCAGAAGACGATATCGGCGGCGGTGGTGTAGGTCTCATCCGCGCGCGCACTGTCCACGAGGCGGACGGCGTCGGCGATGAGCGGCAGCTGCTCCTTGCGGATGATCACCATGTAGACGACGGCGAACCCGCCGATGAAGAAGCTCAGGATCCAGAACAGCTGCGTCATCCGGACGGAGAACGGCGGTGTGAGCTTCGTCAGCACCGGTGCGGCGTTCGGGTTCTCGAGCGAGGGGCGCGCAGGTGGAGGCTTCGCCGGACCTGGAGGGGGCGCCTTCGCCCCAGGAGCGGGTGCAGCCGCCGTGGGCGCGGCGGGCGCCGTGGGAGCGGGCGGCGCGGCCCGGCGTGCCGGCGGGGCCGCGGCGCGCCGATCCGACGCGCCCGGCTGGGCCGGGGCGTCGGAAGGCTGGGCGCCCGAGAGGGGATCTGCCACCGGCTGCTACTGCTCCTCGAGCTCTTCGGGGTAGACGACTTCTTCGACGACCGCGGCATCGGCGGGTTCGCTCCACACCGCCTCGTCGACCTCGGCCACGGCGGGCTGCTGCGCGACGGTCTCGACGACCTCGGCGGCAGGCTCGGGCACGCCGGCATCGACCGCGGCGTCCAGCTGCTCCGCAGGTTCCTGGATGCCGTCGTCGACCGGCTCCGCGGCGAGCGCCTCGAGGTCGGTCTCTTCGATCTCCTCACCGCCCGGCAGGGGGCCCTCGGCGCCCTCGGCGCCGGTCACCGCATCCGTCACCCCCGTCACCGTGTCCTCGACGGCGTCGGGGATCGTCCCCAGGTCGTTGCCGTCGCCGTCGACGTCGATGTCGGTATCGGTGTTCGTCGAGTTGTCGATGATCGCGTCGTCGCCGCCGGCCGCAGAACCGTCCCCCGAGGCGACGCCCGCCGACTGGTCGAAGATCTGCGTGACGTCCCCTCCCTCAGTCCAGATGTTCTGGTTGACCGACTGGTCGACGATCGTCGCGCGGTTGTCGATCATCGTCCAGTTCGTGGTGATGCGCGTGATCTCGTTGACGACGTCGTTGTGGTTCGACGGGGGAGCGGGCGGGTTGACGCGCGGTGCGACGTCGGGCCGGTCGTAGATGACGGGAGCGACGGCGCGCACGTCCTCGGCGCAGACACTGCCCAGCTTGTTCTTCGCGAGGGTGGCCTCGGGCTCCTCCTTGAGCTCTTCGAGGGCGGCGGGATCCCGCAGCAGACTCAGGATGAACTCGATGATCGAGTTGGCGACGGTGGCCAAGGGCGTGGTCATGAGACGCCACCTCCGGGATGCTGATCGACGACGATGACCTCAGAGTAGGTGAGGCTCCCGATGGGAGCATCGGGGGTTCCCCCGATGCTCGGGGGGAAGTGGTACGGGGTCATGCCCCCACCGCCTCTCGAGGAGAAGGTGCGGACTGCGTGCCTTCCAGTGCGACGCGCAGCTTGGCCAGCAGATCGGATCGGGATGTCGCGTCCAGGCGCCTGCGGATATGCGCGATGTGGTGCTCCGCCGTGCGTGGCGAGATGAAGATCGCCTCGCCGATCTCGGCGTACGTCTTGCCCTGGAGCACCAGTTCCGCCACTTCGCGCTCGCGATCGCTCAGCACGCTCTCGACCGGCGCAGCCGGCGACGCGGCGCTCTCCTCCGTGCCGTCCGCGGGGCGGACGGGGTCGCGCGGGTGCAGTTCGCGGGCGCACGCGAGGAGTCGCGCGATGACCTTGCGGTCGTCGGAGCGGCCGGCGCCGTGACCGGCGAGGCGTGCCCCGTCCCACGCGAGGCCGACGGTCGCGAGACCTCGGGCCGCCGTCTCCACGGCGTCCGGATCCACCGTGCCCGCCAGCACCGACGTCCAGACGCGCCCGGCCTGCGCCATGCGGGCGGCGGGACGGTTGTGCGGCGCGGCCGCGACCAGGGCGCGGGCATGCGGGGCGAGGGCATCGGGCTGGCTCAGGAGGATGCCCCGCTGGATGCCCGCCCAGTGCAGCGGGGTGGACCAGGCCGGCGGCTCTCCGAGATCGGCGACGATGCGCAGCGCGCGTTCGAAGGGCACTCGCATCGAGGCGGCGTCGCCGAGGCGTGCGGCGGCGATCACGAGCTCGCCCAGCGGCAGCAGGGAGTAGAGGTCGGGCTCGACCCGGGTGATCCGCGCGTGCGCGGCCTCCCAGGCCGCAGCGAGACCGGCCGCGTCGTCGTAGCGGCGCGCCAGCCCGATGGCGATCGTCGCGGCGAACGCATCGTCGCGAGGCGACAGCGCCTGACCGCTCGTCGCGCGGGCCAGCGCCGCCTGCGCGTCGGTCGGACGCTCACGCTGCAGCGAGATCCATGCCGCCCACAGGTTGAGCCGAGGTGCGCGGTGCGGCCCGCCCTGCTGGCCGGTGAGCGCGTCGTCGATGATCGTGTGCGCCGTCTTGAGGTCGCCGAGGCCGATCGCCGCGGCCGCGGCGATGACCGACGGCAGCTCTACCGTGGCTCCGGTGTCGGCCGAGGCGGTGTAGAGCTCGGATGCCCGCTGCAGGTCGGCGAGCGTGGTCGAATCGGTCGTGGGACTCAGCGTCGCCGCGAGCCCGCGTTCGAGGAGCGCGTACGCCGTGCGCAGCGCCGACGGCGCGGTGCCGCGCGCGTCCGATGCCGGCACGAAGTCCGGGAGCCGGCCCACGCCCGCTGCGGCCAGGTGTGCTCGGGTGGCGGCGGCGGCGTCGCGGGGCTTTCGCGTCTGGTAGGTCTCGTCGGCCAGCTGCATCATGCCCCGGTCCGCCCAGACGGCCGCCGAAAGGTCCACCAGCCCGGTTGCGGCGGCTCCCTGCGCTGCGGCCAGTCGTGCGTCCAGGATGACGCCGGCCTCGTCGACGCGACCGAGCGCCCAGGCGGCGTAGGCGCGGTCGTCCGCGACCGCCTCGGGGTCGGCGCCGCACTCGACGGCGAGGTCGAGCAGGTTCGCGGCGAGCTGCGGGTCCCGTGCGAGCGCGTCGCGCGCCCATGCGGCGAGCGCGGTCGCGGCCCGCGCATCGCGCACGCCGTCGAAGCTGCGCAAGAGCTCGCCGTCGCGCAGGCCGAGGGCGGAGTGCGACTCGACGACCTCGATCATGCGCGTCACCGGTGCGACCGCGCGCACCGCCGCTGCGATGATGGGTGCAGGGCGTCCGTCATTGGTGAGCAGGCCTTCGGCATAGCCCTCCGCGAGCAGCGACTCGATCCCGTCGACGCTGCCGTCGGCGGTGTCGTCGAGGGGTGAGATCCCCAGTGAGATCCCGTCGACGAGCCGGCGCACGGGCGGCGAGACCGACATGAGGCGATGCAGGATGCGGGGGCGCAGCGACTCCTGCAGCACGCGATGGTCGGCATCGTCCTGGCAATCGCCCTCGTCATGGGCGTCGATGCACTCGCGGACGAGCCATGCGACTCCGCCGGTGAGCCTGAGCACCGCGTCTTCGCATTCACCGAGGTCCGAGGTCTCCCCGCGCAGGCGCTGCTTGGTCACGTCGCCGAGCAGGATCGCCGGACGGCTGCGCTCGAGCTGCTGGAGCAACGCCGGGAGCTCCGCCGGGACGGGCCAGCTGCGGACGGCGACGACGAGTCCCGCGTCGGGGTCTTCCGCGCGCGCGGCCAGTTCGCGCAGGCGGTCGGCCGACAGAGTCTGGGCATCGTCGACGATGAGCACCTCATCCGCGGGGACGGCGGAGATGCGGGTGGACTCGCGCAGAGCGACGATCTCGGTGCCCTCTGCCGCGAGCAGCCGTGTCAGGCGCCTCAGCAACGTGGACTTGCCCGACCCCGCGCTGCCCGAGACGACGGCGCGGGCGGCTTCACCGGGGAACCGGAACGCGTCAAGATCGGCCTCGGCCGACGCGGCCCACGTATCCGCTTCGATCAGCGTGGGAATCGACGACATCAGGGCACCTCAGGGACCGACGTGTCGCTCGGCGACGGTGCGGGCTCGGGTGCGGGCTCCGGCTGGGGCTCGGGCTCCGGCTGGGGCTCCGGCTCGGGCTCGGGCTGCGGCTCAGGCTCTGGCTCGGGCTCGGGCTGCGGTTCGGGCTCGGGTTCCGGCTGGGGCTCCGGCTGGGGATCGGTGGTCGGCTCCGGCTGCGGATCGGTCGTGGGCTCCGGCTGCGGATCGGTGGTCGGGTCCGGGCCGGGACCTGTCGTCGTCGGCGTCTCGTCCGCCGGATCCGAAGCCGTCCCGCTCGCGGTCTGGCCGCCGCTGCCGCTCGACGGGTTGCTCGACGACTGCGACGGCGTCGACGAGGATCCTGTGGTGGGGCGCGCGCCGGGCTTGGGTGCCGCCGTCGAGTCGGTCGAGGCCTTGGGGGTCGGTGACGACAGCTTCGCAGCATCCCTTCTCGGATTCACACCCGGGGGCTGCGGAGTGGTCGCGCTGCTGTCCGGAGCAGCACCCACCGGCGCCGCGGCCGTCGCGTCCGACGGGTCCGCCGTGTCCGGGTCGTCGTCGCGGGTGAGGTCGGCGAACGCCGGCGTGAGATCGAGCGGGAGCGAGCTGACACCCAGCGTCGTCGAGCTGAGCAGCACGATCCCGCCGGCCAGCAGGATCGTGCCGCCGGCGACGGCGGCCGTCGCGGGAAGGCGGTGGAACCAGCGGCGCGGCTTGGCCGCGCCCGCGGCGGCGTCATCGGCGAAGGGCTCCGCGGGCGCGGCATCGGCGAGGACCACCGCGCCGATCGTGCCGGTTCCTTCGCCGGCTCCGGCGAGGGAGCCGCCGGGCGTGAGACGAGTGGCGAGCACGCGGCTCGCGCCGAGGGCGACGACCGCCTTGGGGTCGGCGTCGACGGCGATGCGCGTGTCGAAGCGCTCGGAGAGGAGCTGCGCGACCCGCGGAATGCGCGACGATCCGCCCGTCAGCAGGATCGCGTCGAGCCTGCCGCCGATGTGATTGGCCTCCAGCGTGTCCTGCAGCACGTCGATCGTGCGCTCGAGGCCCTCGTCGATCAGACTCTCGAACTCCGACCGCGTGATCCGCACCGAGTTCGACGCGCCGGCGAGCAGCACCGGTATCACGGCCTCGGAGTCGAACGACAGAGCTTCTTTCGCGTCGACGCACTCACGACGCAGGGCCGCGAGCCCCACGCGCAGGCTCGGGTCTGCGGCCAGATCCTCGGCCGACAGCCCCGCGGCAGAGATGGTCGTGCGCAGCACCAGATCGTCGAAGTCCGCGCCGCCGAAGTCGCCGATTCCGGTGGGGGTGCCGATGATCCTCAGCTCGTCGTCGACATCCCGGCCGACAAGCGCGACATCGAAGGTGCCGCCGCCCAGGTCGTACACCGCGAGGACACTGCCCGGAGTCAGCGGCGACGTCGACTCGTAGTGCCACGCCGCGGCGACCGGCTCGCTCACCAGCTCGACCGGGCACGAGATCTCGCGTGCCACCGCCGCCGAGATCAGGGAACGGCGGTAATCCCCCCATGCCACCGGAACGGTGGCGATGATCGCCTCAGGGTGGGAGCCTTCGCGCTCGGCGACGGCATCCACCACCCACGCGACCATGCGGGCGAACAGATCCTCCGGCGCGTACCGCCGGCCGGCCGCCACGACCGGCACGTCGTCGCCGATGCGTCGTTTGAACTCGCGCACCAGCCGCTCCGGCTGGGCGAGGCCGCGCCGCTCGGCCGCCTCGCCGAAAAGCAGTTCGTCGTCCGCGACGAAGGCGGCCGTCGGAACGCTGTCCGCTTGCCTCCCCAACGCGAACCGAGCTGTCGCTGTATTTCCGTCAGAATCCGTGGTCGCTGTAGATGCGGCTGTTCTGCTTGTACCGATATCCACGGCGAGCACGTATGTGCTCAATGCCATCTGTCCGATTCCCCGAGATCAGGACGTCTTCCCCCGTCCGTAGTTCTATCACCATGAGCGGTCGGGCGCGAGGGAGTGCGCGTAAAACGAAGTCATGAATTCTGTGAGGGACTCAGGGGTCGCGTGATACATGAACGGACGCCCAATGTCCGGTTGCGGATCGGTGTCCGGTTCGGCGGCGGGCGGGTCGCAGCATCCGTGTGACGCAGTGCTGGCACTCACGTTGCATGAGTGCCAGCCGGTTGCCTAGACTGACGTAAGCACTCTCAATGTCAGAGTGCTAACGAGTCTTCGTCCCAAGAAAGAAGAGGTAGACCGTGTCGGTTTCCATCAAGCCGCTCGAGGACCGCATCGTCATCAAGCAGGTCGAGGCCGAGCAGACCACGTCCAGCGGTCTGGTCATCCCCGACACCGCCAAGGAGAAGCCCCAGGAGGGCGAGGTCGTGGCGGTGGGCCCGGGTCGTATCGACGACAACGGCAACCGCATCCCGCTCGACGTCGCCGTCGGCGACCGCGTGATCTACAGCAAGTACGGCGGGACCGAGGTCAAGTTCGGCGGCGACGAGTTCCTCGTCCTGTCCGCTCGCGACGTCCTCGCGGTCGTCGTTCGCTGAGTCCCGCGCACTGCGCGCACGAGAGGGTCGGATGCTTCGGCATCCGACCCTCTCGTCGTGTGCAGTGGCAGGATTCCGGCCGAGGACGGCAGACGACGGATGCTGCGAGCCCGGAGCAGCGGGCCGGCGCCGCGGCGGGCGGGCGTAGGCTGACTCGGTGAGCCACCCGCAGTCCTCCCCGTCGGAACCCACCGCTGCGGACGGACTCGACGACTCGACGGCGCTGGACCTCGGCGTCACGACCGGCACCCGACGGGTCGTGTCCGATGCCGCCGCCGCCCGGGAGCGCCGGCTCGGCGGGATCTTCACGTTCTCGGCGTACCTGCTGTGGGGCTTCCTGCCGCTGTACTTCCTGCTCCTCGCGCCGACCGGTCCGTGGGAGATCGTGGCGTGGCGCATCCTGCTGTCGCTCGTCTTCTGCGCGCTGCTCCTCACCGTGACCCGCACGTGGCCGCGGCTCACCGCGATCTTCCGGCAGCCGAGGGTGCTCGGCCTCACCGTGATCGCAGGGCTGCTGATCTACGTCAACTGGCAGGTCTTCATCTACGGCGCGCTGAACGGCCACGTCATCGAGACCAGCCTCGGCTACTTCATCAATCCGATCGCGACGGTACTGCTCGCGGTTCTTGTGCTCCGCGAGCGGCTGCGCCCGACGCAGTGGGTCGCCATCGGCATCGCCGCCACGGCGGTGCTCGTGATCGTGGTGGGGTACCGCGCCTTCCCGTGGATCGCACTCACTCTCGCAGCATCCTTCGGCGTCTACGGCCTCGTCAAGAAGAAGGTCGGTCCGTCGGTCGACGCCGTGAGCGGTCTCACGCTCGAGACGCTGTGGCTGACCCCGATCGCCGTCGTGGTGCTCGTGATCGTCGGGGCGACCGAGGGCCTCTCGATGGGGACGGAGGGGTGGGAGCACACCCTCCTGCTGAGCCTCACGGGCGTCATCACCGCTGTGCCGCTGCTGCTGTTCGCCGCGGGCGCGCGCCGCGTGTCGCTCACCACGATCGGCCTGCTGCAGTTCGTGGCGCCGATCCTGCAGTTCCTCGTCGGCTGGCTCGTCCTCGGCGAGCCGATGCCCCTCGAGCGGTGGATCGGCTTCGGCCTCGTGTGGGTCGCGCTCGTGGTGCTCACCGTCGACTCGGTGCTCCACGCCCGCCGCACGCGCGTCGCGGCGTAGCGATCAGCGCACGAGGCGGGCGATGGCCTGCGTGGCCTCGGTGATCTTGGCGTCGGCTTCCGCGCCGCCCAGGCGCGCAGCATCCACCACGCAATGGCGCAGATGGTCGTCCAGCAGGCCCACGGCGACGGCCTCGAGGGCGGAGGTCAGGGCGCTGATCTGCGTGAGGATGTCGATGCAGTACTTCTCATCCTCGACCATCTTGTGGATGCCGCGGGCCTGACCCTCGATGCGCTTGAGGCGGTTGAGGTACTTGTCCTTGTCGGTGATGTAGCCGTGATGGGAGTGCTCGCCGGCGGGAGAGTGGGAGTGCCCGAGAGCGGTGTCGGTCATATCGGACTCCTTCAACGGTGAGTGGTCGAGTGGCTGCGGAACCGCCGCAGACGCAGGCTGTTGCCCACCACGAAGACGCTCGAGAACGCCATCGCCGCTCCGGCGATCATAGGGTTCAAGAGGCCCAGGGCCGCCAGCGGGATCGCCGCGACGTTGTACGCGAACGCCCAGAAGAGGTTCACCTTGATCGTGCCCAGCGTCGCGCGCGACAGGCGGATGGCGTCGGAGGCGCTCCGCAGGTCGCCGCGGACCAGGGTGATGTCGGACGCCTCGATGGCGGCATCCGTCCCGGTCCCCATCGCGAGGCCCAGATCGGCCTGCGCGAGGGCGGCGGCGTCGTTCACCCCGTCGCCGACCATCGCGACGACGCGGCCCTCGGCCTGGAGCCCGGCGACGACGGCGACCTTGTCGTGCGGCAGCACCTCGGCGATCACGGTCTCGATGCCGACCTCCGCGGCGATGGCGTGCGCCGCCGCCGCGTTGTCGCCGGTCAGGAGCACCGGGGTGAGGCCGAGCGCCTTGAGCTGGGTCACGGCCTCTGCGCTCGTCGGCTTGACCTGGTCGGCCACGACGAGCAGCCCGCGCACGGCGCCGTCCCACGCGACGAGCACGGCGGTGCGGCCGAGCGCCTCGGCGCCTGCCTTCGCCTCCGCCAGCTCCGCGGGGAGGCCGAGCGCCCAGTCCGAGAGCAGCGCCGCGCGCCCGACGATCACGGCGTGGCCCTCCACGACTCCCGAGACGCCCCTGCCCGGCAGGCTCTGGAACGACTCCACGGCGGGGAACGCGCCGGTCTCCGCCGCCGCGGCACGGGCGATCGCCTGGGCGATGGGGTGTTCGGAGGCGTGCTCGAGCGCTCCCGCGATACGGAGGAGCTCGGCACGGGCCGCCGAGGCCTCGTTGGTGTGGGGATCGAGCGAGCCCGCGACCACCACGTCGACGAGCGACATGCGCCCGCTCGTCACCGTGCCGGTCTTGTCGAGCACGACGGTGTCGACGCTGCGGGTCGATTCGAGCACCTCGGGACCCTTGATGAGGATGCCGAGCTGCGCGCCGCGGCCCGTGCCGACCAGCAGCGCGGTCGGGGTGGCGAGGCCGAGCGCGCACGGGCACGCGATGATGAGCACGGCCACCGCGGCTGTGAAGGCCATGGATGCGGGCGCGCCGGTGAGCAGCCAGACGGCCAGCGTGCCGAGTGAGATCAGCAGCACGATGGGCACGAAGATGCCCGAGATCCGGTCGGCCAGGCGCTGCACCTCGGCCTTGCCCGACTGCGCGTCTTCGACGAGCCGGGCCATCTGTGCGAGCTGCGTGTCTTCGCCGACGCGACTCGCGCGCACGACGAGCCGACCACCCGCGTTGACCGTGGCGCCGACGACGGCGTCACCGGGCGCGACCTCGACCGGCACAGACTCGCCGGTCACCATCGAGGCGTCGACGGCCGAGGTGCCCGAGGTCACCACGCCGTCGGTCGCGATCTTCTCGCCGGGACGCACGACGAACTCCTCGCCGACCCGGAGGTCGGCGACGGGCACGCGCACCTCGACGAGCGCGGGGGCGACGGGGGAACCCAGCCCGGGCATTCCCAGCGCGACCGGCCCCGCCTCCGTGCCGGACGGGCGCAGCACGGCGACGTCCTTCGCGCCGAGCTCGAGCAGCGCGCGCAGGGCTGCGCCCGCCCGGCGCCTGGCCCGCTGCTCGAAGTACCGGCCGGCCAGCACGAACGTGGTGACGCCGGCGGCGACCTCGAGGTAGATGTCGCCCGCACCGTCGCTCGGCGTGACCGACCACTCGAACGTGTGCGTCATGCCGGGCATGCCGGCGTGCCCGAAGAACAGTGCGTACAGCGACCACAGGAACGCCGCCGAGACGCCCAGCGAGATCAGGGTGTCCATGGTGGCCGCGCCGTGGCGCAGGTTGATCCAGGCGGCGCGGTGGAAGGGCCACGCGCCCCACACCACCACGGGCGCCGCGAGCGCCAGCGACGCCCACTGCCAGGAGGTGAACTGCAGCGCCGGGATCATCGCCATGAGGATCACCGGTGTCGACAGCACGATCGACCCGATGAGCCGGTGCCGCAGGCCGGTGAGCTCGGGGTCGGCGTCGCGGTCGCCGCCGTCAGCGGGTTCGCCGGCAGGCGGCGCCGGCAGCGCGGCGGTGTACCCGGTCTTCTCGACCTCGTCGATGAGCGCCTGCGGGTCGAGCCCCGCCGGAGCGCTGACCCACGCCTTCTCGGTGGCGTAGTTGACGGATGCCTCGACCCCGTCCATCCGGTTCAACCGCTTCTCGATCCGCGCGGCGCACGACGCGCACGTCATCCCGCCGATCTCGAGTTCGAACCGGGCGGCGGGGACCGAGGCCTCGCTCATGCGCGGACCGCGCTGTAGCCGGCCTCGTCGACGGCCGCGATCACGGCGTCGTCGGCGATGTCGGCGGTGGAGACGATCTTGAGCGTGCCGGCGGCGGCGCTCACCTGGACATCCTGGACGCCCTCGAGCTTCGAGACCTCACCGCGCACGGACGCCTCGCAGTGCCCGCAGCTCATTCCAGTCACCGTGTACTCGGCCTCAGCCATGACTTCTCCTCTATGGATCGGGGAAGGATACCCCTCAGGGGTACCTGCCACACCAGTGTATACCCGCGAGGGGTATGGCACGCCGGCACCGGATGCGGCGGGCGCCCCGGCCCCGCTCGGCCGGCCGACGACGAGTTATCCACAGCACACGCCCGCGCGCAGCATCCGGAATTGCCCTCCGATCACGGTTTTCAATCCGTTACAGATCGTTAACGAAAGGCAACATTGCGGACGCTTGCCGACGATTAGGTTTAGTGCACTGGGTCGGCGCCCGAGCCGTTCCCGTTGTCAATACACAGCAAGGAGCAACATGAGCGTCTTCACCCGCTCGCGTACGACCACCGTCCTCGGTGGCATCGCGCTCGTCGGCGCCAGCGCCCTCGTCCTCGCCGGTTGCACCGGCGGCGGTGGCGGCACCGGTGGCGAGACCAGCGCGCCCCCCACCGAAGAGCGTGACCTCACGCTCAGCATCGGCACGGTCCTTCCGCAGACCGGCGCTCTGGCGTTCCTCGGACCGCCCGAGGAGGCCGGCGTGGGCCTCGCGGTCGCCGACATCAACGAGGCGGCCAAGGGCATCACCGTCGACGTCGAGTTCGGTGACTCGGGCGACCCCGACAACAAGGCGTACGAGACCACGGTCCCGCGCCTCCTGGGCAACGGCGTCTCGGCGCTCATCGGCGCCGCGTCGTCGGGTGTCACCAAGCTGTTCCTCGACCAGGCGGTGTCGGCAGGGGTCGTCACCTTCTCGCCGGCCAACACGTCGCCCGACTTCACCACCTGGGACGACAACAACCTGTACTGGCGCACCGCCCCGAGCGACCTGCTCCAGGGTGAGGTGCTCGGTAACCTGATCGCCGAGGACGGCCACCAGACGCTCGGCATCATCTACCTCAACGACGCGTACGGCACGGGACTCGAGGCGGCGCTCACCGAGAACTTCGAGGCCGCCGGTGGCGAGGTCGTCGCGAGCCAGGCCTACAACGCGACCGACACCACGTACGACGCCCAGGTCAGCGCGGTGCTCGCCGAGAACCCCGACGCCATCGCCGTGATCGGCTTCGTCGAGACCTCGACGATCGTTCCGGCCGTCGTCGCCGATGGCTTCGACGGAGGCAACTTCTACTTCGTCGACGGCAACACCAGCCAGTGGGGCACCGACATGCCGGTGCCGATCGAGGGCTCGAAGGGCACCCAGCCCGGACCCGCCCTCGAGGACGACTTCGTCGAGCGCCTCAACGGCTGGTGGACGGGCGAGGGCAACGAAGAGCTCGCCGACCTGAACTACGCCGCTGAGTCGTACGACGCCGTCGTGCTTCTTGCTCTGGCCGCACTCGTGGCCAACTCGACCGAGGGCGCCGACCTGGCCGCCAACCTCCAGGAGGTCTCGGGCGGCAGCGGCGACGGTGAGAAGTGCACCTCCTTCGAGGAGTGCGCCGACATCATCCTCGGCGGCGGCACGGCTGACTACGACGGCTACTCGGGTGCCATCACGTTCGACGAGGCCGGCGACCCGACCGAGGCGTCGATCGGCATCTTCGAGTACGGCGCCGACAACACCCACACTCGCATCAACTGACCGACGCGAGACCAGAGGGCCCCGGCAGCATGAACTGACCCCCGGGAGTTGGACTGAGAATTCAGTTCCGACTCCCGGGGGTCAGTCGTGTGCGTACTAACAGTTCGCTCAGTGAGGTGCAGCGCGAAGCGGCAGTAGCGTGGTTCGAGCAGGGTCTCGGGGACAGCGCGGTGGCGTCGCGGTTG